>JAFTZY010000070.1 GCA_017460955.1 Oscillospiraceae bacterium
ACATTTCTCCGATCTTGTCAAGCCCTTTTTCAAACTTTTTCAAAATCTTTTTCGTGGCTCCGCTCCCCCAGCACCGGAAGTCCCCTTCCCGCTGCGACAGCTCTATTATTATACCACGGCAGCGCCGGATTGTCAAGTAAATTTTTCCCATCCCCGCCGCCCCGCTTTTTGTGCTTTTTCACGTATTTTCCGCTTTGTTCACCATATTGCACATCATCGTATCAAAAATCAGTCTCTACATTGGTCAAATAGCACAAAATCGCAATCTCCCCCTTTTCATTTCTCTCGTTTTATGGTATAATATAGGTAATTGTTTTTAAGGACCCCGGTCCTTGCAATGAATATGACTTAGGAGGTTTCTGTATGTCTGTAATGGAGCTTTATCATACCTGGTGTCAGAATGCAGTGGATGATCCCGATCTTCTGGCTGAGCTGAAAACCGTGGAAGGGCAGGAGGCCGAGATCCGCGACCGTTTCTACCGCGATCTGGAATTCGGCACGGGCGGTCTGCGCGGCGTGATCGGAGCCGGCACCAACCGCATGAACGTGTACACGGTACGCCGTGCCACGCAGGGTCTGGCCAACTATGTGAAGGCCGATTTTGCCGAGCCGAGCGTTGCCATTTCCTATGACAGCCGCATCAAGTCCGATGTATTCGCCAAGGCCGCAGCTTCCGTGCTGGCTGCCAACGGCATCAAGGTACACATTTATACCGAGCTCATGCCCACCCCGATGCTCTCCTGGGCGGTACGCGCCCTGGGCTGCAGCGCCGGCATCATGGTGACGGCCTCCCACAACCCGGCCAAGTACAACGGCTACAAGGCCTACGGTGCGGACGGCTGCCAGATCACCCTTGAGGTGGCCGAGAAGGTGCTCGCACAGATCAATGCCCTTGACACCTTCAAGGATGTCAGGACCACCGACTTTGACAAGGCTGTGGCCGACGGCATGATCTCCTATATCAAGCAGGATGTGATCGAGGATTACTTCAGGAACGTGCTCGCACAGGGCATCAACACTTCCCTGTGCAAGGACAGCGGTCTGAAGATCGTCTACACGCCCCTCAACGGCACCGGCAACAAGCCCGTGCGTGAGATCCTCTCCCGCATCGGCATCAAGGATGTGACGGTCGTGGCTGAGCAGGAAGATCCCGACGGCAACTTCCCGACCTGCCCGTATCCGAACCCGGAGATCCGCGAGGCGCTCCAGCTGGGACTCCAGTACTGTGACAAGGTCAAGCCCGACCTGCTGCTGGCCACCGATCCGGACTGTGACCGTGTGGGCATTGCCGTTCCGGACGGCGACGATTATGCGCTGTTCTCCGGCAACGAGGTCGGTGCAATGCTGACCGAGTACATTTGCAGCCAGCGTGTGAAGAACGGTACGATGCCGAAGGACCCGATCGTGGTCAAGACCATCGTGACCACGGATCTGGTACGCGCCATTGCCAAGGAATACGGCTTCTCGGTGATCGAGGTGCTCACGGGCTTCAAGTTCATCGGTGAGCAGATCGGCTTCCTGGAGCAGAAGGGCGAGGAGGACCGCTATGTCTTTGGCTTCGAGGAGAGCTACGGCTATCTTGCCGGCTCCTATGTGCGCGACAAGGATGCGGTCGTGGCCTCCATGCTCATCTGTGAGATGGCTGCCTATTATCGCACGCAGGGCATTTCGATGCTCCAGGCACGCGAGAACCTGTACAAGAAGTACGGCGTGTTCCGCCACTCGCTCGAGAGCTTTGCCTTTGAGGGCGAGACCGGCATGAACAAGATGCAGGCCCTGATGCAGAGCCTGCGTGACGAGCAGCCCGCTGCCATCGGCGGACTGAAGGTCGTATCCGTTTCCGACTACCTCACGAGCGAGACAAAGAATGTGGCAACGGGCGAAAAGACGGCCATCACCCTGCCCAAGTCCAATGTTCTGGTATTCGATCTGGACGAGGGGGCCAAGGTGGTCATCCGTCCGTCCGGCACCGAGCCGAAGATCAAGTGCTACTACACCACCGTGGGCAGCACGATGGACGACGCCATTGCCACCGAGGGCAAGCTCAAGGCGGACTTTGACAAGCTCTTCCAGTAACTGCACATTCAAAAACGCCCCTTCCGTACCAAGCGGAAGGGGCGGTTTTTATTCCCACAGCTCCTGCCAGCGGCGGATGCTGCTGAGGAAGAGGACCTGTGTATAGTCCTGCGGGTCGGCGGCTTCCGCGAAGGCCTCCCCGGTCTGGGTGAGATCGACGATGCAGACCTCGCTGTAATGCTGCACGAGGAAGGGGACGATGCAGTCGGCAAAATCGTCCTTATACAGCAGCAGGCGCTTGCCGTTGTCGGCATCGGTGGTGACAGTCAGCTTCATGCAGGGCGTCCCCAGATAGTAGCGGTACGGGTCCTCGCTCGTCAGTGCAGCCGGCGCGGACAGCTGCGTTCCGCGGTCCTCGGTCGTGCCGTCCTGATAGACGGCCTGCACGCCCGTGATGTGTACACCCGCTTCGTTGCCGTAGCGGTCGAGCACATCGGGACGCACCGTATCGCAAAGCGTGCGGCGGTACAGATCCCCGCGGAACTCCGTGGTCAGGTGGGTGATGACAAAGCGATTGTACGGGATGGGGGTGAAGCCCATCTTCTGGATGGCTGCCTGGTAGAGATAATACCCCGCATAGCCGGTGCAGTGGGTATCCGTGCGGTAATAGATGTAGCTGTCCTTCCGGGAGGAGAGCACGCCCCGCGCATCCACGCAGCGGATGCCCGACACCGCACTGTCATAGACACCGCGGATGAGGGACTCCTGGTCGGCGCTCACCGCATTGGCGGGCAGGTCGCTCTCATAGATCTCCGCCGCCGAGGGGATGAGCACAAGGTACGTCGGGAGCGCATTGGCCCCATAGAAGGTATTGACGGGCTCGGCCAGGACCTTGGCATCCGCTGCGGGCTCACTTTGCTTCTCGAGGAGCTTGTCGGAGGTGACATACACCCCCTGCACCATCTTTTCCCCCACGAACAGGTCCGTTCTGCTTTTGAGCCGGAACAGGCTGTCCCGAAAGCCCATATGCTCCCGGAGCGTGCTCTCGAGCTGCTGCGTCCAGGCGCCGCTTGCCAGCGTGGCAGCGGTCGGCTTCGGGAAATACGGGGACAGATCGTGCATACTCGCGGCGATCACGGCGATCCAGACCGCTCCCACGACAATGAGCATGGCATGGTGTACAAAATGTTTCATGGTCTCCCCCTCTCACAACAGCAGCCAGAGCATCGGCTCGCGGTCGGTATAGAGCATCGAGCCCAGGCAGAAGATCAGGAGCCCCGCATGGATCACGGGTGTCAGGATCTGCATGCCCTGGCCGACCCTGGTGGTCGCCAGACGCTCGGTGATGTTGCGGAACAGATCCGTTGCCGTATACAGGCCCAGCAGCAGGATGGCCGCATAGGAGGTCAGGAAGTAGATGCCGCTGCGGTCGGCAAGACCTGCGCCGAAGCCGAGCATGGCACGCCAGTACTGCCCCGCCTCCCCGAGGCTCCCCGTATAGAAGAGCACCCACGAGAACTGCACGGTGATGAGGGCATAGAGCACACCGAAAATATAGTGCCTGCGGATGTAGCGCTCAAGCACGGTCTGCTCGAACACCAGAAGCAGTCCGATGCACAGGCCCCACAGCAGAAATTGCAGGCGCATCCCGTACCATGCGCCGATGAGCACCCAGGTGAGCACTTGTCCGGCATAGCTCTGCCATTTCTTCTGGGCACCGCCAAGGAGGAAGTGCCGGAAATTGGTCTGGAACCAGAGCAGCACGGTGATGTTCCAGCTCTGCATGAAGGCGGTGATGCCGGGACAGAAGAAGGGATGGCTGAAATTCCGGGGCAGCTCAAAGCCGAAGCATTTGCCGATCCCCCTTGCCATTTCCGCGTAGCCCATGAGCTCGAAGTACAGGTACAGCGAAAAGGCGATGGTCGTCAGCCATGCCGTGAGCATGCTCATGCTGCCGGTCGGCGTCTGCCGCAGCTCCCGGAAGAGGAAGCCAAAGGTATCGGCCAGGATGACCTTTTCGGCAAGACCGCGGATAAAGATCCCAAGTCCCTCGCTCAGGCCGATGATGTTGGTGCGGCGCTTCCCGAGCTGCTCGGAGAATTCCACATAATTCATCAGCGGTCCCGCGTACAGCACGGGGAACAGAAACAGGTACAGCGCCAGATCCTGAATCCGCACGGCGGCCGGGTGGCGCTTGCGGTACACGCCGATGAGGTAGGCCAGTCCCTGCAGGGAGTAGACGGCAATGCCGAAGGGAAAGAAGGTCCTGCCGTTGAGGAACGCGGCATAGCGGATGAGGGCCATCGCCGCCGTCTGGGTGACGGCGGAGAGCGCGAGCAGGACGGTACAGAGCGTCCGTTTCCGTGCATGGCGCTCGAGCAGCAGCCCCACCCCGAAGTCAAAGAAGAGGAAGGCGGCAGGATAGAGCACCCGCACGGGGCTCCCCCATCCGTAGATCACAAGGCTCCCGGCCAGCAGGTACCACTGCTTGCCCTTCTCGGGGATGCAGTAGTAGAGCAGCAGCAGCACGGGCAGGGTCAGGACCGTAAATGTCAGTGAGGACAATGGCATGGATCACGCCTCTGCTTTCCGGGATTCCATCCTTTGCAGGAATTCCTCCCTGTTCATCATCGAATTGAGCACCTCTAAGAGAGCCGCTGCCGACATCAGGGACGGCAGTCCGAGCTCCCTTTGCAGCGCCCGCCGGTTCTCGGCACTGCTCTGTCGTCCGCTCAGGCCCGTCATGTACAGATCCGCCTTGGTGATGGGCTCCCCCGCGGGGACCTCCTCTGTGAGCACGCCCGCCCGCCGGAAGGCCTCGAGGAGGACCTGCGGATCCATCCCCTCCACACCGAGCTTGCCCTCGGCGGAGGGCTTTTCCTTGCGCCGCTCCTTCCCGAACACGTCGGGAATGTAGATGTGCCGCACCTCCCCCTCGGAGACCGCCCCCTTGAGGTAGCTGCGGATGCGAAAGCCCGCCCGGTCCGAATCCGTCAGGATCAGGATGCCCGTTGTTTTTGCATAGTACCGGATGAGCCCGAGCAGCTCCTCATCCGCAAAGACCCGGAACCCGTGCGTGGGGATGATGACCGCCTGCACGAGGGACCCGAGCTTGATCTTGTCATATTTGCCTTCCACGATGATGGCCTGTCTGATCCGCAGCATCCGTACCTCCTTCCCGGCGGCAGTCAACGCCGCAGCATCTCCACAATGGTCCTTTCAAACAGTACCCGCTCGTCCACCGCACCGGAATGCAGCTGCTTTTCGGCACGGCACAGAAGCTGTAGGCAGCGGGTGATATGCTCCGGCGTCTCCCCCATGCTGTCCCGGAAGGCACGCTCCACAGCAAAGCCGAACCGGTAGGAGAAGTCCTCCGTCATCTGCTGTGCCGACCGTCCCGTGCGCCGGGCGGCCGCCGCTCTTTGCAGATCGATCATCGTCCCGGCAAGCGTGGCCATGAGATAGGGCATCTCCACCTGCATCGCCAGAAGCTCATCCACGGCATGCATCGCCTCCCCGGCCCGGTAGCGCAGCACGGCGCCCGTGAGGGCATAGACGGTCGTCTCGAGCTGGGGCGTGACCATCTCGAGCACCATCTGCTCGGTGATCTCCCCGCCGTCGGCATAGGCACAGAGCTTGCCCATCTCCTGCCGGATGGCAAGGCTCTGACAGCCGCACTGCTGGGCCAGTGCCTGCGCCGCCGGACGCTCCATGGTACACCCGTTTTTGCGGGCAAGCGCCGTGATCTCGGTCGCCAGCTGCGAGAGGCTTTTGGGCTCGCACACCACGAGCGTCCCGGTCTTGCCGATGCGGTCGATGAGGGTCTTGTTCCTGGCCGTGGGCTTCTTGTTCCTGCCCGTTTTGCCGCCGTAGATGTCAAAGCCCGTCACATCGAAGATCAGCACCGTCTGCGGCCCGACCTCCTCCAGAAGTGCGAGCATCGCCTTGCGCTGCGGCTCCCGGAGCGTCTCCATATTGCAGTCATGGATGTGGATGCAGTTGTAATCGGTCAGCATCGGGCACAGCTGCACCTCATCGGAGAGTGCGTCAAGATCGGGCTGCGTACCGTCAATGCGCGTCGCGCTCCCGCCGGCAGCCTTGATGATGCGGCGCACGCAGTTCTCCACAGCCAGGGTATCGCTGCCGAAGCAGTAGTACAGATTCGAGAGCCTCTTCTGCCGCAGCTGCTCCTGCAGGCCCTTGCCATCAAGTGTCGCCATAGATCCTCCTTACCCGGCATGTGCCGTTCTCCCGGAGCGTGAGCTCCAGGCCGTTTCCAGTTTCCGAAAGCGAAAGTGTCTGCGTGCCGGACAATTGCAGCGTCTGTTTTGTACAAAAGACATCGCACGCACCGCAGAGAATGTGTACGCCGTCCGGCGCGGCCGCAAGGCGCACCGCCCCTTCTCCGAGGGTGAGCGTCCCCACCTCCTCCACCGGAACGCCCAGGAGCGTTTCGCGGGGCGGGGACTGCATGCTCCACACATGCGCCGGTGGGAGATCCTCCAGAAGCGCCGCATACTGCGCAAGTCCCGCCTCCCTCGGGCGGTACAGGACGATCCCGTCGAGCTGCCGGACGCTCTGCTGTGCAAGGTAGGCATCCGCATACGACACGCCCGGGGCGTACCCCGTCAGATCGACGAGCACGGCATCCTGTCCGCTGCACACGGCCAGTACGCAGTCATAGTCCCCGCCAAGGACGGCCACCCGCAGCGACGGCGGGCGCAGCATGCGCTCGACACCGCACACGGCAAAGCAGAGGCACACCGCAAAGCCCATGGCATACCCCGTCAGCCGGGGATCACGCCACAGCGCCCAGACGAGTACGCCAAACGCAGCGCCCAGAAGGAGCAGTCCCGGCAGGAGCCGCCCGTCCACGCCCATATGCGTACCCGGCACGGCGGTGACGAGCCCCGTTCCCTTCAGCACGCCCCGGCACAGGAGCTGTGCGCCGTGCAAAAGCGCTTCCCCCACCGGGCCGTAGCAGCCAAAGAACAGTGCGGCAAGTCCGAGCAGCATCGCGGCCATGCACACGGGGACGAACAGGAGGTTCGAGAGCGGGGAGATCAGCGAGATCTCCCGGAAATACAGCGCACTTGCCGGGAGCACGCACAGCGAGACGGTACACAGCGACGCACAGTACTGCAGGGCGCGTCCCCGGAGGGTGGCCGTTTCCATACGCTGTGTGAGGACCCGCGCTGCCGTGCCGATGCCGAAGGCACCGCTGCACGAGAGCCAGAAGGCGGCGCTGCACACTGCAAACGGGCAGACGAGCCCGAGCACGAGCATGGCCACGCCCAGGGAATTGAACGGGTCGGACCGGCGGAAGAACAGCCGTGCGCTTTGCGAGAGCAGGAGCATGATCGCTGCCCTTGCCACCGAGACGCTCAGTCCCGTGCAAAGCATGAACACAAGGCACAGTGCCGTGCTCACACCGAACACCGTATACCGTCC
Source organism: Oscillospiraceae bacterium (assembly GCA_017460955.1). Classification (GTDB taxonomy): domain Bacteria; phylum Bacillota; class Clostridia; order Oscillospirales; family Ruminococcaceae; genus UBA3855. The sequence continues at coordinate 7,468 of JAFTZY010000070.1, forward strand.
CGCCCGGAGCCTTCGCAGCACAAAGCTCACCAGGAGCGCCAGGAAATCAAGATGCAGGCCCGACACCGCCAGCACATGGCCGATGCCGGCTCGGTAGAGCGCATCCCGGTCGCCCTGCGCAAGTCCCGACTTGTCGCCGAAGAGCATCCCGGTCAGGAAGGCCGCCGTGTTCTCGTCCATCCGCAGGCGCATACGCTTGCACATGCTCGAGCGCCAGTTCTGTACCGTCCGCCGCACACCGGGCAGGGAATGCCCCGTGCGCGTCAGGTGCGCCGTGCTGTCAAAGCGCAGGAAGATCATCCGGGAGGCCGCATCGGCGCTGCTGTCAAAGAGGTAGGTGCGCTGCGGCACCGAAGGGATCCCCGTCACACGCACGCCCTCGTCATAGGCAAGCCCCTCGTCCGGGCCGGTCACCTGCACGCGCACAGGAACCCCGTTCTCGTCCGTGCCGGTGATCTCCAAAGAGGCATAGCCGCCCGTGTAGCTTCTTATACGGGTGACATAGCCCGTGACGGTCATCTGCGTGCCCGCACGTTCCTTCAGCGGATCCGCATAGAAGTGCTGCGTCCCCCAACAGACACAGCACGCTATCAGGACTGACAGCGTGCTGAGCAGTAGATATTGGCGCCGGCGCAGACCGGCGGCCGTCAGGGCTGCCGCGCCTGCCAGTCCCACTGCGGCGGCACCCTGCTGCCAGGGCACCATGCAGGCAATGGTTAGTCCGAGGATGTAGGAAAGACCCATCCAGAGTGCCGGACGCTTCACCCTGCCCGGTCAGTCCTTGAAGAACAGCGGCAGGGGATCGAGGAACACGATGTCCTCCCGCTCGGCGGCATCCCCCTCGGCAAGCACGGCGGCCTCTCCGGCCACGGTGCCGCCCGCTTCACGGACCAGCGCCTCGAGGGCACGCAGGGACTCGCCCGTGCTGATGACATCGTCCACGATGAGCACGCGCTGCCCCGCAAGGAGCGCTGCCTTGTCCCCGTCCAGATGCAGCACCTGGGGCTGGGCGGTCGTGATGGACTTGACCTCCACCGAGAGCACGTCCTGCATATAGAGCTTGACGGATTTCCTGGCGACCACATAGGTCCTGCCGCTCTGCCTTGCCATTTCGTAGGCAAGCGGGATGCCCTTGCTCTCGGCGGTGAGGATCACATCAAATTCCGGCACCTTGGCAAGCAGCTGCTTTGCGCTCTCCACCGTGACCTCCACATCGGAGAACATGATGAACGCGGCGATATCGAGCTTGTCATTCACGGCGCATTTCTTGAGCTTCCGGGGAAGCCCTGCCACTGTCATTTCATAGAATTCTGCCATGTCAATCCCCCCTGCATCAGCCGAGCGACTGCTCGCCCCAGCCCATCTTACGGCCGGCCAGCAGATGAAAATGCAGATGCATCACGCTCTGTCCGGCATCCTCGCCGCAGTTGTTGATGATCCGGTAGCTGTCGATACCCTCATCGGCTGCGACCTTGGCGGCAGCCTCGAAGATCTTGGCGACATACTGCGAATTGTCCGCTGTGATCTTCTTGGCACAGCAGATATGGGTCTTGGGTACAAAGAGATAGTGTACCGGTGCGATCGGGGAGATGTCCTTGAAGGCAAATACGGCATCATCCTCATACACCTTGGCCGAGGGGATCTCCCCGGCAATGATCTTACAAAACAGGCAATCCTGCTCCATGATAAGCTCCTCCCTTACTTGATAAATTCGGATACGACGGCACCGAGCTGTGCGAGTGCGTCATCGACCTTCGTCATATCCCCGATGCCCGCCATCGCGGAATCGGGTCTGCCGCCGCCCTTGCCGCCGGTGAGTGCGGCAAGCTTCTGGACGATCTTTCCGGCATGGGCGCCCTTGTCGAGCGCGGCCTTGGTGGCCACGCAGTACAGCTGGCCCTTCTCCCCGCCGACGCCGGCGAGCACGGCGATCACGGGGGCATCACTGCCCTTGATCTGGTCGCCCATCTTGCGCAGCAGATCGGCACCGGCACCCTCCACGGGGGCTGCCACGACCTGCACGCCGCCGACCTCCTGTGCGTTCTTCATCACATCGTCGAGCGCACTGCCGGCCATCTTCTGGCGCAGGGACTCGACCTGCTTTTCGGTATCCAGCAGCTGCTGCATGAGGGATGCACACTTCTCGGGAAGCTGGGCGGGATTGCCGAGCTTGAGGGCGCGTGCGCTCTCGTCAATGGTCCCCTGCAGCTGTGCGATGAGCTCGAGCACACCCTGTCCGGTCACGGCCTCGATCCGGCGCACACCGGATGCCACCGAGCTCTCCGACAGGATGCGGAACAGGCCGATATTGGCGGTGTTGGCCACATGGGTGCCGCCGCAGAATTCCACGGACTCCCCGGCCCGGACGACTCTGACGACATCGCCGTACTTCTCGCCGAACAGTGCCATGGCACCAAGCTTCCTGGCCTCCTCGATGGGCATTTCCTGCACCTCCACCGGAATGGCCTCCAGGATCCACTCGTTGACCTGTGCCTCGACCTTGGAAAGCTCCTCTGCGGTCATCGCGGAGAAATGCGAGAAGTCGAAGCGGCATGCCCTCTCATTGACGAGCTGTCCTGCCTGGTGTACATGGTCTCCGAGCACCTGACGCAGAGCGGCCTGCAGCAGATGGGCGGCGGTATGGTTGCGCATCACATTGCCGCGGAACTTCTTGCAGATCTTCGCATGCACGGCATCGCCTGTGGCAAAGCTGCCGGACTCTGCCTTGCCGAAATGCAGATAATGCCCGTCCTCATCCTTGGTCACAGCGGACACGCGGAACACGCTCTCCCCTGCGCGGATCTTACCGTGGTCAGCCACCTGGCCGCCGCTCTCGGCATAGAAGGGCGTGGTGTCGAGCACAAGGGCAGCCTCCTGCCCCTCCTGCACGCTGTCAGAAACAGCACCGCCCTGGATAACGGCAAGGAGCTTTGCATCGGCCTCATACTGCGTATAGCCGACGAAATCCGTGCGGGGCGCATCGAGCTTGACGGAATTGTCCGCCCACGAGGAGCTTGCCTTGGCGGCATGGTCGGCCTTGGCGGTCTCGCGCTGCTTCTGCACGAGGGCGCGGTAGCCTGCCTCATCCACGGCAAAGCCGCGCTCGGATGCGATCTCGGCGGTCAGGTCGAACGGGAAGCCGTAGGTATCGGCCAGCCGGAACACATCCTCACCGGAGAGGGTCTTGTCGGCAGCACTGTCCATGAGCTCGCCAAGGAGCTCAAGACCTCTGTCGATGGTCTTGGCGAAGGCCTCCTCCTCGACCTTGATGATCTTCTTGATATACGAGCGCTTCTCCTCGAGCTCGGGGTAGGCGTTCTTGTTCTCGTCGATGACGGTATCGCAGACCTCATGGAGGAAGGTCCCCTTGATGCCGATCATCCTGCCGTGACGGGCGGCACGCCGGAGCAGGCGGCGCAGCACATAGCCGCGGCCCTCATTGGAGGGGAGCACGCCGTCGCCGACCATGAAGGTGGTGGAACGGATGTGGTCGGTGATGACACGCAGGGAAATATCCGTATCGGCATTCTCGTGATAGTGTACATCGGCGATGCGGGAGATATGCTTCATGATATTCTGGACGGTATCGACCTCAAAGAGGTTGTCCACGCCCTGCATCACGCAGGCAAGTCGCTCCAGGCCCATGCCGGTGTCGATGTTCTTGCTCTTCATCTCGGCATAGTGGCCTTCCCCATCGGAATCGAACTGGCTGAACACGAGGTTCCAGATCTCGATGATACGGTCGCAGTCGCTGGCTTGTTCAAAGCTCTCGAACGGACCGTAGGCCTCACCGCGGTCAAAATGGATCTCGGAGCAGGGGCCACAGGGGCCGGAGCCGTGCTCCCAGAAATTGTCCTTCTTGCCCAGGCGGATGATCCGGTCGTGGGGGATGCCGATGTTCTTTTCCCAGATCTCCTCGGCCTCGTCATCGCTCTCATAGATGGTGATCCAGAGGCGGTCAGCGGGGATCTCCAGCACCTGTGTCAGGAACTCCCACGCCCAGGCGATGGCTTCCTTCTTGAAATACTCACCGAAGGAGAAGTTGCCGAGCATCTCGAAATAGGTGCCGTGACGGGCGGTCTTGCCGACGTTCTCGATATCGGGCGTGCGGATGCACTTCTGACAGGTGGTCACGCGCACATTGGGCGGCACGGCCTGACCGAGGAAGAATTTCTTCAGCGGTGCCATGCCCGAATTGATGAGCAGAAGGCTCTTGTCACCCTGCGGGATCAGGGAGGCGGAGGCCATTCTGGTATGGTTCTTGCTTTCAAAAAAGGACAGATACTGCTCACGCAGATCGTTGAGTCCACGCCATTCCATAGCTTTTCACTCCATATGTATTGAGATTTGCAGCAGCAGGCAGCTGCTGCACATACACTTATAGTATAGCAAATTCCGGGCAGAATGTCAATCACCTGCCCGGAATTTTTTGCAGTTTTCAGTTTTGGCTGAGGAGCAACCGTTTGAGGATGGCCAGGTCAAGGATGTTGACCTTGTCGTCGTAATTGAAGTCGGCGTAATGGAGCTGCACCACCGTGAGGGGCGCTTCGTTGACCAGATGCTTTTGCAGCACGACAGCATCGAGCACACTGACTGTCCCGTCCAGACTGCAATCGCCGTAAAAGAGCACAAAATCATCAATTGGTCTGAAGGCATACCCGTTCTCTTCGGCATAGATCCTCGCTGTCGATGCGGAATTGCCGTGGATCACAGCATTGGAACCAAAGGCACCTGAGTTCCTGTGCAGCATACAGTTCGGATTCAGAATGGTAATGTCCGTCAGCGCATCACAGTTCAGAAACGTCCATTCCTGCATCGAGGTGACCGTTTCCGGGATCACGACCTCAGTCAATCCGGTACAGCCTCCGAATGCAGTTTCACCGATCACAGTCACGCTCGGAGGGATGACCACGCCCGTCAGATCCGTATTGCTGCCGCCGTTTGAGCCGAAGGCACTTGCCCCGATCATCCGCACGCCCTCCGGGATCTCGGCAACGCCCTTCACCGCTCTGCCGTCGATCAGGATATCGTTGACAATGACAAACGGATCCTCCTCCCGCCTTGCCTCGAGCCACGGGGTATCCATAAATGCATAGGTTCCGATCTCCTGCACGCTCGCCGGGATCGTCACGGCTTCAAGCGCGGAGCACCTACAGAACGCATAGCCTTCGATCTCCGTCACACCGCCGGGAATGGTGATCTCCGTGAGCGCACTGTCATCTTCAAACGCACTGGGCCCGATGCTCGTCAGGCTCTCCGGCAGCTTAACAGATTTCAGATAGCCGCACCTTGCAAATGTCATGGAGCCTATGGAGGTGATGCCTTCCGGGATCGTCAGGGTATCCATACTGCTGTACATGAAGGCATCGTCTGCAATGATCCGGACGGTATCCGGAATTACAACATCTCCGCTGCACTGGGAGCCGTCGATCAGGACACCGTTGACGATCAGCATCGCAGTCTCCTCCTTCCGGGCTGCGAGCCACGGCGTATCGCGGAACACATTGCTGCCAAAGCTTGTGATGTTCCCGGACAGTGTGACATCCGTCAGGGATGTACAGCCGTCAAACGCTATACTGTCGATGCTCTCCACACTGTCCCCCATCGTCACAGAGGTGAGTGCCGTGCATCCGCCAAAAGCCGACCAGCCGATCGACCTGACCGATCCGGGAATGGAGATCTGCGTCAGCGAAGAGCAATCAACAAAAGCCTCTGACGAGATATAGGTCACGCTGTCCGGCAGGGACACAGAGGTCAGGCTATTGCACCATGCAAATGCAGTGCTGCCGATCCCCGTGATGCCGTCTTCTATGATGACCCGTTCGATCTCGCCCCGGTGGCCGTTCCAGCCCTCCGGTCCCTCTTCCTCCAAAATCCAGCCACGGCACACAATATCTCCCGTGCCGCTGACCGTCAGCGTTCCGTTTTCAAGCGTCCATACGGCATGTCCGCCGCATGTTCCCGACAGTGCTTCCTCCGCCTGTGCCGTCAGCACCGTCTGCACCGGCAGTGCCGGGGCGGTGCCCGTCAGCAGTGTAAGCGCCGTTGCAGCGGCGGCTAATCTGTGTTTCATGTATCATTCCTCCTGCATTTTCATCATACAGCACATACGTCTGCTTAACATCAGTATAACAAATTCCGGACGGATTGTCAATTATCCGTCCGGAATTTTATGCGTTTTCAGTGTTGGGTAAGAAGGTGCTGTTTGAGGAGGGTGAGGTCGAGGACATTGACGGTGCCGTCGCCGTTCAGATCAGCCAGCGCCCTCTGTTCGGGTATCAGGTAGGCTGTGCGGACAAGGCTCCTTTGCATGCGCACGGCATCGAGCACGGAAACACTGCCGTCGCCGTTGAGATCGCCCTCACCGGCCTTCGCAAGATCGTCAAGCGAGATAAAGTCAAAGCCGTATGTTTCTGCATAGGACTGCGCCGTAGAACCGGTATGGCCGAAGAGGGTGCCGTCAAAGGTGTAAGATTCAAGGAACGTATCCGTATCTTCATCCCATATATATTCGATCCTGCCGATGGTATTTCCACTGTCATAGAATTCGCAGTCCATGCTTTCTATGACGATCGAAGCATAGCCGCTCTCACCAAATGCGCCGCTGTCGAGGCTTTTCATGCTGGCCGGCATCCGCACATAGCCATAGTTATTACTGAGCGTGTAATATTCTTCGGTATGCACATCGCCGTTTTCATCTTCCCATGTTTCTGTAATGCCATATGCGCTCTGGTCACAGCCGCTGAATGCATCCTGACCAATACTTTCGAGTTGGCTTCCAAAAAGCACGATATGAAGCTGCCAGCATTCACCAAAAGCCCTCTCGCCAATAGTGGTCAATCCGTTGCCAAAACGAACATTTTTCAGACCGGTACATGACGAAAATGCGCGATTTCCGATCGTTTCTAAACTATCCGGGAACGTCAGTGAGGTCAGAGACTTGCAGCATGCAAATGCTTGTTTATCAATCAGGGAAACATTTGGCCCCAGATCAATATTTTCCAATAATGGGCATGAGCTAAATGTGTTCTCCCCTATTTCTGTCAGGCCACTACCGATCTTAACAGATGTGAGTGAAGAACAGTCTGCAAAAGCAGAATAGCCTATACTCTCCACACTGTCCGGAATGGTGACGGAGCGCAGACTTTTGCATTCCTCAAATGCATAGTTTCCGATCGTTGTCAGGCTCTCCGGCAGGTCAACGGATGTCAGAGATGTGCAGTCCATAAAAGCGAATTTGCCGATCGACGTGACACTGTCCGGAATGGTGATGGAGCGCAGACTGCTGCATCCGTGACAAGTACTGGACTCAATGGTTTCTAAGTCCTTGGGCAGCCTAATAGATGTCAGGGAGCTGCAATTAAGAAATGCAGCTTGACCTATGGTCGTAACATTGTCAGGAATACTGATAGAGCGAAGATTTGTACAGCCCCAGAATGCACCCCCGGCGATCTCCTTAACAGAACCGGGGATCGTCACATTCTCCAGTCCGGTACAGTCCTTAAAAGATTCATCGTCTATAAGTACCGTTCCCTCCTGAACGCTGCAGGTGCCACTTTTCCCTGGAGGATAAGAAGTCAAGCACATATCGGTCGACTGATTTTTTGAAGTATACGCATATCCGTATGTTTCTTTGAGTACATAACCGTACAGCACACCATCCACGGCTTTAAGCCAAGTGTTTTCGGGATCGACCTTGATCTCCTTCAAGCTGGTACAGCCTACAAACGCTGCGCTGTGTACCCTGGACAGGCTTTTTGGAAGTGAAACAGATGTCAAAGATGTATGATCTTCAAAGATCCCGTAGCTTATAGCCGTTACTCCCTCCTCAATTACGACAGACTTGATCTGCTCACGATGATCCTCCCAGTTTGATGATTTCAGCATTCCCTCTCCGGAAATCGTAAGCGTGCCGTTCTTCAGAACCCATGTCAGGTTGTTAGCACAGTGCCCGGAAGCAATCTCCTCCGCCTGTGCCGTCAGCACCGTCTGCACGGGCAGCACCGGGACTGTCCCCATCATCAGCATAAGCGCCGTTGCAGCGGCGGCTAATCTGTGTTTCATGTATCATTCCTCCTACATTTTTCATCATACAGCTTATACATCTGCATAAGAATAGTATAACAAATTCCGGACGGATTGTCAATCATCCGCCCGGAATTTGTTAGAAAATCTTACAATTTATGGAATGCAGCGGGTGCTCATCCCTTCCCCGAAAGCCCGTCCGGTCTGAAATGCACCTTCGGCCGCTTGACGGCCTTCTCAAATGCCGCCAGCTGCCGGGAGAGCGCTGCCACGGGGAGGCCCACCACATTGAAATAATCCCCCTCGATGCGCTGCACGAGGAGTGCGCCCTTCCCCTGGATGCCGTAGGCGCCTGCCTTATCAAACGGCTCGCCGGTGTCAAGGTAGGCTTCAATTTCCGCATCCGAGAGCGGATAGAAGGTCACCTGCGTTTCGCTCGTGAACACCGTCGTCTGCCGGCCCAGGTACAGGGACACGCCGGTCATGACCGTGTGGGTCTCCCCGGAGAGCGCCCGCAGCATCCTGTAGGCATCCTCCCGGTCCTTTGGCTTTCCCATGATGGTATCCTCGAGCACCACCATCGTGTCGCAGCCGATGACCACCGTATCCGGGAAGATGGCAGCGCAGGCACTGGCCTTGCGGTCGGCAAGGTAGGCGGCGGCCATTTCCACGGGCATCCCCTGCGGGAGCGTTTCGTCGGCATCCACCGGATGCACGATAAAATCCTCCGTGACCATGTGCAAAAGCTCCTTGCGCCTCGGGGAGCCGGAGGCTAAGATCACGCTCATTTCAGCAGCTCCTTCGGGTCGTAGTCGGGTGTTTTCACAAGATGCGCATTCTCGGTGACCTCCACCCGGTACTGCTCCTGCCATTCCTCGGGTGTGAAATCCTCCACGGAGACCGAGATGTGGGACGGCGTGCAGCCGATGGCCTCCACAAGGGCGGCGGACAGCTTTTCCGCAGCAAGCGCCTTCTGCTCGTCCGTTCTGCCTTTGAGCATTTTCAGTGTGATATGGGGCATGATCGTTCCTTCCTTTCCTGTGATGCGGTCAGGCGCTGTTTGAGCAGCGCCGGATCCGGTACGGTTACAACGCCGTCGCCGTTCAGGTCGGCATCGGCAAGCTGATAGGTGATCGAGAGCCCTGCACGGGTCAGATGCCTGTGCAGTTTTTGCTCTGCTGCTATTATAGCACAAAGCCCTGAAAATTGCAAGAGAATCTGCCCGCAGGGGGTTGCAATTACAGAGAAAATACGATATAATAGAGATAATAGACTAAGAAGGAGGCGATCATCATGAAGCTCGTGGTCCAGCGGGTGACGCAGGCAAGTGTCAGCGTGGAGGGAGAAACCGTCGGCAGCATCGGGAAGGGGTACCTTGTCCTGCTCGGTGTGGGGCAGGAGGATACGCCGGAGATCACACAGCGCCTCGCGGACAAGCTCGTGCGGCTGCGCATTTTCTCCGATGAAAACGGTAAGACGAATCTCAATCTGCACGATGTGGACGGGCAGGTGCTGGTCATCTCCCAGTTCACCCTCTATGCCGACTGCAAAAAGAACCGTCCCGGCTTTTCCCATGCAGCGCCGCCCGCGCTTGCCAAGGCGCTCTATGAGCAGTTTCTCGACGTCCTGCGTGCGCAGGTGAGCCGCGTGGAGAGCGGCATCTTCGGCGCGGACATGCAGGTCACGCTCTGCAATGACGGTCCCTTTACCGTCATTCTCGAAGGATAGGAGGTTTCCCATGCAAATCGAACACATGCAAGCCTATGACCGTTTTCTCGATGCCATCCGCCTGCAGCTGATCGTCTGGCGGGAAACAGAGCACCGGGATTTCGAGGAGATCGCTGAAAAGCTCGGCATCTCCGCACGCACCGCCCGACGGCGTTTCAAGCATCCGGAAACGCTCACGCTCGGCGAGCTCTACGCCTGGTGCGAGCTCTACGGGAAGGACGCTGCCGCGCTCCTCGCCGCCGCCCTCTCCGGGGCGGATGCATAGATCCGGTCCAAGCATCCCATACTCTCTGCAAATGCAGCGTGTATGGGATGTTTTTTGGGCTCCCTGCACAAGAAGGAGGCATCATCATGGAGCATCGTCTGAAGGCCGCGGGGGGCGTGCTGATCTTGGGCTTTACCCTGCTCACCGTCCACATCGGGATGCAGATGCAGCAGGGCGCGGCTCTTGCACAGACCGCCCTCCGGCAGCAGCAGCTGACACTGCACGCGGGGACGGCACAGGGGGCCATCTATGACCGGGACCTGCGGGCGCTCACGGGCGGGGGGACGGTGTACCGCGCCGCGGTCGATCCCACACCGCAGGCCATGCAGGCACTCCGGGGACACCTCACGGAGCTCACCCCCTATGTGCGCTCACTCCGGGACGGACGGCCCTTTGTCGTCGGTGTGGACACCGCGGACCTTGGCTGCGCGGACATCACTGTCTTTTCCCTGCCCGAGCATACGGATGGGGCGGTCCCGGCACAGCATCTTCTCGGCTATGTCCGGGAGGGGGAGGGCGTGACGGGCCTTGAGGCGGACTATGACAATCTGCTGCGGGGGCGGCACGATACGGCAAGCATCACCTACACGGTCGATGCCCTCGGGAACATCCTGCACGGGGAGACGCCGGTCATCCGTCCGGCACAGTACAGCGATCCCGGACTTGTCACCACGCTCGATGCCCGCATCCAGGCGCTGTGCGAGGCGCAGCCCATCGGGAAGGGCGCGGTCGTGGTCATGGACGTGACAAACGGGGACCTCCTTGCCATGGCAAGCTTTCCAGCCTACGATCCGCAGCATCTCGGGGAGGCACTCGAGGATCCGGACAGCCCCCTCATCAACCGCGGTCTGTGCGCCTACAGCGTCGGCTCCATCTTCAAGCTCATGACCTGCGCGGCCGCCTACGAGCAGGCGGAGACGGATTTTGTGACCGAATGCACGGGGAGCACGGAGATCTCCGGGCAGCGCTTTCACTGTCACAAGCTGACCGGCCACGGGGTCGTGGACATGAAGCAGGCGATGATCGATTCGTGCAACACCTATTTTATCGAGCTGAGCTGCCGGCTCGATCCCATGCAGATGCGCGAGACCGTGCAGCGCTTCGGCTTCGGGACGCAGATCGTCCTCTCGGGCAGCATCGCCGGGACGAGCGGCACCCTCCCCCGGGAGCGGGACCTCGGGCATGCCGCGGAGATGGCCAATTTCTGCTTCGGGCAGGGTCTGCTCACGGCCACCCCCCTGCAGGTCACGCAGATGACCTGCGGCATCGCGGGGAACGGGGAGATGCCGCTTGCACGGCTCATCCGCGGCTATACGCAGGACGGGGTGACGGTGGAGGATGAAAAGCCGCCCATGTTCGCCCATGTCTGTGACCGGAAGGCGGCGTACTATCTCCAGGACATGATGATCGCCGCCATCAACGAGAATCCTTCCTCCAAGGCGGTACCGGAGACGGTCTTTGCAGCGGCCAAGACCTCCACGGCACAGACGGGGCGGTTCGATGCGGACGGGACGGAATACTGCCACGGCTGGATCACGGGGTATTTCCCGCTCGATGCGCCGCGGTATGCCGTGACGGTACTCTGTGAGGATGCCGGCTACGGGAACGATGCCGCCGCCCCCGTGTTCCGTGCGCTGGCGGATGCGATCACGGGGCTGGACCGGGCGGCGCCGGAAAATGCGGAACATTCTTTCTCCTAAAAACAGAAAGGCTTTAGGAGAAAACGGATCGTTTAGGAGAAAACAAAGCCGGGAGTGGACAAATCGGGGAGATTATGCAGAGTGCAGGGGCAGCACGCCCCTGCTGGGGGGGGCGAAGCCCCCGCTTTCTCCCCCTCCCTTGCAATCCCCTGCCGGATGTGCTATACTGTAAAGGAAGGGAGGGGGGCATATGTACACACTGCTGATGGCCGTGCTGACGTGCGGTCTGCCCGCTGCGGCATGGGTCCTCTGGCACAAAAAGACGGGGGCGGGGCTCTGGCCGCTGTGTGTGGGCTTTGTCGCCTACATGCTCATTTCCTGGATGCGGGCGCTGGCGCGGGTGTTCGTGCTCAGTGACAGCGTGCGGGAGGTCCCGTGGCTCTTCTATCTGCTCTCGGCGCTCCTCTCGGGGCTCTTTGAGGAGGCAGGGCGGTATTTTGTGTTCAGCAAGGCGATCCCGAACCATGACCGCTGGCGGGATGCCGTCACCTACGGGATCGGCCATATCTCGGCAGAATGCATCCTCACCACCCACTACTTCGACTGTGATCTCTGGGACTGCATCCTCAGCACCCTGAGTTTTGCAGAGGGGATCTTCTTTTCCGCTGCCCTGTCCGTGCTGGTATTTGCCGCCGTGCATGCTGCCGGGAACAGGCGGCTCCTGTGGGCGGCGGTGGGACTGCACACGCTGGCGGATGTGCTCGGCGCCCTGCTGCTTGGCGGCATCATCGGCGTATTTTCGGAAATGGCCCTGCAATGCCTGTTCACGGCAGGCCTGTGCTATCTGGCATGGCGGGTGTACCGGTACTATGCCATACCCTCGGAATTCCCCGAGCATGCATGATAAAAGCCCTGCGGATGCAGGGCTTTTTGTTATGTATGAAAGCACAGCAGCACCGCCGCGGCAGAGACCAGGAGCTGCAGCAGGGTGAACCTTGTGACCACCTGTGTGTCGCTCCAGCCCTTGTTCTTGCGGGCATGGTCATGCAGGGGCGTGCGGATGTTCTTCATGAAGGTCTTGGACTTCGTGACCCGCAGCACCGTGAGCTTCAGGAGCCCCAGACCGCCGTCCAGGATCAGCACGAGCGCACACGGGATGTACAGGATGGGGTCGCCCGTGAGCATGAACGCCAGCGCCAGCAGGAGCCCGAGCGCACGCGACCCCGCATCCCCCATCAGCATACTGCTCGGGGAGCAGTTGAACCACAGATACGCGATGAGCACAAAGAGCGTCAGGAACACCAGCCGCCCCGCCATGCTGCCGTCCTGCGGCATCAGGTACAGCAGGGCCCCGACCGAGCAAAGCGTCACCATCGACAGGCTCGTACACAGACCGTCCACGCCGTCGGCGCAGTTGGTCACGTTGATGCTCGCCCAGATCAGGATCACGCCCAGCAGGATGTACAGCCAGCCCGGCAGTGTCAGTACAGCACCCGTCAGGCCCAGTGTCAGGGTACTGCCGTGGTAGAGATACACCGTCACGGAAACGCCCACGGCGATCACCAGGTCGATCACGCCCTTGAGCAGCTCGCCCCACGGCTTTTCGGAGGCATCATCCAGATACCCCGAGAGCATCTCCAGCAGAATGGCGGCATAATAGATCATGTACTCCGCCGACACCGGCACGAACAGCACACCGCTGATCGTCAGCGCGAGCATCAGGATGAGGCCGGCACCCCGTGCCTTGCCCCTGGACTTGGCACCGTTCACGGCAAATTCCCGTCCCTGGTCCTTGGGCAGGAAACGCCTGCCGATCACAAGGGCGCACAATGTCAGCACAAATGTGACGGCTGCATACAGCAAAAGCTCCATGCCGGGCTGCAATGTCCCGGCCAACAGATTGCTTATCATAGATCCTCTGAGATCCTCCTTCTCCTACTATTTTGCACGGGCTTCGAGTCCCGCACCGAATCTGGCGGCATAGACCAGCACGGCACTGGCATCATTGGCATTGACATTGCCGTCGCTGTTGTAATCCGCACGTCCGAGCCATGCCTCCCCCGGGACCTGACTGCCCAGGGCTTTCGCACCCTTCCGGGCGGCGTACCGCAGGATCAGCGACGCATCCACGGCATTGACCCTGCCGTTCAGATCCACATCGCCCTTGCCGGTACCCGGATAGAGCGTATAGGTCACGGAGCGCATCCCCTCCTGTGCGGCTGTCAGCCGGAGCGTCTCTCCCCACGGTACCTGTGTGAGCACGCCCGAGGGCAGATCCTCCCCCGCGCAGGTGAGCTCGCCCGTGCTGCCCGCGAGCAGCTCGAGCGTATCCCCCTCCAGGCTGCAATAGGCGGCATACGCCCCGGGCGCTGTCCGCTCAAAGTCCGCATAGACGCCCTGAGTCCCGGCGTAGCAGGCAAGGCTCGACAGGGCCGCCTCCTGCACGGCATAATGCTGCGTAAAGACGGCATCCCCCGTGCGGGCGGCGATCTCCATCTCCCCGGTCATTTCGATGGGGGCGGTATACAGCTGCTCCTCCCCGCCGTCGATGCGGTACAGGATGGGGGCACCCGTCGGGGAGGTCAGGGTGACGGACGTTCCCAGGGGGAGCGCCGCGCTGTAGTCCGAAAACAGGACGGCATCGGCCGCCTTCGTCAGTCCCCGGACACAGACATTGCCAAAGAAGGCATACGCATGGACCTCATTTCCGTCCTCGTCGGTATAGGTCTCGTCGAGCGGGTCCTCCAGGTACATGTCGAACCATTCCTCCCCCGGCAGGCCGTAGTAGCTCTCGCCCTCGCGGAAATCCCGCCGGATGCACTCGGCCGTGAGCATGGTGGCGCTGACCTGTGTGCGGCCATTGGAGCCGGTCGTTTCCACGCGGGACTCGCATTCACAGGCGATGTGCTGCCCGGCACGCCCGGACATGGTGACTACGATCGAAAAGCGCTCGCCCTCATGCAGCACAACGGGTGTGTCCAGCGCGACCGTATGGTACCCGGTCATGAGGCGCTTTCCTGTTTGGGACGAGGCAAGCTCGCCGCTGTCGGGAACGCCCTCCTCGGGAGCGCGGTACACATCGATCGTGCATCGGTCCCCGGTCATGGCCGTGCAGAACATCACGTCGGTCAGGACCGTATCCTCGCGGGCGGTGAAGACATTGGCCATCCTTGCGGCGGTATCCTCCTCCTCGACGGAGACGCCCATCCACATCCCGTAGTCGTCATACCGGTACTGGTCGTCGTGCCGCTGCACGGGCTGCCCGGTCAGATGGTACAGCTCCACGATGCTCGGCTCGGCATAGGACAGCCAGAAATACCCGTGGTCCCCCCAGTTCATGCCCCAGCTGTTCTTGACGAGCCATGCGCCGTCCCGTCCGGGATCGGTCCTGAAGGCGGAGGCCGGGATGCTGTCGTCCCAGCCGACCACGGTCACACCGTGGTAGTTCCCCGACTGGTTCGGCTGATCGCCGCGGAAATAGGTGTTGTTCCGGTAATTGGCGGTGTTGTTGAGATAGCATGCCGACAGGGCATGGCCCTCGTAGACAAGCATCTTGGCCGCTTCAAGCTCGCTTTCAAATGCATCGGCGGACGGGTCGTAGTCGAGCAGCACCGCATCAGTCACATGCCAGAGCGCACGCTCCCGGAGGGAATCGGCCGGCAGTGCGGGATCGAGTGCGGTCAGGTCGCCGTAGGGGTATTCCGACTCCGCCACAGGCCCCGTCCACGAGGTCAGCATGGGGGAAGTGATGTAGTAGTTCCCGCCCTTTTTGAGAATGTCCGCCGTGCTCTCCGCCTCCCCCGCAGGGAAGCCGAACTGCCCGGAATAGGCATAGTAGGCAAGCGCACTCTCGGAGAGATCGACGTCCGGTGTGCGCGGGAGCAGGGTGCTCTCGAGCGAGCCGAAAGCCGAGAAGGTCCAGCAGGTGCCGTAGCTCCCCTGGTTCTTCACACTGCTGACAAGTCCCTTCGTGCGCAGATCAAACTGCCCGGGCAGGACAGCGTCCTCCTCCGGTGTCCCCTCCGTGCCGGCCGTCATCACAACGCCGGTGCGGTCATCGACGCGCTCCCCGCTGTGCAGTGCGCTTGCCCGCACCGGTGCTGCCGGCACAAGGAGCGCTGCGCTGCACACGAGCGCACGCACGAGCGCCTTCATCGCTCTGCCTGCTTTCTGAGCACGACAAAGCTGTCCTTGACGCTCCTGCAATAGTACGCAAACGGGAATTCCTCCCGCAGCCTTGTGCAGGCACTCCTTGCCGCGCTGTGTGTCGGGAAGATGCCGAACACCGCCGAGCCGCTGCCGGTCATGACGGCGCACCGTGCGCCCTCCCGGGTGAGTGCCTCCTTGGCAAGGGTGACATCCCGGCAGTCGGCGACCGCTTCAAAGAGATTGCCGCAGCTCCGGCACAAAAGGCCGATATCCCGGCTCTCCACGCTCTCGAGCATGGCCTTCGTATCCGGATGCGCGGGGGCAGAGAGTGCATCAATGGCAGCATAGGCCTTCGGGGTGGAAATGCTCTGCCGCCCCTTGACGATCACCATGGGCAGCTCCGGCAGGGGCCGCAGCGGGGTCAGGAGCTCCCCCACGCCCTGCGCACGGGCCGTCCCGCCCAGGAGGAGGAACGGCACATCCGCACCGAGCGTCAGGCCGATCGCCCGGAGCTCCTCGTCCGGGAGCTGACAGCGCAGCAGCCGGTTGAGCGCAAAGAGCACGCCTGCCGCATCCGCACTGCCGCCGCCCATGCCGGCACCGGAGGGGATGCGCTTTTGCAGCCGGATCTCCACCCGGCGCTGCAGCCCTGCCCGTTCGAGCAGGGCGCTTGCCGCACGGTACGCAAGATTTCTCTCATCGCACGGGATGTACGGCAGGTTGCAGGTCAGGGAGATACCCTCCCCCTCCTGCACGGACACGCTTAATTTATCATATACGGAGATCGTCTGAAAAATGCTGTCGAGTGTGTGGTAGCCGTCCGGCCGTCTGCCCGTCACATCCTGGGACAGATTGACCTTGGCCGCACACAGAAGATGCATCTGTTTCATGGTAGTACCTCACTGGCGGTGTCGTTCAAGGAACGCCGTGATCCGCTCCACGGCGGTCATCAGATGCTTGAGAGAATACGCATAGGAGACGCGCACGAAGCCCTCGCCGCTCTCGCCGAAGGCATTGCCCGGCACAACGGCGACCTTCTCCTCCTCCAGGAGCTTTTCGCAGAACTCCTCGCTGGACATCCCCGTACACTGGATGGACGGGAACACATAGAAGGCACCCTCCGGATCGAAGCAGGTCATGCCGATGCGGTTGAAGGCCTCCACGAGGTACCGGCGGCGCAGGTTGTACTCCCGGATCATGTGCTGCACGTCCTCATCGCATTCCTTCAGGGCCACGATGGCGGCATACTGGCTCACCGTCGGGGAGCTCATGATGATGTACTGGTGGATCTTCACAAGCTGCTGAGTAATGGGGGCGGGGGCGCAGACATATCCCAGACGCCAGCCGGTCATGGCATAGGATTTCGAGAAGCCGTTGACCAGGATGGTGCGCTCCTGCATCCCGTCGATCTCGGCGATGGAGCAGTGCTTGCGCCCGTAGGTCATCTCGCAGTAGATCTCATCGGAGAGCACAAGGATGTTGGTCCCGCGCAGCACCTCGGCAATGGCCTCGAGGTCCTCCCGGGTCATGATGGCACCGGTGGGATTGTTCGGGTAGGGCAGGATGAGGAGCTTGGTCTTGTCGGTGATCTTCTCACGCAGCTCCTCGGGCCGGAGCTTGAAATGGTTCTCCGGCCGTGTGGCGATCGGCACAGGAACGCCGCAGGCCATCTCTACGATGGGGGCATAACAGACGAAGGCGGGCTCCACGACCAGCACCTCGTCCCCGGGATCGATCACGCCGCGGATGGCAATGTCAATGGCCTCGGAGCCGCCGACGGTCACGACGATCTCGTGCTCCGGGTCGTATTTCGTATGGACCGTGCGCTCGAGGTATTCGGAGATGGCAGTCCTGAGCTCTGCCATGCCGGAATTGGCCGTATACACGATCTTCCGGCGCTCCATCACATCAATGGCCTCCTTGCGGATGCTCCAGGGCGTGGAGAAATCGGGCTCTCCCACGCCCAGGCTGATCACATCGTCCATCGTGGCAGCCAGGTCAAAGAAACGCCGGATGCCGGACGGCTTGAGTGCGACCACCCGCTTGGACAGGACTTCTTCGTAATTCATCCCCACATGCTCCTTTCGTCCTTTTCCTCCTCCTCGATGAGGATGTTCTTATCCTTGTAGCGCTTGAGCACAAAGCTCGTGGCCGTTGCCAGCACGCCCTCCATGGCCGACAGGCGCTGGGACACGAACATGGCGACCTCCTTGAGGCTCCTGCCCTTGACGGTCAGGGCAAGATCATACTTGCCGGACATGAGGGAAACGCTTTCCACCTCGTCATAGAGCATGATGGTCTTGGCCACATCATCAAAGCCCGTGTCGTGCTTGGGGGTCACGCGCAGCTCGATGAGTGCCTCCACCTCATTGTCCCCGGCGAGCTCGTCATTTAAAATGGCCGTGTAGCCGCGGATCACGCCCTTCTTCTCAAGATCGGCGATCTGACGCGCCACCTCTGCCTCGGTCAGGCCGAGCATATCCGCCAGCTGTGCATTGGACAGCCGTGCATTTTCCTTCAGCAGGTTCAGTAAATCAGTCATGATAGTTCCTCCTTCATTTTGCAGCAGTGCGCTGCATCATAGTTCTATCCAATGCGGTTCATGCCGCAAGAAATAGCATACCCTGTCAAAGCCGCAGGACGCCGCGAGTGCCGCGCCCTGTGCGATCCCCGCGCCGACATCCTCCGGACGGTGGGCATCCGACCCGAGGGTCAGGATCGTGCCGCCCAGATCCCGGTACAGCCGCAGGAGCCGCTCCCCGGGCAGGGGCTTCCCGTAGCGCTGCCGGTAGCCGGAGGTGTTGAGCTCGATGCCGCGTCCCCGCGTGATCGCGTTGCGCAAGATCTGCGCGATGCGCTCCTCATAGCGTCCAAGGTCCACACGGATCCCCGCCTCCCCCTCGATGTACCGCAGCGGGTAGGTGAGGTGTCCGAGGACATCGTAGCAGTCATGGCGCGAGATCTCCTCGAGCGAGGCAAAATACGCATCGAGCAGCGCATATGCATCCTCCTGCGTGTAATCGAGGAAATAGAAATCGAGCTTTCCGCGCAGCTCATGCAGGGAGGCGATGGTAAAATCAAGGCGCTTGTCCCGGTACAGGCTCTCGGCAAGTCCGAAGTCCGCATCGGGCTCGCCCATCTCGATGCCGCTGACAAAGCACATATCCCCGCACAAGCCGCGTGCCGCTTCATTCTGCTGCATGGCACGCTCAAAGCGCTGTGCATAATCGAAGAAGTCCTCCTCGTTGCGGGGCTGCACCCCATAGTACCCCTGCGGGAAATACCGGCACAGCTCCACATGGTCGGTCACGGCATACGCCCGCAGTCCGAGCGCTGCGGCACGCGCACACATCTGCGCGAGCTTCGCCTCACTGTCGGGCGAGATCTCGGTATGGGTATGGCAATCCATGGGCAGCATGGGCGATCCTCCGTTCAGCAAACAGATATACATTCGTTCATCAAATAGGTATATATTCTTATTATAGCATATCCCCGCACATTTTTCCATAGCTTTACGAAAAAAACTTTTTTCCTGCACGGATTTAAGGCTATTTGCATAAAATGGGAATGGAACAAAGCCACGAATTTGGAGGTTTTCGGAATGGAAGCACTGCTTTACATCGGCGTGCCGATGCTGATCATCATCGGCGGCGTCATCCTGTTTGCACTGTGTGCCGTGCCGCCCGGAGAGACCGCGGCGCATATCCTGCCGTATGCCGTCCTGACCGTCCGGGAGGCGGCGCCGTCCGACAAGGCGTACCTGGAGCAATACGCTGCACAGCTTGCCTGGATGGATGCCTCCGTGCTGCATACGGTACTGCTGGTCTACCCGGACGAGCGGGAGGACGTGCGGGCGCTGTGCGAGGAGCTGCGCCGGCAGTACGATTTCTTCACGGTCTGTTCGCTCGGGCAGGCCCATGCCCTGCTCGACCGGCTGATGGGCGGCGGGAGGTAGGCGCAAAATTGGTTTTCCCTGGAATTTCCCGAAACCTGTTGCAATTTGTCATAAAATATAGTATAATATTTATGCCCTTGCAGATCCGTGCCATGAACGGCACTCCCTGCAGATCGGGCAATGCTGCCATAATGCTTCGCATTACGGCAGCATGAAGACTACATGCACGGGAAAGGAGGCGCAGGGAATGGCAGAAACGGAGCAGCTCGAGGGCACGGTGGAAAACATCCTCTTCCGCAACGAGGAGAACGGCTACATCGTGCTCGATCTGAACGCTGCCGGGGAGCCGGTCACGGTCGTCGGGGAGCTCGGCGACATTGACGAGGGGGAGATCCTGCACGTCCGGGGGCAGTTCGTGAGCCACCCCCGGTTCGGGATGCAGTTCCAGGCGGAATCGTGTGAGCGCAAGCTCCCGGACACCGTGGACAGCATCCGGCGCTACCTTGCCTCCGGGGTCATCAAGGGCATCGGCAAGGCCATGGCGGGACGCATCGTGGATGCCTTCGGCGCGAGAACGCTGGAGATCATGGAGAACGAGCCGGAGCGTCTCATGGAGATCCGGGGCATGTCCCGGCGCAAATGCGAGGAGGTCGCCTCCGAGGCCAGACAGATCTTCCGGCTGCGGCAGGTCGTGTCCTATTTCGACGAGTACGGCATCAAATCCCGCTACGCCATGCGTGCCTTCCGGGTCTGGGGCGAGCGCTGCCGGGATCTCATCGAGCAGAATCCCTACCTCCTGTGTGAGGAGGCGGTCGGGCTGCCCTTCCGGCAGGTCGAGAGCTATGCACATGACCTGCACATCCCCCGTGAATCCCCGTACCGGGTCGGTGCCGGGATCCGCTTCATCCTCCTGCACAACACCACGCAGGGCCATACCTGCCTGCCGCTCGACCGGCTGTGCGTGACGGCCAAATCCTACCTCGAGATCAGTGAGAGTGCCTTCTACGAGGGCTACAACGCCGGACTTCAGGAGGGCGGGCTCATCGAATACATCAAGAACGGCCGGGAATTCGTCTACCTCCGGGAATACTACGAGGCCGAGGTGTGCATCACCGACCGCATCGGCGTGATGCGGGATTTCGGCACCCGCAGTGAGGAGGACTACACGGCCATGATCGAAGCTGCCGAGGCAGAGCGGGGCATCCGGTATGCGGACCTCCAGCGTGAGGCCATCCGTGCCGCCCTCTCCCGGGGACTGCTCATCCTGACCGGCGGCCCCGGCACCGGCAAGACCACCACTCTCAACGCCATCATCTCCTGCTTTGAGAAGCAGGGCAGCCGCGTCATGATCGCGGCACCCACGGGCCGTGCCGCCAAGCGCATCTCGGACCTGACGGGCTACGAGGCCAAGACCATCCACCGTCTGCTCGAGGTGCAGTTCGACCCGTCCGGGCAGCAGAAATTCATCCACAACGAGGAGAACCCTCTGGCATGCGATGTCCTTGTCATCGACGAGATGTCCATGGTGGACGTGCTCCTCTTCTCCCATCTCCTGCGGGCACTGCGCCTGGGCTGCAAGATGATCCTGGTCGGCGACAGCGACCAGCTCCCCTCCGTGGGGGCGGGCAATCTCCTGCGCCACCTCATCGACAGCGGCTGCATGCCCGTGATCGCCTTAAAGGAGATCTTCCGGCAGGCGCAGCAAAGCTGCATCGTCACCAATGCGCACCGGATCGTCCACGGCGAAATGCCCGACCTTGCGCGGAAGGACAACGATTTCTTCTTTTTCTACCGCCCGGAATTCGACCAGGTCTCCGAGCTCCTGCTCGATCTGGTCTGCCGGCGCCTTCCCAAGGCCTACGACTACTCCCCCACGCGGGACATCCAGGTCATCTGCCCGTCCCGGCGGGGCGTGCTCGGCGTGGTCGAGCTCAACAAGGCGCTCCAGGCGCAGCTCAATCCCCCCGCCGCCGACAAGGCGCAGGTCAAGGCTGCACTCTATGCCTTCCGGGAGGGGGACAAGGTCATGCAGACCAAGAACAATTACGACATCACCTGGACCCGGAAGGACGAGAGCGGCATGGGCATTTTCAACGGGGACATCGGGCATATCCTGTCCATCAACCGCCGGCGGGGCGAAGCCGTGATCGACTTTGACGGGCGCATCACGGTCTATCCGACCATGCTCATGGACCAGCTCGAGCTTGCCTATGCCATCACCGTCCACAAGAGCCAGGGCAGTGAGTTCGAGGCAGTCATCATCCCCCTGCTCGGCAAATTCGAGAAGCTCAGCTACCGCAATCTGCTCTACACGGCCGTGACCCGTGCCAAGCGCCTGCTCATCCTCATCGGCTCCCCGCTCAAGGTCGAGCAGATGGTCAAGAACAACCGGCGCACCAACCGGTATTCCTGTCTGCGGCACATGCTCGAGGAGAGCATGCGGCCCATGGACTCTGCACAGGAGGACAGCGATGGCATGGACGCGCTCCCTACTTAATTTCTTCTATCCCAACCGCTGCCCCGGCTGCGGCTGCTTCCTGCCGGCACAGGCGCTTTTGTGCGCGGACTGTGAGGCAGGCATCCTGCTGCACGACTACTGCTCGTGCTGCGGCAAGCCCGTATGCCAGTGCGGCAGGGGCACGCTTGCCTATGACCGGGCCGTGGTCTGCAGCGCCTATGCGGGCGCGGCTGCCCGGGCGATCCTGTGTCTGAAGGATGCGGGCAACACGAATTTCGCACCCTTTGCCGCTGCCGTCCTCGCACGCAGGCTCCGGGAGGGAGCGTACCCCGCACCGGAGCTGGTCGTTCCGGTGCCGATGCACCCGGACAAGCAGCGCCGGCGCGGCTACAACCAGGCCGCCCTCATCGGCAAAGCACTCGCCGCACACCTTGGCATCCCGATGCGGGAGGACGTGCTGTACAAGGCCGACACGGGCCGTGAGCAGCACCGCCTGAGCGCCCGGGAGCGTCAGCTCGGGGACGGCGGCTTTTCGGCAGGCAGTGTGCGTCTGGACGGACAGTGCGTCCTGCTGTGTGACGATGTCCTGACCACGGGAAGCACCATGCACCGCTGTGCCGCGCTGCTCAAGGAATGCGGCGCATCCGCTGTGATCGCTGCTGCTGCCTGCACCACCCCACGAAAATAATACCGATCCTCAAAACTCCGATAGACAACTTGACGGCTAAAATGCCGCCATGCTGCGTCCAACATCCTCGCCGGGCGACAAGCCCGCCTTGCGGTGTTCTCCTTGCCTGACAGCATTTCATCCTGTCACTTTGTCTATTTCCGTTTCGAGAATCGGTATAACAAGGAGGAATCCGCATGAATACACCGGATATCGGCATTGATCTGGGCACTGCCAATATCGTGATGACCTACGGCAAGAAGGGCGTTGTCCTCTCCGAGCCGTCCGTCATCGCCTACAACACCTGCACCCAGCGCATCCTCGCCGTTGGCAAGGAGGCGTACCAGATGATCGGCAAGACCCCTGCCTACATCGATGTGGTCCATCCCCTCTCGGAGGGCGTGATCTCGGACGACCTGCTCACACAGTGCATGATCCGGGAATTTCTGATGAAGGTCTGCGGCGGTCAGCTCATCAAGCCGAGGATCATCATCTGCGTTCCCGCCTTCATCACGGAGCTGGAAAAGCGGGCCGTGGGCGATGCCGTCATGAGTGCCGGCTGCCGCAAGGCCTACCTCATCGACGAGCCCATCGCCGCCATGCTCGGTGCCGGCATCAACATCGGCAAGGCACGCGGCCACATGGTCGTGGACATCGGCGGCGGCACCACGGATGTGGCCATCGTCTCCATGAACGGCATCGTCACCTCCCACTCGGTCAAGAGTGCGGGCAACCAGATCGACCGCGCGATCATGAAGTACATGCAGGACCGCTACAAGCTGCTCATCGGCGAACAGACCGCCGAGCAGATCAAGATCGGCCTGACCAACCTCTACGACCCCCGGGATGATGTGACCATGACCGTCAAGGGCCGCAGCATCATGCGCGGACTGCCCGACCAGGTCGAGATCAACGAGATGGAGCTGTTCGATGCGATGGAGGACGAGATCTTCGCCATCATGGAGGCCATCAAGAAGGTGCTCGAGGAGACGCCTCCGGAGCTCGTGGGCGACATCCACGACAACGGCATCCTCCTCACAGGCGGCGGCTCGCTGCTTGGCGGCCTCAGAGAGCTCATCCGGCGCACGCTCAATGTCAACTGCATCCTTGCCAAGGACGCCGTCCACTGTGTTGCCAAGGGCACGGGCCTTGCCTTCCAGAAGATCAACCACCTCCTCGACGGCTTCGAGGGCGTGACCGTCTACAAATACCGGTGAGCCGGCATCTCCCGAAGGTACTGGCCTTTGCCGCGTTCGCGGTCCTTGCCGCAGGGATCGGCCTGTGGGACCACCTGTCCTATGAGCACTCCTTCGTCGAGCTCGACCGCACCGTCCCCACCGAGGCTGCCACCGCCCCCGATGTATCCGACCCCGATGTATCCGAGCCCGCTGTGCGCGATACATCGCAGGCGCCCGTACATACCCCGACACAGCCTCTGACGGACGCACCGGAGCGTACACTGCCGGAAACGGCTCCCGATACAGTGCCGCCGGAAACGGCTGGGATCACCTTCCCGCTCGAGCTCAATGCCGCCTCCTTCGGGGAACTGTGCGCCATCCCGGGCGTGGGGGAGGTCACGGCACAGCATATCCTGGACTACCGTGACCGTGCGGGCGGCTTTTCCGCATTGGAGGAGCTGCTCGAGGTCCCCGGCATCGGGGAGGCGCGGTATGCGGCCATGCTCCCCTATCTGTGGCTGGATGTGCCGGAAGCTCCCTTGCCCGCCGATGACCCCACCGAGGCGGAGGAGACCGCGGCCCCGGAGACGCTCCCGGCACCGTCCCCCGAAACACTCCCACAGACGGACGAAGCGACGCTGCCGCCCGCGCCGGAGACCGCGCCCCCGATGGAGGCAGAGACCGTGCCGGTGACCGATGTCCCGGAGATCCCGACCGTGGATCTGAACAGCGCGGATGCATCGCAGCTGTGTGCGCTGCCGGGGTGTGACGAGGTGCTCGCCGAGCGGATCGTCACGCTGCGCGGGGAGATCGGGCGGTTCTCGAACATCCTCGAGGTGTGCTATGCCGAAGGCGTCACGCCGTCGCTCTATCTGCAATGGGAGCCCTACCTCGTGCTCGACGAGGAGGGCAACACCGTCCTTCCCCGCTATCCGGAAACTGTCAGCCCCGCATGACCGGGGCTGATTTTTTGCACCCGATCCTGCACAGAGGGGCTTGACAAATCTGCAAAGCTGTGGTATGATATACATAATGCCTATCAGAATAATAGGACATGGAGGGAAAAGCTATGACATTACAGCAGCTGCATTACGCCATTGTGATCTCGGAGAGCGGGTCGATGAACAAGGCGGCGGAGATTCTCTATATTGCGCAGCCCTCACTGACCAGCGCCATCAAGGAGCTCGAGCGGGAGATCGGCATCACGATCTTCAACCGCAGCGGCAAGGGCGTGACACTGACAGCGGACGGCACGGAATTCATCACCTACGCCCGACAGGTCTACCAGCAGTATGAAGCGCTGCTGGAGAAATACACGGCCGGCGGGATCAAGAAAAAGTTCGGCGTTTCGGCGCAGCACTATTCCTTCGCGGTGCAGGCGTTCGTGGAGATGGTCAACCAGTTCGGCACCTACGACTACGAATTTGCCATGCGCGAGACCAAAACGGCGGAGGTCATTTCCGACGTGAGCACAATGAAAAGTGAGATCGGCATCCTCTACCTGAGCGATTTCAACCGGCAGATGATGAACCGGCTGTTCCACGCAGGGCAGCTGACCTTCCACCACCTCATCGACTGCCCGGTCTCGGTCTACCTGTGGAAGGAGCATCCGCTGGCCGGACGCGGCGCGATCACCTTCGAGGAGCTTGCCCCCTACCCCTGTCTGACCTTCGAGCAGGGGGACCGCAGCTCGTTCTATTTTGCCGAGGAGATCTTCAGCACGGCGGACTACGCCCGTGTCATCAAGGCCTGTGACCGCTCGACGATGCTCAACCTCATGAAGGGCCTGGGCGGGTACACCTTCTGCTCCGGACTGATCTGCGACCAGCTCAACGGCTCGGATTATGCCGCTGTGCCCATTGCAGAGGACAACAGCATCATGGAGATCGGCTATATTACGCGAAAAAACGTGGTGCTCAGCGCTATGGGCACCTGCTACCTCGAAAAGCTAAGAGAATATCTCGAGCAGAATACCGAATGAAAAGAGCTCCCTTGCGGGAGCTCTTTTTTGCTATTAAAGAAACCATCGGAGAGTAGGCCGACCTTTGCCCGCCGCATGGCGGGCATTGGGAGGCATCTGCCAGCGGGGGCTCCCCGCAAAAAAGCATGGCAGCGTTTGCTGCCATGCTTTTGGTTTGTGATGTGAAATTACTCAGAAACCGGGAGTGTTACCAGGTCAACGAGGGACTTCATGATGTTGATCGCATCAGCAAATGCCATTACGCCATTCTGATCAACGTCAGCATTCTTGATGCCCTGCTTGGTCAGTGTGAAGGAACCGAGCTGATCCTTGTTTACGGTGATAACATCGATGATGTCGCAGTCGCCGTCAACGTCAGCGTCGCCCCACAGGGTAACCTTCAGATCATCCTCAACATCGGTCGGAGTCAGCTCCGGATACAGCTCTGCCATGGTACCCAGTGCCATCATGATGTCACCGGCATGCCAGAATCTGTGGTAGGTCAGCTCAACCTTCGCAACTTCCTTGAAGCCTGCGATCTCCTGAGCGCCCTGCGTGCTGGATGCGGACTTGTCGCCGGACCAGCTTGCACCGTTTGCAACGTCCTTCTCATATGCTGCCTGGAGCTCCTTGACCTTAGCGATGCACTCGTCAGAGGTCTTGGCACCAGCGCACTTGCTGGCATCGAGATACTGAGAACGCAGGCTCAGGAAGGTAGCACCGGTCTTGATCTGGTCGCCGCTGGGCATACCAATATGCGTGCTTGCATTGTAGTAGCTCTCCGGAACAACGACCGTCTGGGAGAACATACGGCACATGGACTGGTTGTGGTCCACTCTGGTCAGACCGATATCGTCACGGGCAATGTTCCACTCACGGTCGAGCAGCTGCTGTGCCAGATACAGAGAAGCCTTCGGCAGCTCGGTATCACCGGTGGAGGAATATGCAGTGCCTGCATTCTCCTGGGTCACAGCATCCATGCCGTCAACAGCCTTGAAGGTAGCGCCTACGCCGAAGGTCTTGCCCTCGATGTCGGAAGCCTCTACGCCCTTGGCCTTTGCATAGTAGATCAGGGTGTTAGCCAGGGAGGATACGCAGCCCAGGTCAGTGTTGCCGTAGCCGGTGATGGTAGCCGTCAGGCCGCTGTTGGAGGTAGCGGAGCCATTCCAGTCATCGGGCTGGCCGGACCAGTTCAGGTTGGACGGGATGTAGTAATCGCCGTTGGTGGTCAGAACGGTGTTGTTTACGAACCAAGCGGTCCACTTGTCAAGGATCTGCTCAAGAGCCTTCTCCATAGACATACCGCCTGCGGTGATGCCCAGATCGCCCTTGTCATTGGTCTTTACCCAGTAGTACAGCTCTGCCAGACGCTGAACTGCCCATACCTGGTTACCGATCCAGTGGTTGGAGCCCGGGTCAGCATATACAGGATGCTCAACATACATCATACCGTTGAACGTGGAAACGCCGGACGGATATGCCTTGTAACGACCCTGATAGGAGTTGGTCGCACCACCGGCGATCGGACCGTTGCTCGACTGCAGCCACAGATAGAATTCCATCTGTCTCTGGAGAGAAGCCTTGTAGTCAGCCGTTGCGCCGTCGGACAGCATTGCGCTGTTCAGGTCGGAATCCTCGAGCAGGCCGTAAGCTGCCAGCGGGTTCTGATAGAACTCATGTGCATGAGAGCAGCCGATCTGCCATGCCCAGTCGGAATTCATGGAGCCGCCCCAGGAGGTGTACCAGTTCATCAGGTAGTGCTTGGAGCCCTCCAGGCCGCCGTCATACTGGTTCCAGTTGCTCCACTTGCCGTCATCGGTGCTGACAGCGATGGTACGATAGTACTTATCATACATGTTGTTACGCAGCTGGTCACCCATCTTACCGGCGAGCTTAGTAACACTTGCATCGCCAACGCCGCGCTTGTTGGCCTCGTATACGCCCTGCAGGGCACGGTCCTCAGCGTCAGGTGCATTGGTGTATGCATACTGCTTGGCTACAGTTGTCTCGGTGTTGAAGAGCTGGCCCTTGAAGCCTCTCTGGGAGTCGCCCCACTTGAGCTCCTCAATACACGGGAACGGTACAGTCTCCCAGCAGGACTCCTGCTCACCGCGCTGGAAGGTGTTGATGAAGGTGAAGCTCGTGCCGGAGCCGAAGCCGTACCAGTTGTCAACGTCACCCAGCCAGTGCATCAGGTACAGACCTGTGTCACTGCCATACTTGGACTTGAAAATGGACTGCAGCGGGTTGGTTGCTGTCTTGCTGCTGTCGCTGCCGTACTCTTCCAGGAACTTGGTCAGATCCTCGCCGCCCTCGTTTGCATAGGAGGCGCTGAGGTTGCAGGACCAGTAGCCGGGCTGTACGGTCGGGATCATGTTCTCCATGACCTTCCAGGCATCCGTCAGGTCGCCGTTGTTGGTAACGGTCTTGCCGTTGGAGGTGACCAGACCCTTGGTACCCAGGGAGTCTCTCTGTGCTGCGACCCATACCAGGTAGGACATAGCCTCGGACGTGGTCTCATGACCGTAGTCAGGAGCCTCGATGATGGCCTCCTCCACTGCATGGTACGGAATGCCGAAATCGCCGGCAGCGCCGTTCTTGCTCATGTAGCCGTTTGTGATACCGTTTGTCATAACGTCATCGTACAGGGACAGGAATCTCTCAGCATAGGTCTTGTCGCCGAAAGCCTCGTCCTTTTTACGGTTGCCTGCTGCGGAAGCAGACATGGTTGCTGCCATCGCATTGGTGACCATTGCAGCGGTCAGGATGGATGCGATCACAGCCTTGCTCTTCTTCAGAAGCATTGTAATTTCCCCTCTCGTTTTGATTTTTTCGGTTTTCACCGGTTGTGCAGGGGCTCTCCCTGCAATGCGTGTTACGTTTGAAAAGCCTCGTCCGGACTCCCCGCCCTTCAGTGCCAAGGCGCAGAATCCCCCGATACTTTCATAGATTTATTATAGCCCGTATTCATTTTCTTGTCAAGGCTTTACCGAAAATCTGAAACAGTTTTTCCATTTTTTCGTCACGATCCACAGACTTTGTATCTCAGATTTGGTCATTTTGACGAAGCTTTTCATCCGGATCCCGCCCTGTCAACACCGTCTTTTCACGATTTCCACAAGAAACTTTTCACATTTTCAAGGATTGCGCTGCATTTTATCACATACTCTTCACACTGCCGTGCTACCCTGTCACTGGTGCTTTGTGCGATACGGGCAGATTTCTGCACAGTGGGAGTCCCCCCGGACGGGGGTAAATGTTCGTCACTTTGCCGGAAATTAAATATTTGTACACAGTTTATTTTTATTTTGTTCATTATGTTATGGCATAATATAATAATGTGTATGCCCCGGGCGAGGGGCCGGGACATGCAGCATCATCTGCAAGAGGAAAGGAAGGCTAATTATGGTCGAGATCAAGCATCTGACCCGGTACTACGGCAAGACTGCTGCGGTACGGGGGATCGATTTTGAGATACGGGACAACGAGATCCTGGGTTTCTTAGGGCCCAACGGTGCCGGCAAGTCCACCACCATGAATATGATCGCCGGGTACCTGCCCTCCACGGACGGCACGGTCATCGTGGACGGCTTTGACATCACCGAGCAGGCGGCCGAGGCCAAGCGGCGCATCGGCTATCTGCCGGAGATCCCGCCGGTCTATCCGGATATGCGGGTCGAGGAGTACTTAAAGTTTGTCGCCGGCATCAAGGGCATCCCTGCAAAGGAGCGCCGCGCCCAGGTGGAGAGCGCCATGGAACGCCTGCGCATCACGGACATGCGCCGCCGGCTCATCCGCAATCTGTCGAAGGGCTACAAGCAGCGTGTCGGCTTTGCGCAGGCACTGCTGGGGGATCCGAAGGTCCTCATCCTGGACGAGCCGACCGTGGGTCTTGACCCTACGCAGGTCATGGAGGTGCGCCAGCTCATCCGTGAGCTCGGACGCGACCGCTCCGTGATCTTCTCCTCCCACATCTTGGCGGAGATCAGTGCGGTCTGTGAGCGCGTGGTCATCATCAACAAGGGCAAGATCCGGGCGGTGGACACCATCGAGCACCTCGAGAGCAGCATGTCCGCAAGCACCGTGCTCAACCTCACCTGTGAGGCAGGAAAGGACAAGGTGCTCAGGCTCCTGTCGGATATCCGGGGCGTTGTGAAGGTGAGCGATGTCCGGGAAGGCGAGGGGCGTGTGAGCTGCAAGGTCGAGCTTGCCGAGGAGAAGGTGCGCAGCGAGATCATGAGCGTGCTGCTGCGCAACGAATGTAATATTTCTGAGATGTCCATGGACAAGCTCAGCCTTGAGGAGGTCTTTGCGAAGATCACGGCGCAGTCCGATGCGCCAGGCGGCTTGCAGGATCTGCTCGACGAGACCCCGGAGGTGCCGGAGGAGGCACCTGCGGACGAGGCGGCAGGATCCAACGGAAAGGAGGGGGCATAAGATGTTTTCACTGTATAAAAAGGAATTGCAGTCCTTCTTCTTCTCGCCCTTTGCCTATGTCCTGACGGCGCTGTTCATGTTCATCTTTGCCGTCAGCTTCATCATCCCGATCGGCGGGATGGACTCGAACGAGCTGAAATTCTCCTTCCCGAACATCTTCTACAACAATTTCTTCTACTTCATCTTCATCATCCCGATCCTGACCATGCGCTCCTTTGCGGACGAGCGCCGCAGCGGCACGGAGGTGCTGCTGCTGTCGAGCCCGCTGAGCGTGACCAAGATCGTGCTGGCCAAATTTCTTGCCATTGCCACGGTCTTTCTCTTCATGATGGTCTGCTCGCTGTTCTTCCCCCTGGTGGCCATGACCAAGGGCACGATCATGTGGTCATCGCTGATCTGCGCCTATCTGGGCTTTCTGCTGTGGGGCCTTGCATGCATCTCCGTGGGCATGCTCCTCTCGGCCTTTACGGAATATCCGATCATCGCCGCCATTCTCGGTGAGATCGTGATGGAGGGCCTGCTCTTTGTGGACCGCTTTGCGGGCACAGCCCTGGTGGCTGCCAATCCCAAGCTCAATTCCGTCATCACATGGTTTTCCATGCAGCGCCGGTTCGTCTACTTCTCCCAGGGCATGTTCCGCCTGGAGGATCTGATCTTCTTCCTGAGCGTCACGGCCGTCGTGCTGTGCTGGAACATCATCGTCATCGAAAAACGGCGCTGGAGCCGGGGTTAAGGAGGTAGCACAGGCATGGAACAGGTTCGCACCAAAACAAAAAACCGTAAATTTACCGCCTATGCGGCCGTCCTGGCGGCACTGGCACTGGCCATTGCCATCCCGGTCAATCTGCTGGCAAGCCGCCTGAACGTGGTCTGGGATATGACGCCGGCGGGCATGTACCGGCTGACGGATACCACCAAGGCCTACCTCGAGAGCATGGACAAGGACGTGGATTTCTACTTCCTGTGTGACATGGATCTCCTGAGCACGGACACGGACAGCATGGCGCTGTACTACGCGCTGAAGCAGTACGCCGAGTATGAGCACATCAACTTCATCGACTTCGACCCGGATGCCGATCCGGAGCTGGTCGATCAGATCAATCCCGACGACCGCTTTGAGCTCACCATGGGTGACATGGTCTTTATCTGCGGCGACAACATCCGCCATCTCGATTCGAGCATGATGTACCGCTATGTGGTCAACGATGACGACGAGGGCAATTCCATCCTCGATTCTGCCTACTTCTCCGGTGAGAATTACATCACCGGCGCCATCCGCTCCGTAGCCACCGGCAAGCAGGCAACGATCTATTTCCTGACCGGCCACGGCGAAAAGACGCTTGCCAATGACTATCAGCGGTTCCATACAAATCTCTACAATTATAACTACCGCGCCCTTGAGCTCAATCTGGCCACGGTGGATACCGTCCCGGAGGATGCCTCCATCCTCATCGACTGCGCGCCCCGGACCGACCTGACAAATGACGAAGCACGCCTTGTGGACAGCTTCCTCGATGCGGGCGGCAATGTGATGTTCCTGATGTCCCCGAACGATGCCAAGCTCCAGTACACCAACATTGATGCCATTCTCGAGAAATTCGGCATCATTATGGACTACGACCGCGTGGCAGAGACGGACACCTCCCTCTTTGTCAGCGGCGATCCCTACACCTTTCAGGTGGAGCTCCCCGAAGCGGAGGGCAGTGTGGATCTGACGAAGGATCTCATCACGATGCTCAACAGCGGCTACTTTGCCTTCATGAGTGAAACACGCAGCTTCTACCGGACGCAGACCACTGCCGACTCCACGCTCGAGGTCGGCTCCCTGATCCGGACGCGGGGCACGGAGGATGCGCTGGGCAATTACGTTTACAGCGCTGTCGGTGAGCCCTACGGCGGCACGGATGAAATGGCGCAGAAGATCACGGGCATGCCCCTGGATCTGGCCATGTACTCCACCAGCGGCGCCCGGAACAATGCCAAGGTCTTTGTCATGGGCAATGCCGAGTTCATCGATGACGCGAACGTGGCACAGGACTACATGATCATTCCTGTCTACCTCATGCTGTCCGCGATCTCATGGATGTACGACAGCAGTGAGGACCTGAACATGGGCATTGACGACAAGGAGCGCGACTACGACGCGATCCGGCTCAATTCCGAGCGTGAGGCCAACATGCTGGCCATCCTCTTCGGCGTCGTGCCGCTGTGCGTGGGCCTGATCGGTGCGGGCGTATGGATCAGGAGGAGGTACTCATGAGCTCCAGAAAAATGCGCATTGCTGTCATTGTAATGGTCATCCTGCTCATTGCCGGGATCGGGGGCTACTTCCTCATCGACCGCGCCATGACGGCCAAGGAACAGGAGGCTGCCGAGGAGGCCGCCTCCCTCAAGCTGATGAGCTTTGACTCGGACACCATCACCCGTGTGGACTACACCATTCCCGAGGGCTATTTCCGGATGGAGAACACGGCCGGTCAGTGGGAGCTGGTCGAGACGGATTATCCGCACAGCTTCACGCTCAACACGGACTTCCTCATCACCAGCGTGATCTACATGAGCGATCTTGAGGCAGTCAAGAAGATCGACGCCGATCCCGATGCACTCGACAAATACGGGCTCGCCGATCCGATCGTCCTCACCTGCACGGGTGCCGGCGGCAGCTACACGCTCAACATCGGCAAGCTCTCATCCACCAAGGAATACTACTACGTCCAGCTCCCCGGGGATCAAACCGTGTACGGCATCGACACCGAGTACGGCGACGTGCTCAGCGGCGGCACCTCCTATCTCAAGAGCGCCTACATGATCGATTCCTACGATGTGGACATCGACAGCGTGCTCCTTGAGCGCCGCGGCGATACGGTGTTTTCGCTCGAGAAGCGGGATTACAACTGGCAGATGCTCGCGCCCCTGCACGAGGCCTCCGTGAACAACGCCAGTGTCAGCACCATGCTGACTGCACTGACCCGCGTGGAGGTGGAGCGCTTTGTGACCGAGACGGAGGATCCCGCCGAGCTTGCGCAGTACGGCCTGGACAAGCCCGCCTTCCGGCTGAGCGTCCATGACACACTGGACAAGACCACCGTCATCGAGGTCGCCGAGTACAAGGAGGGGGACACCGAGGTCTACATCTACTTCCCGTCCAACGGACAGGTCGCCACACTGACCGCCTCCGCAGCCGCCTTTGTGCAGGCGCCGACCGCCTCGGTGCTCATCGAGGAGATCCTGCCCATCAGCATGGAGGACACGGCCGAGCTGCAAGCGAAGGTGGACGACATCGCGTACACCATCAGCATCGACCATGCGGCACTGTCCTACAGCTTCAACGATACGCCGATCGACACGGGCAATTCCACGATCATGAGCAACCTCCAGTACCTCTTTCAGGCATCCTCCCAGATCGCCTTTGAGGACATGGAGCTGGACGCTGCGCCCGAAACATCGGAGGAGGCTCCCGTCTCCTTCCGCTATGGACTTAGCGACGGCACCGTCCGGACACTGGCGCTGTACCCGAAGGATGACGTGACCTACTACGCCTTCGTGGACGGCACCTACACCGGCATGACCGTGCGCCGCCGCGCACTGAGCGGTGACACCGGTGTGCTGCACTTCTACGAAAAGCTGACCGATGCGATCGAGGAAGCCGCCGGAGCATAAACACACAGAACCACAAGGATCCCCCTGCCAGCTGTGGCAGGGGGATCCTCTTATTTGGTATCATGTGGCAGGATGCAGGAATGCCTCCATCGGTGTGTCCGCCGGGATGCGGGTGGCACCCACGGCTGCCGAATACCGCAGGATGCAGCTGGCATCCACGGCATTGACGTGCGAATCCTCGTTGACGTCCGCTGCGATCCACTCGTCCGTGTCAAGGCCGGACGTCCGCTTCGCGCCGATGCGGGCCGCCGCCACAAGCACGCGGGCGGCATCGTTGGCATTCACCCTGCCGCTCCCGTCCGGGTCACCCAAGGGGAAGAGGCGGAAATAGCGCTTTTGCATCTCCATTGTCTGTGCGTATGCCTCCGCCGGTGTCCCCTCCAGGCATTCGATCAGGAAGTCATGGTTCACCGTCGTGTTCACAAGGTACGCATACTGTCCCGTGGCCAGGAGCTGTGCCTTGCAGCCCAGGGCATTCTCTCCGAAGGTCAGCTCCCGCGCACAGATCCGCGCCCCCGTGAGGTTGTCACAGTTGAGGAACGCCCCCTTCTCCAGGCGCTGCATATGCCGGGGAAGGGTCAGCTCCGTCAGGCCCGTGCAGCCGGAGAAGGCATCCTCCCCGATGACCTCCAGGCCCTCGGGAAGCTCGAGCTCCGTCAGACCCGTACAGTCCAGAAATGCCTTGCTGCCGATGACACGCAGACTCTCCGGGAAGGTCACCTGTGTGATGTCGCTGCGTTCGAGGAACACCCTGCTGCTGATCTGCCAAACGCCCTCCGGGATCTCCACGCTGCTCTCCGTCAGGTCCGTCCCCAGGAGGATGCCGCTGATGATCAGATAATCCGACTCCTCCTTGCGGGCATTGAACCACTTGGTATCGGTGAACGCATTCTCACCGATCTCCGTGAGCGTATCCGGCACGCGGAACTCCTCAATGATGCGGTAGCGGTAGAAAGCCTCCTTGGCGATCATCGTCACCCCGTCCGGGATGTACACCGAGGTCACCATATAGCCGTCCGATCCGAACACCTGCTCGGCGATCCCCCAGATCCCGTCGGGGAGCACGATCTCCACGGGGTCAATGCCGGGATTCTCGGGACTGACGACTGCTGCCGCGGCATCCGCTAAGATCCCGTCCACGATCACGAACGGATCCTCCTCCCGCCGTGCCGCCAGCCACGGGGTATCCGTGAACACATTACGGCCGATGTATTGCAGATCCTCCGGCAGACGGATATCCGCAAGGGAAGTGCAGTCGTTGAATAGATTGCTCTCGAGCCGCTCCACGCCCTCCGGGACCGTGATCTCCGTCAGGCTCTGGCAGTGCCAGAAGGCACCGGCCCCGATGCGCTCGATGCTGTCCGGGAGCGTGATGCTCGAAGCCGCACTGCGCATGAAGGCAGTGTTGGCGATCTGTGTGACGGGCAGTCCCTCTATCGTCTCCGGGATGTCCAATGCCGCAAGGCTCGTGTCACATCCCGTGATGGTCACCTCGTTCTCCGTGACCTCATACGTCAGGCCCTCTGCCCCGGTGTCCTCCCCCAGTGCCGGCAGGGGCAGCATGGTCCATGCCAGTCCGAGGGCTGCCGCAAATGCGGCGGCTCTTCCTGTGTGTTTCATGTGGGTATCCTTCCTCTCATTGATTTTTCCTACATTCCGCCTGCGCAGTGGCAGAACGTATTGTTGCCATTATAACAGATTGTCTGCATGATTGCAAGGGGATGCTGTAAAAAGTCAGCCGCAAAAAAAACTCCGGCAGGAAATTCCCACCGGAGGTGCAGATATTGAATATGCTGTTCTTACTTTCCGAGCACGCGCTTGACTGTCTCGGTGATGTGCTCCGCGCTCAGGCCGAACTCCCGCAGCAGGTCCACTGCCGGGCCGGAGTGGCCGAACTCATCGTTCACGCCGATCTTCGTCACCGGAACGGGGCAGGAAGCGGTCACGCAGTCGGCCACGGCACTGCCCAGGCCGCCGATGATGCTGTGCTCCTCGACGGTCACGATGCGGCCCGTCTCGCGGGCAGCCTTCACGATGAGCTCCTCATCCAGGGGCTTGATCGTGTGAATGTTGAGGACTCTCGCGTCAATGCCCTCGGCAGCGAGTGCCTTGGCGGCATCGAGCGCCTCGGCGACCATGAGGCCCGTAGCCACGATGGTGATGTCCTTGCCGTCACGCAGCGTCACGCCCTTGCCGATCTCAAAGCGGTAGGTGTCCGGATCATTGAAGATCGGCGCTGCCAGACGCCCGAAACGCAGATACACCGGTCCGTCATGCAGGATGGCAGCCTCCACAGCGGCGCGTGCCTCCACATCATCGGCCGGCACGATCACGGTCATGCCGGGGATGGTGCGCATCAGGGCGATGTCCTCATTGCACTGGTGGGTGGCACCGTCCTCACCGACGGAGATGCCGGCATGGGTCGCACCGATCTTGACATTCAGGTGCGGGTAGCCGATGGAATTGCGCACGATCTCATACGCACGTCCGGCGGCAAACATCGCAAAGGTGGACGCAAAGGGGATCATCCCGGAGGCAGCAAGGCCGGCTGCCACGCCCATCATATTGGCCTCGGCGATGCCGCAGTCAAAGAACCGGTCGGGATAGGCCTTCTTGAAAATGCCGGTCTTGGTCGCAGCGGCAAGGTCGGCGTCGAGTACCACAAGATTCGGATATTTCTCGGCAAGCGCACTGAGCGCCTCACCGTAGCTCTCTCTGGTTGCCTTCTTCTTTACATCAGCCATTGCTCACGCCTCCAATTCTGCCAGAGCTGCGTTCAGCTCATTCATACCCTGCTCGTACTGCTCGGCATTCGGTGCCGTGCCGTGCCAGCCTACCTGATCCTCCATAAAGGACACGCCCTTGCCCTTGACGCTCTTCTGGATGATGGCCACGGGCTTGCCGGATACGCTCTCGGCCTCACGGAAGGCCGCATCGAGCTTGTCAAAGTCATGCGCATCGTCCACGACGATCACATGCCAGCCGAAGGCGCGGAACTTCTCGTCGATCGGCTCGGGCGAGCACACCTCGGTGATCCTGCCGTCGATCTGAAGGCCGTTGTTGTCCACGATGGCGGTGAGATTGTCCAGACCGTAGTGTGCGGCGAACATGGCTGCCTCCCAGACCTGGCCCTCCTCGATCTCACCGTCGCCCAGGATGGTGTAGACATGGTAGGGAGCGGACTGGAGCTTACCTGCCAGTGCCATACCGCAGGCAGCGGAAATGCCCTGTCCGAGCGAGCCGGAGCTCATATCCACGCCGGGGATGTGGATGCACGGATGGCCCTGCAAAAGCGCACCGATGTGGCGCAGGCTCTCGAGCTCCTTCTTGTCAAAGAAGCCGCGCTCTGCAAGCACTGCATACAGTGCCGGAGCGGTATGCCCCTTCGAGAGCACCAGACGGTCCCGGTCGGCCATATCCGGATCCTTGGGATCGACATTCATCTTGAGCGTGTACAGATACGCCAGCAGATCGGCGATCGACAGCGAGCCGCCCGGATGGCCGGACTTGGCATGGAAGGTCCCGGTCAGGATGCCCATGCGGATGTGTACAGCCGTTTTCTGAAGCTGCTTCTTGATTGTTTCGTCCATGAGTATACCTCCTATTATTCTTGGGAATCACTGATTGGATCATTGCTTCCCCTGACGGTGCAAGGCACCGAGCATTGACAGATCGGGTGCGCACAGCAGTGTGTCGATGAGCTCCTCCATAGCACCCTCCTCACAGGTGCGGCTGAGGATCAGATCGGCGCACGCCTTCGCGCTGGCAGCGGCATTCTGCGGGACTACGGCAAGGTCCGCTGCACGCAGCATTTCCACATCGTTATCAAAATCCCCCACAGCGATGAAGGTAAACCCCTCCATCCCCGGCAGGGAGCGGTACGCCGTCAGCGCACTGCCCTTGGACACGCCCCGGGGGAGCATTTCATAAAACCGGCGTTCGGAGCGGATGAAATCCACCCCGGAAAAGCCCTGTGCATCGATATACCGGATAAAATCCGGGATCTCCTCCGGCTCCATGGCAAAGAGCACCTTGAGCCAGTCCTCCCGTACTTCATCGACCGACCCGAACCGCGGCGTGACACCGCACACCTTGATGTGCTGGCGCTCGATGGGGGTATCGTTGACCACCCAGGTCGATGCCGCGCACAGCACCTCGGCCCCGGCATGGGGGTTGTCCTGAAGGATCCGACGGGTCATCTCCCTGGCCGCCTCGGGCAGCGGATGCGTATACAGCAGCCGGTCACAGGCCGCATCATAGATGCCCGCCCCGTTGAACACGATCATGGGACTTTTCAGGCCCAGCTCCTCGGGGTAGCGCTTCGATGCCTCGACCGTTCTGCCGGTCGCGATCGTAAACAGACCGCCCGCCGCTTCAAAGCGGCGCACCGCTTTCAGATCCTGCGGCAGGGGCACCTTGCTCTTCGGGAGGAAGGTCCCGTCGAGATCGGTGATGATGCAAAGCTTGCTGACAGATTCAAACATGCGATCGCCTCTCCATTTTTTCCAGCAGCGCCCGGAATGCCTCCGGTGCGGGCCGCTCAAATTCCAGATAGTCCCCCGTCCGGGGATGCACAAAGCCGATCTTCCGCGCATGGAGCGCCTGCCCCTGCACGCCGCGCACCGCCCTGCCGTACACCTCGTCCCCATAGAGGGGATGCCCGATGTACGCCATGTGGACACGGATCTGGTGGGTCCGGCCCGTCTCGAGCCGCAGCCGCAGATGAGCGGCTTCCTCGAACTGCCGCAGCACCTCATAATGTGTCACGGCTTCCCGGGAATGGTTCTGTGTCACGCACATCTTCTTGCGGTCGGATGTGCTGCGCCCGATGGGGGCATCGACCGTGCCGTTAAGCTCCCGGAAGCGCCCCGTGGCAATGGCCTCGTATTCCCGTGTGAAGGAATGCGCCTTGATCTGGGCGGCCAGTCCCTGGTGGGCGGCATCGTTCTTGGCCACGATGAGCAGACCGCTGGTATTCTTGTCGATCCGGTGGACGATCCCAGGCCGGATCTCCCCGCCTATCCCTGACAGGCTCCCCCTGCAGTGGAAGAGCAGGGCGTTGACGAGCGTCCCGTCCGGATTGCCCGGCGCCGGATGCACGACCATGCCCTTGGGCTTGTTGACGACCAGGAGGTCCGCATCCTCATACACGATGTCGAGCGGGATCTCCTGGGGGGCCGCCTGCGCTTCGGCCGGCGGCGGCACCGTCACGGTGATACGGGTACCGGGAGCGGGCTTGCAGTTCTTGGAAACAGCTTTCCCGTCCGCCAGCACGAGTCCCTCCTCCATGAGCGCCTGCACGGCGCTGCGGGAGAGTCCGGGTGTTTCAATTCCTGCCAGCCACTTGTCGAGCCGCTCGCCCGCTGCTTCCTCCGGGAAGCGCAGCTCATGCGTCACTGCCGCTGTCATCCTTCGCCTCCGGTTTCTGCCTGTCCATGAAGAACAGGATATAGAGGAAGAGCAGCACCGTCCCCACGGTCACAAAGCAGTCGGCGAAATTGAACACGGCAAAGTCGAACAGCTGCACATCGAGGTAATCGACCACACTGCCGCCGTGGAAGGCTCTGTCGATGAAATTCCCCACGGCACCGCCCAAGATCATCGTCAGGCAGATGCGCAGGAGGGGCTTGCCCTTCGAGCGGGCAATGAGCAGGTACAGCATGAGCAGGATGCCGATCGTGGTCACCGTCAGGAGCAGCACGCGCTGTCCGGAAAAGCTTGAGAAGATCGCGCCCTTGTTTTCGATATAGTGCAGATGGAACAGGTCCACGCTCCCGATGCGGAGGAATTCCCGGTCCTCTCCGAGTGTCATATTTGCCATGACCCAATGCTTGATGAGCTGGTCGGCTCCGGCGATCGCCGCCGCTGCCAGCAATGCAAGGATAAGCAAAACGCCGCCTCCCTTCATACCAAAGCGGCCCTCCGTCCGTACAGACGGAGGGGCCTTACTATTTTACTTCACTGCTACTGCATTTTACTCCACGGCTTCTGCGCAGCGCTTGCAGAGCGTGGGATGCAGTGTGATCTTGCCGACCTCGTCGGAATAGCACCAGCAGCGCTCGCACTTGCCGCCCTGTGCCTTCTCGACCGTCACGGTCATGCCGGTATCACCCGTCACCTCACCCGTGCGCACCTCGACGGCGGACACGATGAAGACATCCTTGAGCTCCGAATAGCCCTTCAGGCGCTCTGCGGCAGCCTCGTCCGCTACGGTCAGGATGACCTTGGCCTCGAGGGACTTGCCGATGAGCTTTTCGTTACGCTTCTCCTCAAGTGCCTTGTTGACAGCCTCACGAACGGCATAGATCTCCGCCCACTTGGCCGTGAAGGCATCGTCGGCGGTGATGCCGGTCCTCAGCTGGAATTGATTGAGGAACA
This sequence comes from Oscillospiraceae bacterium, assembly GCA_017460955.1. GTDB lineage: Bacteria > Bacillota > Clostridia > Oscillospirales > Ruminococcaceae > UBA3855. The sequence goes on from JAFTZY010000070.1 coordinate 47,908, forward strand.
CGCTTCTCTCATCATCCTGCGCTCTGTGCGGGAGATTGCTCCAGATCTCCTCGGCGGTGAAGCTGAGGATCGGTGCGATCATGCGCACGAGGGTATCGAGGATGCGGTACATGGCCGTCTGTGCGGCACGGCGTGTCGGTGCATCGACGCGCTCACAGTAGAGACGGTCCTTGATGATGTCCAGATAGAAGCTCGACAGATCCACAGTGCAGTAGTTATGCACGGCATGGAACACCACATGGAAATCATAGCTCCGGTAGCCCTCATCGACCTTTTCGGCCACCTCGTCCAGACGCATGAGTGCCCACTTGTCGAGCTCCTCGAGCGCCTCATCGGACACGAGCTGCGTATCCGGATCGAACGTGCTCTCCCCGTCGGAGAGATTGCCCAGGATGTAGCGTGCCGTGTTGCGGATCTTGCGGTACTGGTCGGAGAGCTGCCCTAAGATATCCTTGGAAATGCGGATGTCGCTGTGATAATCGGAGGATGCCACCCACAGGCGCAGGATGTCCGCACCGTACTGCTCGGTGATCTCCTCGGGTGCGATGCCGTTGCCCAGGGACTTGTGCATGGCCTTGCCCTCACCGTCAACCACCCAGCCATGGGTGCAGACAGCCTTGTAAGGGGCCGTTCCCTTGTAGACCACGGAGGTCAGCAGGGAGGACTGGAACCAGCCTCTGTACTGATCGGCACCCTCCAGATAGAGATCGGCCGGCCAGCTCAGCTCGTCATACAGATCGAGCACGGCGGTATGGGAGACGCCGGAATCGAACCAGACGTCCATGATGTCGTATTCCTTGGTAAATTCCCTGCATCCGCATTCACACTGCGTATCGGCGGGGATGAGCTCGGTCACATCCTTGGTCCACCAGGCATCGGAGCCCTCGCGGCGGAACACATCGGCGATGGAGGCGATGGTCGCATCGGTCGCAATGGCCTTATGGCAGTCTTTGCAGTATACGACCGGGATCGGTACGCCCCAGGTCCTCTGACGGGAGATACACCAGTCGCTTCTGTCGCGGACCATGCCCTTGATGCGGTCCTCGCCCCATTCGGGGATCCACTGCACATCCTCGATGGCCCGGACGGCATCGTCCTTGAAGCCGGCCACGGAGCAGAACCACTGCTCGGTCGCACGGTAGATGATCGGGGAATGGCAGCGCCAGCAGTGCGGATACTGATGGACGATGTTCTGCATGGCCAGCATCGCGCCCTCCTCGACCAGGCGCTCTGCAATGCGCTTGTTGGCCTCGTCCGTATCGAGGCCCTCGAATTCGCCTGCCTCGGCAGTCTGACGGCCCTTGGCATCCACGCAGACGATGATGCCGATGTCGTCATAGTTCTTGCAGACCTCATAGTCCTCGACGCCGTAGCCGGGAGCGGTGTGTACGCAGCCCGTACCGCTCTCGAGCGTGACATGGTCGCCCACAATGATGGGGGAGGGTCTGTCATAGAGCGGATGCTTCGTCTTGATGCCTTCAAGCTCGGCACCGGTGAAGATATGGTCGGTGGTGTATTCGCGGATGCCGGCCGTCTCCATCACGGACTTTACCAGCTCGTCGGCCATGACATAGTACTCATCGCCGACCTGTACGATCGTGTAGTTATACTCCGGCCCCAGGCAGATGGCCAGGTTGCCGGGGATGGTCCAGGTGGTGGTGGTCCAGATCACAAAGAACACCTTGTCAAGGTCCAGACCCAGCGCAGTGAACAGCCCCTTGTCATCGGTCACACGGAACTTGACAAAGATGGAGCGGCACGGATCGTTCTCATATTCGATCTCGGCCTCTGCCAGCGCGGTATTGCAGTCCGGGCACCAGTATACGGGCTTGAGGCCCTTATAGAGGTAGCCGTTCTTCATCATTTCGCCGAACACCTCGATCTGCCGTGCCTCATACTCCGGACGCAGCGTCAGATACGGGTGGTCATAATCCGCGATGGTGCCCAGGCGCTTGAACTGTGCCTTCTGGTTCTCCACATGGGTCAGTGCAAACTCCTTGCAGGCGCGGCGCAGCTCGACCGGCGTGATCGCGCCGTTTTCCACGCCCATTTCCTTAAGCGCCTTGAGCTCGATGGGCAGACCGTGGGTATCCCAGCCGGGGATGTACGGTGCGCAGTACCCCGTCATATTCTTCTGCTTGAAGATGAAATCCTTCAGGGTCTTGTTGAGCGCCGTACCGATGTGGATGGTGCCGTTGGCATAGGGCGGGCCGTCATGGAACATGAAGGACTTCTTGCCCTTGTTCTTCTCCATCATCAGATCGTACAGACGGATCTTCTCCCACTTCTCGAGCTGATCCGGCTCGCGCTTGGGAAGGTTGCCCCGCATGGGGAAATCCGTTTTCGGCATATTCAAGCTGTTCTTGTAATCCTGTGCCATAGTCGCAGTATTCCTTTCTCTCTTAAGCCTCTGCTTCCTCGGCAGCGGTCTGGTTGTTGTTCTCCCCGAACTGGAGCTCACCAAAGCGGTCATCATAGGCCCCCTGGATCACGCGGGAAGAGAACTGGGAGGTCGCAAAGGGATCGGGCTTCTCCGTCTCCTCAGCAGGCTCCTCTGCCGGCTCCTCGGCTGCCTCATCGGCAGCGGTCTCCTCGGGCTCCTCGGGGGTCTCCGGCTCTGCCGGTGCCGTCTCCCCGACAGTCTCCTCCTCATCCTCATCTGCCTCGGGCAGGGACGAGATCATCTCGAGGTGGCTCTTGTACATATCGAACAGGCTGCGCTTGAAATCAGCGACCATCTGTCTTGCTTCCACGAGCGCTTCCTTCTCCTTGGCGATCTCGGCACGGTTCTTCTCCATGGCGATCTCATGCTGGCGGGTGGCCTCATCGAGCAGGACGGCTGCCTCCTCCTTGGCCTTGTTCAGGATCTGCTCGGCCTTCTCGTTGGCCTCATTGATGACGCGGTGGCCCTGCTTCTGCGCACCGAGCAGTGCGTCCTTGAGCGCCTCCTCGTCCTTCATATATTCCCGGACCTTATCGGCGAGCACCTGGATCTTATGATTGCTGTCCTCACGCTCGTTGTCGATCTCCTGGAAAGTTGCCTCAAGCTGGCCGAGGAATTCATCGATATCCTCCGGGCGGTAGCCCCATGCAGCCTTTTCAAATCGCTTTTCTCTGATGTCCTTTGCAGTCATCATAACGCTTCACCTCTTACATTAAAAATCATGCTCCCTGCCTTGCGGCGGGAATGTATTATACATATTGTACGACAGTGATATGCACCCTGCCCTTGGCGGACAGACTGCCGACGCTGTCGAGCCGGAATTTTCCGGTGCCGCGCAGGGAGAACACATCCCCCTCATGCAGCATTCTGGAGGGATCGGTCACCTCCAGGTAGTTGAGCATCACCAGTCCCCGGCGGATGCGCTCTGCACAGTCCTCACGCCGGATATGGGACGCTGCATGCAGCACAGCATCGAGTCTGAGGGAGGCGACCGTGCCGGTGATCTCCCGTGTCTGCCGTGTATACTCTGCAGCAGCGGGCAGATCGTCGCGCACCTTCACGCCCACTCTGCCGATGCGTGTCAGCTCCCGTCCCACGGCAGCCGCAGCACCCGTGACAAAGCACTGCACCCGCCCCGGTGTCAGGAGGATGTCCCCCACGGTATCCCGTTCCACGCGCTGTGCCATCAGGCTCCCGAGCACATCCCTGTGCGTGAGCGAAAAGCTCTCCGGGTACGTCATGGTCAGGCATGTGATGGGGAATTCCTCATCGGCCGGCGGCAGTCCCTCCGGATGGAGGCACAGGATACCGCGCTCGGCATCGGGATAGCCGCCGAAGAAGCGGCAGCAGTCCTCCCGGAGCTGTCCGCGCAGCATGGTATACTGCCGCATATCAAGGAAGGCTGTAAAGCTCCGGTAGGCACCCCGGCGCACCAGATCCTGCACATGTGCGCAGAGGATCCGGTCAGCCTCCTGCTGCTTGCGATCCATGGGTGGTCTGTCAGATGATGACGCCGTTGTTCTCGAGCTCTGCTGCCAGGTCATCCCCGATGAAGCCGACATTGTAGGGGGTGATGATGTAGGTCAGATTGGCAACGGGCTTGAGGCTGCCGCTGATGGCATAGGACACACCGACGAGGAAGTCGATGATGCGTCTTCTGTTCTCAGGGGAAGCGGTCTCGAGGTTCAGGACAACGGTCTTTCTGCTGATGAGGTGGTCGGCAATGGCCTTGGCATCGGTGAATACCTCGGGCTTGACCAGAACGACCTGGAGCTGTGCGGTGGCCTGGATATTGACAATGTTCGAGCCGGGCTCACGGCCTGCCTGCATCTCCTCAATGCCGTGATGGGGGGGCATTTCATTGGCAGCCGGCTGGGCAGCGACCTGCTCGGGCATATCGGACGGGAAGAAAAATTCCTTCACATTCTTGAAAATTTCCATAGTTTTCTCCGTTTCTCCGTATGTTCAGATTTCTTTTTTTCGGCGCACACGGACACCGTTTGTTTGACGTCTTACCGGACAGGGTAGGCTCTTGCGCCGAAGAGGGCGGAGCCGACTCTGACAAGGTTGGAGCCGCACAGAACGGCGGCCTCATAGTCCTCGGACATGCCCATGGACAGGATATCCATCTGCGTGCCGGGAACGGGATGGGCTTTACACTCCTCAAAGAGTGCCTGCATGGCTTTGAGATAACGGTCGCCGCTTGCCGGGGGCGGTATGGTCATCAGACCCCGCACCCGCACATGGGGCAGCGCCGCGGTTTCCTGTAAGAGCGCAGGGAGCGCATCGGGCGTACAGCCGCTCTTGCTCTCCTCACCGCCGATGTTGACCTCGAGCAGGATCTCCTGCACCATGTCACGCCGGGCGGCCTGCTTCTCGATCTCCTGTGCCAGTGACAGGCGATCGACCGAATGGATGAGCCGTACATGGCCCATCAGGTACTTGACCTTATTGGCCTGGAGCGTGCCGATGAAATCCACCGGGATCCCGGGACGGTACTGCTCCATCTTGGACTGGTATTCCTGCACCCGGTTCTCACCGAGCAGGCGGATGCCGCAGTCAATGGCCACATTGACCAGCTCCGGCGGCACGGTCTTGGTCACCGCCATGAAGGCGATATCGCCCGGGTCCCTGCCGCTCTTCACGGCAGCCTGTGCGATGCCCTCGGCGATGCGTGCGTAGTTTTCACGCACCTGTTCCGGCTCATTCGCCATCTGCATCAATTCCTTTCGTTATGATCGCATCATACAGGTGAAGATAGCTGCTGTCCTCACGCTCAGCCGAGATCACATAGTCCACACCCTCGTAGATGACATCGAGCTTGCGGAATTCCGGCTGCTCTCCGTCGAGGATGTACACGCCCCGGTAGGCGTTGCTGACGCGCTTGGTCTCCCCCGTCTCCGGATCGGTGACCTCATCGGTCATCGTCCTGAAATGCAGTGCCCCTCTCGGGACCATGATCCCCTGGTATTCCCCGCGGATGATATCCACATTCTCCGTGCGGTGCTGTACCAGGTCGTATGTCATATTCTCGCAGGTGACAGCGATGACTGTCCGCTGTGCGCCCGCGTCGCTGTTGAGCATGGTCACCTCGCCCGCGACCGTCTCGGAGGTCGAGGCAAATTTCAGTGTCACATGATCGCCGAGCTGATAGCGCTTCTCGGAATTGTCCACCACTGCGGCCAGTGCCCACTGGTAGGAATCGATCAGCTTTCCGATCGCCTTGGGGTCATCATCGGTCCGGTCCCGGACGCCCTCGAGCATATCCGCCGTCAAGTCCTTGATGCCCTTCATGGTCAGCTCGTCCTCATAGCCGTCGGCATAGCTGACGAAATACGCCGCATCCTCCGCCGTGATGACATCGAGCGGCTCCTCCCGTGCAAGCTCGAGCGATTCGATCTCGGAGCGGATGCTGTCCATACGCTCCTGGTAGCCGCTGTCCTTGCCGGTCACGAGCTGGTAGGTGCTCAGGAGCACCACCATCTCCTCCCGCTGTGCCTTGAGTGCGGACAGATCCGACTGCTCCCGGCTGTACAGGAAGGTCTTGTAGTTCTGGTTGAACAGCTCCGAGATGCTCGTGGGCTGTGCCGTCTGGGTCGTACCGGGATTGGAGATGCGTCCGAGCAGGTACAGCTCGTTCTCGAGCGCACTGATGCGCTGCTTGATCTCGATCTGGTTCTCCGAGGAGTAGACATTGGCGATCACGCTGCCGATGCCGAGCTTTCCGCCGTCGGCGACCTCGTAGCTGATGACGCCCTTCTTGTCGTAGGTCAGGACCTGTTCATCCCGGACGAACACGCCCCGCACGAGCTCGGAATCCGTGCCCGTGGTGATGAATGCCGTTTCGGTCGTGTAATCCTGGTTGATCTGCTGATAGCCGGCGTTCACCACGGTCAGGATGATGAAGACTGCCGCAAGCAGCAGGACCACCGTCAGCATTTCAGAATTCATGCCGTGCCTCCGTTATTCGGACTTTTCCTCGGCATCGAGGATGGATACCGGACGCGAGGGCGCAATGGTGGAGATCGCATGCTTGTACACCAGCTGCTGCTGCCCGTTGCAGTCGAAGATCACAACGTAATTGTCAAATCCCTTGACGATGCCCTTGCACTGGAAGCCGTTGACGAGGTACGTCGTCACCAGAATGCGCTCCTTGCGTGCCTGGTTCAGGAAGGTATCCTGAAGGTTCATCGCTTTATTCATATCCTGACTCCTTTCGTGTACAGCCTGTAAGACTGCACATTTCTCTTTGTTTTTCACATAAATGCTCATAGCCGGCAAAAGCACCGGCGCCAAAAAGCACTTATTACTCATTATAGCACATTTTCCCGGTTTTGGCTATGATTTTTTCAGCTTTTTCTGAAATTTCCCCCACTTCATCACTTTCACCAGCTATCAACCAAGAAATTTGAGCATTTCGACGAAACCAAGTGAGCTGCCGCTTGGCATAGCGGCGGCTTTCGAGCTGGATGCGGGCCACGCACTCGTCAAGCGAGGCCTCCCCGTCGAGGTACGGGAGCAGCTCCTTGAAGCCGATGGCAGCGGCGGCGGTGCCGGCGGTGTCCTCCCGGGCGGCACGGACCTCCTCCACGAGTCCCTGCTCCAGCATGCGCTCCACGCGCCGGTCGATGCGGTCATAGAGCAGCTGCCGGGGCTCGAAGCTAAGGCCGAGTATCAGGCTGTCATAGGGGGAGGGAGCCGCGGCGTTCTTCGCCTTATACTGTGTAAAGGTCCCGTCCGTGACAAGACAGACCTCGAGTGCGCGGATGACGCGGACGGTATTGTTCGGATGGATGGCGGCGGCAGCCTGCGGGTCAAGCGCTGCAAGCCTTGCATGGAGCGCAGCGCTGCCCTCCTGTGCAAGCGCCTCCCGGAGCGACTCACGCACGGCGGGATCCTCCCCCTCTCCGAAGCGCATCCCGCCCAGGACCGTATCCACATACAGTCCCGTGCCGCCGACCAGGATGGGCAGGTGCCCGCGCTGCGTGACCTCCCGGATCTTTTCGTGGGCAAGCGCCGCGTACTCGGCTGCCGAAAACCGCTGCGAGCGCGGGATCACGCCGATGAGATGGTGGGGCACGCCCTGCATCTCCTCCGCGGTGGGCTTGGCCGTGGCAATGTCAAGCCCCTCATAGATCTGCATGGAATCGGCGGAGATCACCTCTCCTCCAAAGCGCCGGGCAAGCATCACGCCCAGCGCGGTTTTTCCCGAAGCCGTGGGTCCGACCACGGCAAGAACTCTGGGCTTCTCCATATCACAGCCTCCTCCGGAACTGCTTTTCAAGATTGTACTTGGACATGGTGAACATCACGGGTCTGCCGTGGGGGCAGTGCCGGATGCGCTCGTCATGGCACACGCGCTCCGCGAGCGCCTGGAGCTCCTGCAGCGAATTGCGGTCCCCGGCGCGGATGGCGGATTTGCACGCCATCTCGTGGAGCATATCATCGAGCACATGGGTCTGGGGGTTGACCTTGCCCAGGAAGAGGTTGTGCGCAAGCTCCTGCACGATCTCGTCGAGATTGAGCCCGTCGAAGAAGGACGGCGCCGCCGTGGTCACGGCATAGGGCTTGTCGGAAAAATCAAAGGCAAAGCCGAGCCGGTCAAGGAGCGGTGCATTCTCCTCCATGGCCGAGAATTCATCGAGCGTCAGCAGCACCCGGCACGGAGAGAGGAGCATCTGCTGGTACTGCTTGCAGTTGTCGTGGCGCAGCTGCTCGAAGATCACACGCTCATGGGCGGCGTGCTTGTCGATGATGATCATCGTATCTCCGGACTGCGCAAGGATATAATTCGAGAAGAGCTCCCCGATGACCTGCACGTCCGGGAAGGGCTCGGTCGCAAGCTCCGGCGCGTTCGCGGCCGCAGTCTCCGGCTCCCGGACGGGTATCGCGGGAGCCGCCGGTTCCCGCACGGGCGGAACATAGGGGGCAGGCGTGGGCTCCGGCTCGTCCTCGGGCTCGACGTCCGCAAAATGCTCGGAGACGATCACGGTTTTCGGCGGGGTGCGGTCGGCAAAGCTGCTCGCTGTCGGCACGGAAAAGGGCATGGCCTCCTGCGGCAGCGGCTCTCGTGCGGGCGCATGATCCGGTACTGTCGGTGCAGGGGCTGCGGGAGCGGGTGCTTCGGATACGGGCGCTGCGGGCGCTTCGGATACGGAAGGCGCGGGAGCGGGCTTTTCTGCCACAAGGGGCTTTTGCTCATACACGGGGGCGGGTGCGCCGCCGTACCAGTCGGCCTTGCGGGTCTGGAACTCGTAGATGAGCCCGGCGCCGAGAAAGGCGTTCTTCACGGCGAAATAGATCGCGTTCACGACCGTCTTTTCCTGGGAGAAGCGCACCTGCGCCTTGGCGGGGTGGATGTTGACATCGAGGCTGTCCGGCGCCATCTCGAGCATGAGGATGCACGCCGGGAATTTGCCGGTCATAAGCAGGTTCTCATATGCGCTCTCAAGCGCCACCGAGCATGCCCTTGACTGGACATAGCGGCGGTTGACGAAGAAATTCTGGAAGCTGCGGTTGTTCTTGGCATACAGGGGCTTGATGACATACCCCTCCACGCGCACGCCGTCCATTTCATGCCGGACCTCGAGCAGGTCCCGTGCAAAATCCCGCCCGTAGACGGCTGCTACGGCAGAAAGCAGCTCCCCGGTGCCGTCGGAGTGGAATTCGAGCTTGTTGTCCCGGATGAATTTGAAGGCGATCTCCGGGTGGGAAATGGCGATCTTCTGTACGATCTGGGACACGGCATTGCCCTCGGCGGAGTCACGCTTCATGAATTTCCGCCTTGCCGGGACATTGAAGAACAGGTCCCGGATGACGATGGTCGTGCCGTCCGGGCAGCCGCATTCCTCCGCATCGCCCTCCTGCGTGCCCGCGATCGCGTACTTGGTGCCAAGGGCATCCTCGCGGCGCTTGGTGAGCACGGTCACCTTCGAGACGGCTGCCACGGAGGCAAGCGCCTCGCCGCGGAAGCCCAGCGTCAGGATGCTGTCCAGATCCGTCTTTTCGGCGATCTTGCTGGTGGCATGGCGCAGAAAGGCCGTCGGCACGTCCTCACGGGCCATGCCGCACCCGTCATCGACGATGCGCATGAAGTCGGTGCCGCCGTTCTTGATCTCGACGGTAATGCGGCGTGCGCCGGCATCAATGGAATTTTCGACAAGCTCCTTGATGACCGAGGCCGGTCGTTCGATGACCTCACCGGCCGCAATGAGCTCGGACACGGACGGGTCGAGTACGGAGATAACGGACATGGTATTGCCTTCTTTCTATGGTATGATGCGCTGCCGGCCCGTCTCACACCTCGAGCGCAGCAATGCCGCACAGCTCCTCCAGGAGCTCCCGGCATTCGGCATCACTGAGTTCATCGGGATTGGTCTGGCGCAGCCGCCGGGGGATGTCCCCGACCTCCTCGGCATGCAGTCCCATCTGGGCATCCTGCGGGGCGCTTCCCTCCTGCGGGACGGTCTGCTCCATTTCCGAGAGCACCGCACGCGCCCGGCTGAGGACCTTATTCGGCAGTCCTGCGAGCCTTGCCACGTCGATGCCGTAGCTGTCGTCGGTGCCGCCGGGAACGATCTTGCGCAGGAAACGGATGCCGTCCCGGCCCTTGCGCACGGCCACGCTGAAATTCTTCACGCCCGGGATCTCCCCCTCAAGGGAGATGAGCTCATGGTAATGCGTGGCAAACATCGTCTTGCAGCCAAGTCCCCGGCCGGTGGCCATATGCTCGGCCACGGCCCGGGCGATGCTCACGCCGTCAAAGGTGGACGTGCCGCGTCCGACCTCATCGAGGATGACAAAGCTGTCCTTCGTGGCATAGCGCAGGATGTCGGCGACCTCCTTCATCTCGACCATGAAGGTGCTCTCGCCGGCGGCAAGATCGTCGGAGGCGCCCACGCGGGTGAAGATGCGGTCGCACACGGAGATCTTGGCATAGGAGGCCGGCACGAAGCTGCCCATCTGCGCCATGAGCACGATGAGCGCGGTCTGACGCATATAGGTGGATTTACCGGACATATTCGGGCCCGTGATGACCATCAGGCGGGTCGCATCGGTATCGAGGTAGGCGGAGTTGGGCACGAACACCTCCTCCATGAGCTGCTCGACCACGGGATGGCGCCCGTCCCGGATCTGGAGGGTGCCGTCGATGGCGATCTCGGGCTTGTGGTAATCGTTCTTGGCAGCGGTCTCGGCAAAGGACACGAGCACGTCAAGCTGTGCGACCGCGGCTGCCGTCTCCTGCACGCTCGTGAGCTGCCCTGCCAGATAATCACGCACCTGGGCATAGAGATCCTGCTCGAGCCGCACGGATTTCTCCCGGGAGCCGAGCACCATATTCTCGGCATCCTTGAGCTCCTGTGTGATGTAGCGCTCGGCATTGGCCAGCGTCTGCTTGCGGATGTATTCCGGGGGGACCTTGTCGTAGTAGGACCGGGTGACCTCGATGTAGTACCCGAACACCCGGTTGAAGCCGACCTTCAGGCTCTTGATGCCCGTGCGCTCGCGCTCCTGCTCACCGATGCGCTCGATGATGCTGCTGCCGCCGTTCATGACGCTCCGAAGCTGGTCGAGGTCCGGGTCAAAGCCCTCCCGGATCACACCGCCGTCCTTGATGACTGCCGGCGGGTCCTCGACAATGGCGCGGTCGATGAGGTCGCGCACCTGATGCAGATCCGACATGCGGGAGGCAAGCGTTTTCAGGAGCGGCACATGGGAAAAGCCCTCGAGCGCCGCCTTGACCGCCGGGAGCTCCCGGGCGCTCTCGCACAGTGCCCGCAGGTCCCGCGGTCCCGCCTGCCGGCAGACGATCCGGGTCATCAGGCGCTCGAGATCGTACATCCTGTCCAGGCAGTCGGCCAGGTCGAGCATGCGGATGCTGTCGCGCCCGAGCGCCTCGACCGCGTCAAGTCTTGCCATGATCCGCGCCGGGGAGCGCAGGGGGCGCTCCATCCATGCGCGCAGCATCCGCTTGCCCATGGGTGTGCGTGTGCTGTCGAGCACCCACAGAAGGCTCCCCTTCTTGTCCCCGGTGCGCATGGTGCGAAGGAGCTCGAGATTGCGCAGGGCATTGTGGTCAAGCTGCATGTACGCGCTCTCGTCATTGATCTCGAGCTGTGTAAAGCGTGCGCCCAGGTTCTTCCTTGCACCGGTCACATAGGAAAACAGCCCGCACACTGCCCTTGTCATGCAGTCGTCCTCCGGCAGGCCGAGTGCGGCAAGATCCCCGACGCCGAACTGACTGCACACCGTCTGTGCGCCGTGCTCGGGGGAAAAATACGCATCCTCCCGCAGCGCATAGGCACAGTGCATCCGCGTGCGCACAAAGTCGATATAGGTCTTCATCTCGCACGCGGCCTCATTCGAGAGGATCTCCTTGGGGGCATAGCGGGAGACAAGGTCGATGATCTCCTGCTCCGGGGTATTCGTGCGGGTGCGGGTCACGCTCACCTCACCGGTGGAGATGTCCGAAACGCACACGGCTGCGCCGTCCTGTCCGGCATAGACACTGCACAGGTAGTTGTTGTCCGCATCGTCGAGCATATTCGTCTCGATGACCGTACCGGGCGTCACGACCCGGATGACCTCGCGCTCCACGAGCCCCTTGCTCAGCGCGGGATCGGTCATCTGCTCACAGATGGCCACCCGGTACCCGAGGTCGATCAGGCGCTTGATGTACAGCTCACAGCTGTGGTACGGCACGCCGCACATCGGGGCACGCTCGGGCAGACCGCAGTCCCGTCCCGTGAGGGTCAGCTCCAGATCCCGCGATACGACCAGCGCATCGTCAAAAAACATCTCATAGAAATCCCCCAGACGGTAAAACAGGATACAGTCGGGGTATTCCGCCTTGGTCTGTACATACTGCCGCATCATCGGCGACAGCTTTTCCTTGTCCACATCCTTGAGCAACATGCTTTCTGCTCCTTCGTAGGTGCCGGTGCTCAGTGGCACCCGCCGCAGGTCCCGCAGTCGCCCGTGCAGGATACGGCATCAAGGTCGATCTCGTCGGGGTCCACGCCGTTGGCGGACATGGTGATGATGGTGTTGACCTGGTTCATCAGCTCGTCCATGCCGTTCTTGGCGGCATTGTAGGCGATCATCTTCGGGTTCTTCATGATCCTCTGGTAGCTGTCCTTGATGACATTGTTGAGCATCTGTACGCGCTCATCGTCCTTGTCGGGCTTGCCGATCTCCATCTGGAGCTCCATGCGCTTCATATTAAAGCCGTTGATGAGTGCCTGGAGCTGCTCGTCCTCGTCGTTTGCCTGCTTGGCAAGGGCATGGGCGATGTATCTGTCGTCATTCTGGATGGCACGGCCGAGGGCCCTTGCCATTGCAATGATATCCTGTTCCATTTCCTGATTCCTCCTAAGGTTGCTTCACAGCAGGTGCCCCGAGAGCATCCCGCCGCTGGTCTGTGTGATCTGTACCTGTGCAAAATGCCCGATGCGGGACGGATCCCCCGGGAATTCCGTGACAAGGTTCTCCGATGTCCTGCCCGTGAGATTGCCCGGGCGCTTGCGGCTCTCGCCGTCGCACAGCACGCGCACGGTCTTCCCGAGAAACCGGGCATTGTTCTCCGTGCTGATCCGCCGCTGCAGGGAGAGCAGGCGCTGCATGCGCTCGCTCTTTTCCGCAGCACTCGTGCTGTCGGGCATGGCAGCGGCCTTGGTGCCGGTGCGCTTGGAGTAGATAAAGGCATACATATTGTCATACCGCACCTCTTCCACAAGGCGCAGTGTGGCTTCAAAATCCGCCTCACTCTCATCGGGGAAGCCCACGATGAGGTCCGTTGTGAGGGAGAACTGCGGGTCGCGCTCCCGGATGTACTGCACCTGCGAGAGGTATTTTTCCACCGTGTACCGCCGGTTCATGCGGGAGAGCACGTCATTGCTGCCCGACTGCACGGGCAGATGCAGTGTCCTTGCCAGATGCTCCCCCGTCAGGAGCGCATCCATGAGCGCGGGGGTGGCATCCTTCGGATGGGAGGACATAAAGCGGATCCAGTACTCCCCGGGGATGCGGTCGATCTGCCGCAAAAGCGCCGGGAAATCCATCCCCCCGCCAAGGTCGCGTCCGTAGGAATTGACATTCTGTCCAAGGAGCATGATCTCCTTACAGCCGCCCTCGATAAGCGACCTGACCTCTTCTATGATCTGCTCGGGCTGCCGGCTTCGCTCCCGGCCCCTGACATAGGGGACGATGCAGTAGGTGCAGAAATTGTTGCACCCGTACATGACCGGCACGGCCGCCTTGAAGCTGCTTGTGCGCTGTGTGGGGAGTCCCTCCGGGATGTCCTCATAGACGGTGATGTCCTGCGCGTGGCGCTGTCCGTGCATATGGGCATAGAGCATGGACGGCAGACGGGAGGCGGCTGCCGAGCCGAGGACGATGTCCACATGGCGGTAGGAGCGCCGGAGCGTCTCGGCGACCTGGGGCTGCGCGGTCATGCAGCCGGTCACGCAGATGATGAGGGCAGGGTTCTGCTCCTTGAGATGCTTGATGCTGCCGAGTGTCCCGAACACGCGGTCCTCCGCATTCTCCCGCACCGCGCAGGTGTTGTAGAGGATGAGGGAGGCCTTGGCGGGATCCTCCGTGCGGCCGTAGCCAAGGGAGGTAAGGACTCCTGCGATCTGCTCGGCATCGGCCGCATTGAGCTGGCAGCCGAAGCTATGAAGATAGGCCAGCGGCTGCACGGGGAAGCTCTCGATCCATGCACGCACTGCCTTCTGACATTCTTCCGGGGAGGGGATCGTCTGTGTCTGCAAAAGCAGTCACTCCTTTCCGGTAACTTTGCCCGTCAGAGCGGGCGCTCTTACATTATAACACATCCTGCCGGAAAATGCAAGCGTTGTGAACTGCTGCAAATCCGGCGGGTGATTTTTTGACGGCAAATATCCGGTTTCTATTGCATTTTCCCGGCGAATGTGTTATAATAGGAATAATTCTGATTCTGGAGGATGGAAGAAAACGGCTATGAATATCGAAAAACAGAAAAGTGCGCCCATTTATGAGGCGCTCGAACGCTTCCGCCGGCAGCGGGTCGTTCCGTTCGATGTCCCCGGCCACAAGCGGGGACGGGGCAATCCGGAGCTGGTACAGCTCCTTGGTGAAAAATGCGTGGGGCTCGATGTCAATTCCATGAAGCCCCTGGACAACCTGTGCCATCCCGTTTCGGTCATCCTCGAAGCCGAAAACCTGGCCGCCGATGCCTTCGGTGCAGCCCATGCCTATTTCATGGTCGGCGGCACCACCTCCTCCGTGCAGAGCATGATCCTCACCGCCTGCAAGGCCGGTGACAAGATCATCCTCCCCCGCAACGTCCACCGCAGCGTCATCAATGCGCTGGTGCTGTGCGGTGCCGAGCCCGTGTACGTCAATCCCGACGTGGATGCCCATATCGGCATTGCCCTGGGGATGGAGCTCACGGCTGTTGAGGAGGCCATCCGCCTGCATCCGGATGCCGTGGCGGTCTTTGTCAACAACCCCACCTACTACGGCATCTGCTCGGACCTGCGCTCCATCGTGGAGCTGGCCCACCGCTTCGGCATGATGGTCCTGGTGGATGAGGCACACGGCACGCACCTGTCCTTCCATGAGGACCTGCCCGTCTCCGCCATGGAGGCGGGAGCAGATATGGCAGCCGTTTCCATGCACAAATCCGGCGGCAGCCTCACGCAGAGCTCCCTGCTGCTGCTCAGCGCCGCCGTCAATACCCGCTATGTCGAGCAGATCATCAACCTCACACAGACCACAAGCGCCTCCTATCTGCTGCTCTCGAGCCTGGACATCTCCCGGAGAAACCTTGCCCTGCGCGGCCACGAATCCTTCGAGAAGGTCGCTGCCATGGCCGAATATGCCCGCGAGGAGATCAACTCCATCGGCGGCTACTACGCATACGGGAAGGATCTGGTCAACGGCAGCTCCATCTTCGATTATGACGTCACCAAGCTCTCGGTCTACACCCGGGACATCGGCCTGACGGGCATCGAGGTCTATGATCTGCTGCGGGATGAATACGACATCCAGATCGAATTCGGCGACATCGGCAACATTCTCGCCTATATCTCCATCGGCGACCGCATCCAGGACATTGAGCGCCTGGTGGGGGCGCTCGAGGACATCAAGCGGCTGTACGCAAAGAGTACGCAGGGCCTGCCCGGTGCGGAGTACATCACCCCCATCGTGGCATGCAGTCCGCAGAAGGCCTTCTATGCCGACAAGGCCTCCGTCCCCATCCGGGAGACGGCAGGGCGCATCTGCGGCGAATTCGTCATGTGCTATCCGCCGGGGATCCCGATCCTGGCACCGGGGGAGATGGTCACACGGGAGATCGTGGACTACATCCTCTACGCCAAGGAAAAGGGCTGCTCGATGCAGGGCCCCGAGGACGGCACGCTCGAATATCTCAACGTTCTGGCATGAGGTGACGTCTATGCTGCTGCATGAATATCTGGCGTATGTCCGGGATACGTTCGGTGCTATACCGGAATACCTCTGGGCGCGCTCGCCCGATTCCTTCGCCCTTCGGCACACGGACAGCCGCAAGTGGTTTGCGTGCGGGATGCGCGTATCCGGGACGGTGCTGCACCTGGACACCCCCGAGGTCCGGGACATTGTGGATCTCAAGGCCGACCCGATGACGATCGGCTCGGTGCGGTGTGAGCCGGGGGTCCTTCCGGGCTATCATATGAACAAGGCGCACTGGATCACGGTGCTGCTCGACGGCACGGCGGACGATGCGCTCATCCGGGCGCTGACGGAGGACAGCTTCCGGATCACCCGTGCAAAAACAAAATAAGGAGGGTGGGCATCATGGATTTCTGGTTTTCCGAAATGCATACCCATAATGTGAAAATGTCCATCCGGGTCGAGCGTCAGCTCTTCTCGGGACACAGTGATTTCCAGCGGATCGACGTGTTTGAGTCCGAGGAATTCGGCAGATTTCTCACCTCGGACGGCTCTGTGATCTTCTCGGAGAAGGACGAGTTCACCTATGACGAGATGATCGTCCATGTTCCCATGGCGGTCCATCCCCATGTCCGGCATGTGCTGGTCATCGGCGGCGGCGACGGGGGCGTGGCAAGGGAGCTTTCCTACTACGACGAGATCGAGCGTATCGACGTGGTCGAGCCCGACGAGATGTTCGTCAGGGTCTGTCGGGAGTTCTTCCCGGACAACGCCAGAGGCCTGGACGACCCGCGGGTCACGGTCTGCTACCGGGACGGACTTCGGTTCCTGCGCGGCAAGCACGACGAGTACGACCTCATCATCAACGACTCGACCGACCCCTTGGGCCACACAGCGGGGCTGTTCACGAAGGAATTCTACGGCAGCTGCTACAAGGCGCTGCACGAGGACGGCATCATGGTCTACCAGCACGGCTCCCCCTTCTTTGACGAGGACGAGGATGCGTGCCGTGCCATGCACCGCAAGGCCTACCGGAGCTTCCCCATCAGCCGCGTCTATCAGGCGCACATCCCGACCTGCCCGTCGGGGTACTGGCTCTTCGGCTTTGCATCCAAGAAATACCACCCCTTACACGATCTCGATGCCGCCCGCTGGAAGGCCCGGCATCTGAAAACCTGGTACTACACGGTCAATCTTCACATGGGCGCGTTCATGCTGCCCAAATATGTGGAGGATCTGCTCGAGGAAGAGGAGGATCGGGGATGATCCCCTGCCGTATATCCAAGCTTTGAAGGAGGAACCCACTATGAAACTACTCGTGATCGGCTGCGGCGGTGTTGCGACCGTTGCCATCCACAAATGCTGCCAGAACCCCGTATTCACGGAGATCTGCATCGCCTCCCGCACGGTCTCCAAGTGCGAGGCACTTGCCGACAAGCTGCGTGACAAAACCAAGGCCGTCCTCACGACCGCCACGGTCGATGCGGACAGCCTTACGAGCCTGACGGCGCTCATGAACGGCTTTAAGCCCCACACCGTCCTGAACGTGGCACTCCCCTACCAGGACCTGACCATCATGGACGCGTGCCTGCAGTGCGGTGCCAATTATGTGGATACCGCCAATTATGAGGCGGAGGACACGGACGACCCGGCATGGCGTGCCGTCTATGAAAAGCGCTGCCAGGAAAAGGGCTTCACGGCGTATTTTGACTATTCGTGGCAGTGGGCATATCAGGAGCGCTTTGAAAAGGCAGGGCTCACGGCCCTCCTCGGCACGGGCTTTGATCCCGGTGTCACGAGCGTGTTCACCGCCTATGCCTTAAAGCACTATTTCGATGAGATCCACACCATCGACATCCTCGACTGCAACGGCGGCGACCACGGCTACCCCTTCGCCACCAATTTCAATCCCGAGATCAACCTGCGTGAGGTCTCCGCCAACGGCTCCTACTGGGAGGACGGGCACTGGGTCGAGACAAAGCCCATGGAGATCAAGCGCGAATACAACTTCGCCGGCGTCGGTCAGAAGGATATGTACCTTCTGCACCATGAGGAGATCGAGTCCCTTGCCAAGAACATCCCCGGTGTCAAGCGCATCCGTTTCTTTATGACCTTCGGGCAGAGCTACCTTATGCACATGAACTGCCTGCAGAATGTCGGGATGCTGGGCACCACGCCCGTGGAATTTGAAGGACACGAGATCGTCCCCATCAAGTTCCTCAAGGCCCTCCTGCCCGATCCCGCCTCCCTGGGGCCGCGCACCGTGGGCAAGACCAACATCGGCTGCATCTTCACCGGCGTGAAGGACGGCAAGGAGAAGCACGTTTATATCTACAACATCTGCGACCACCAGGAGGCCTACAGGGAGACCGGCGCACAGGCCGTTTCCTACACCACGGGCGTTCCGGCCATGATCGGCACGGCCCTCGTTGCCTCCGGCGTCTGGAAGGGCGCGGGCGTGTTCAACGTGGAGGAATTCGACCCCGATCCGTACATGGGGATGCTCGGTCAGTACGGACTGCCGTGGGTGGTGGATGAAACCCCCGTCCTCGTGGACTGAGCCGTCCGCCGCTCCCGCGGCCCATGATCCCTACACAAGAGAGAGGTGAGTGCCATGAACAACCAGCGCATTGCCATGCAGGCCGTGCAGCATACCCCCGCCTATGTGCTCGATGAGGCGGCGCTCCTGCGCAATCTGGAGATACTCTCGGATGTGCAGGACCGAACGGGCTGTAAGATCCTTCTTGCACAGAAGGCCTTCTCCATGTTCTCCGTCTACCCGCTGTGTGCGCAGTATCTGGCCGGTACCACGGCTTCGGGCCTGTATGAGGCAAGGCTTGCCCATGAGGAATTCCCAGGTGAGGTGCATGTCTACGCCCCCGCCTATAAGGAGGAGGAATTCCCGGAGCTTTTGCAGTATGCCGATCATATCTGCTTCAACTCCCTCGCGCAGCTCTCCCACTTTAAAGAGCACTGCGGCGGAAAGAGCATCGGCCTTCGGATCAACCCCGAATGCTCCACACAGGAGGACCCCATCTACGACCCCTGTGCGCCCGGCTCCCGGCTGGGTGTGCGGGCGGACGCACTGACGGAGGAGGCACTCGAGGGCGTTTCGGGACTGCATTTCCATACCCTGTGCGAGCAGGGTGCGGATGCCCTTGCCATCACGCTCGGTGCCGTGGAAAAGGAATTCGGCCCCTATCTGCACCGTATGGACTGGATCAATTTCGGCGGCGGCCACCACATCACCAGGCCGGACTATGACCTGTCCCTGCTCATCCGGCTCATCTCCGCCTTTGCAGAGCATTATGACGTCCAGGTCTACCTCGAGCCGGGTGAGGCCATTGCGCTGCGTGCCGGGTATCTGGTCACCGAGGTCATGGATCTGGTCGAGAACGAGCTCTCAACGGCCGTGCTCGACACCTCCGCGGCATGCCATATGCCCGATGTGCTGGAAATGCCCTACCGTCCGCCGCTCTACTCCGGCGGCATGCCCGGGGAGCTCCCGCACACCTACCGCCTGTCCTCACGCACCTGCCTTGCCGGGGACATCATCGGCGACTACAGCTTCCGGGAGCCCCTGCAGATCGGGGACCGGCTGTGCTTTGAGGATATGGCGATCTACTCGATGTGCAAGAACAACACCTTCAACGGCCTGCCCCTGCCGGACATCGGCATCCTCCATACGGACGGCAGCTATGAGGTGGTACGGCATTTCGGCTACGCCGATTTCAAGGGGCGTCTGTCATGAGCACGCTGAAGGAACGGGGCTTTACCATGCCCGCAGAATTCTCCCCGCACGCCGCGACCGTCATGATCTTCCCCGAACGCCCCGGCTCCTGGCCGTATAACGCAGCGCCCGCCATGCCGTCCTTCCTGGCAGCATGGCGGGCGATCGCACAGGATGAGCGGCTCTTTCTGATCGTCTCGCAGCGCTCCCGCAGGCGGGCCGAGACGCTCACGCAGGACATCCCCGGCATCACCCTTCTCACGCTCGAACAGGACGATGCCTGGGCAAGGGACACCTGCCCGACCTTCGTGCGAAGGCCCGACGGCACCGTCATCGGCATCTCCTGGCAGTTCAATGCCTGGGGCGGGGACTATGACGGGCTGTACACGGACTATGCACAGGACAATGCGCTTGCTGCCGCCTTCTGTAAAGCGGCAGGCTATCCGTGCGAGGAGGTACAGGATTTCGTGCTGGAGGGCGGCTCGATCCACAGCGACGGCGAGGGGACGCTCCTGACAACGGAGTCCTGCCTGCTCTCCCCGGGGCGCAATCAGCATATGACCCGGGCGCAGATCGAGCGGACGCTGTGCGGCTATCTGGGCGCCGAGAAGGTCCTGTGGCTGCCGCGGGGCATCTATCAGGATGAGACGAACGAGCATGTGGACAATGTCTGCGCATTCATCCGCCCCGCCGAGGTCGTGCTGGCGTGGACGGACAACAGGGACGATCCGCAGTATGCGCTGTCGCTCTCGTGCCTGCAAATGCTCGAGCGTGCAGGGGATGCGAGGGGGCGCCGTATTACGGTACACAAGCTGCCCATCCCCGATCACCCGGTGTGCATCACGCCCCATGATCTGGCGGGCTTTCACTTTGCCGAGGGCGAGGACACCCGCGAGGCGGGGGAGCGTCTGGCGGCATCCTACGTCAATTTCTACTTCACCGGACGCTCCGTGCTCCTGCCGCAGTTCGGCGGGGAGAACGCACCGAGCGATGCAAGGGCACTGCACATCATGCAGACGCTGTGTCCGGACCGGCGGATCGTCCCCATCCCTGCCAGGGAGCTCCTGGTGGGCGGAGGGAATCTGCACTGTCTGACGCAGCAGATCCCAAAATAGGAGGAGCTTTATGAGAACTGTCACTGTCGCAGCCATCCAGATGGCCTGCACCCGGGATCCGAAGGAAAACCTCGGAACGGCCGAGCGTCTGATCCGCGTCGCACACGCAGCGGGCGCACAGATCATCCTGCTGCCGGAGCTCTTTGAGCGGCAGTATTTCTGCCAGGAGCGCCGGTACGAGTACTATGCCTATGCAAAGCCTGCCGCCGAAAACGAAGCCGTACAGCATCTGTCAAAGCTCGCGCATGAGCTGCAGGTGGTGCTCCCGGTGAGCTTCTATGAGCGCGACGGGAATGTGCTCTACAATTCCTGCGCCGTCCTCGATGCAGACGGTGCTCTGCTGGGCGTTTACCGCAAGACCCACATCCCGGACGATCATTTCTACCAGGAGAAATTCTACTTCACCCCCGGCAACACGGGCTTTACAGTCTTTGACACGCGCTATGCACGCATCGGCATCGGCATCTGCTGGGACCAGTGGTTCCCGGAGACGGCACGCTCCCTGGCGCTGGCCGGCGCGGAGCTCCTGTTCTACCCCACTGCCATCGGCTCCGAGCCGATCCTGGAGACGGATTCCATGCCGCACTGGCAGCGCACCATGCAGGGACATGCCGCCGCCAACATCGTCCCGGTGATCGCCGCCAACCGTTTCGGCACCGAGGAGGTCACCCCCTGCGAGGAGAATGCCATGCAGCGCTCGGCACTGTGCTTCTACGGCTCGTCCTTCCTCACCGATGAGACGGGCGCCGTCATCGGCCAGGCAGAGCGCACGGGTGAGGGCTTCGTGTTCCACACCTACGACCTCGATGCCATCGCCCGCGCAAGGCTCGAATGGGGCCTCTTCCGGGACAGACGGCCGGAGATGTACGGGGCGATCAGCGAATAAAAACGTATCAAGAGTCTCTGCAGAGGCTCCTGATACCTGCGGGGTGCGGGGCCGCAGGCCCCGCAATATAAGCCCCCGCCCCCAAGGGCGGGGGTGGGGTGGGGAGAACCCGCCCCAGAAAGAGACTTTATCGACAAACGAAAGAGAGGAAGCTTTATGCGCTTCCTCTCTTGTTGTTTTGTTGGGAAAATTATTCTTCGTCCTCGTCATCATAGTCTGCATCGTCAGCGTCCTCCAGGAGCTCACGGATGGAGATGGAGATGCGCTTGTTGTCCAGGTCGATGCCGATGATCTTGACCTGTACCTCATCGCCGACGGATACGACATCCTTGACATTCTCCACGCGGCGGTCAGCCAGCTGGGAGATGTGGATCAGGCCGTCCACGCCGTCAATGATCTGTGCGAAGGCACCGAAGGAGGTGATGGAAACGATCTTGGCGGTGACAACGTCGCCCACCTCGTAGTTCTCCTTGAACTTCTCCCACGGATTGTCCTCGGCTCTCTTGTAGCCCAGGGAAATGCGGTCGTTCTCCTGATCGAGATCCTTGATGTAAACCTTGAGCACATCGCCCACGGATACCACCTGGCTCGGATGCTTGATACGATTCCAGGACAGCTCGCTGATGTGGACCATGCCGTCGATGCCGCCCAGGTCAACGAAGGCACCGTAGGACGTCAGGCTCTTGACCTCGCCCTCGTACTCCTTGCCGATCTCGGCAGTCTCCCAGAACTTGGCCTTGGCAGCCTCCTTCTCCTTGCGGGTAACGGCCTTGATGGAGCCGACGGCGCTCTTTCTGCGCTCGGGAGCCTCAAGAATGATGAACTTCACTTCCTGGCCCTTCAGACCGTCCAGAGAAGCCTCTCTGGGCAGACCCGTCTGGGATGCCGGGATGAAGATGCGCACGCCCTCGTAGTATACGTTCACGCCGCCCTTGACAACGGCGCTCACCGGAGCCGTGAGGACCTCGCCCTCTTCCTTGGCCTTGATGACTCTGTCCAGACCTGCCTGCTCGTCCACACGCTTCTTGGACAGGGTGGCAATGCCGTCCTGGTCGCTGACCTTGATGACGATCATCTCGATCTCGTCGCCGACGCTGACCAGATCAGCCGGCTTCTTGGACGGATCGTTCGAGAGCTCGGAGGCCGGAACCGTACCGGTCTGCTTGGTGCCCAGGTCAACAATGACTTCACTGTTGCTGACGGACATGACAGTGCCCTTGACTCTTGCTCCTGTATGTAATTTCTTGAAGGTCTCATCGATCGCTTGTGCGAAATCGATCTCCTCCTCTGTGGTGTTTTCCTTGTTCAGAATTTCTTCCATGGCTGTGACTACCTCCTTAATTATATGCGCCGGTGTCGAGGCACCAGCGGTAATGCCGATCCGATCGGCATTGAACAGGTCTAAAGTGTTGAGCTCGTCCGCATTCTCAATATGGTAAGTTTTGCAGTATGAGGAGCTGACATCGTACAGCTTCACGGTGTTGGAGCTGTGTCTGCCGCCGATGACGATCATGCAATCGGACTTTGCCGCAAGCGCTGCTGCATCCGACTGCCGCTGCTCGGTCGCACTGCAAATCGTATCGAAGACGACTACATTCGGATCTTTAGGAAGAACCTTCAAACACTCTTCCCATATTATATTATTATACGTTGTTTGAGCAACAATTGCAAGCTTTTTTTCAAAAATTTTTGGATTTTTTTCAAAAAAAGCTTTTAGCACAAATTCATCTTTAAAAACAAAATAATTTTGGTCACAATGCCCAATGATCCCCTGGACCTCCGGGTGGTGCTCATCGCCGGCAATGAGGATGAAATATCCCTGTGCTGTTTTCTCTGCCACGATCTTATGGATGCGCTTGACGAACGGGCAGGTCGCATCGATCATGGGGTTGCCCTGACGGGCGATCTTCTCATAAACCGCACGCTCCACGCCGTGGGAGCGGATGACGACATACTCGCCGGGCTCGAGGTCCTCGACATGCTCGATGACACGCGCCCCCTTGCGGATCATATCGTTGACCACATCGGTGTTGTGGATGATCGGGCCGAGCGTTGCCACGCGCTTGCCCTCGGAGAGCGCTTCATAGACCATCTGCACGGCGCGGTTCACGCCGAAGCAGAAGCCGGCGGATCTTGCGACAGTCAGCTGCTTCATGCCTCTTCCTCCTTCTGCCCGGGAAGTGCGGCCTCCGGTTCATCGACCAGGGCACGGATGCCGTCCATGATGGGCGGGACCACATCGCGCTTGAGCGTGCGCAGGAGCTCCCGATCGCTCAGCTCCCCGGCCAGTGCCAGGCGCGAGGCCTCGATGGGCTGCCCGATGCGCACAGTGATGCGGCTGCGGAAATGGAGCTTCCCCTTGAAATTGATGCCCACGGGGATCACGTCCGCACCCGCCTTGGCAGCGATGAGTCCCACGCCGGTCTTGCCCCGGCCGACCCTTCCATCCCTGCTGCGGGTACCCTCGGGGAAGATGAGCAGGTTCGTTCCGTGCTTTACATTGTCGATGGCCCGTTCGATGGCGGCGGTATCACCCTTGCCGCGTTCCACGGGAAAGGCGCCGAGTGACCGGATGAGCCAGGCAAAGAGGGGCTTTTCAAAGAGCTCGGACTTTGCCATGAAGGAGAATCTCCCCCTGCCGCCGAGCACCACGAGCACGGGATCGGCGTAGCTGCGGTGGTTCGAGGCATAGACGAATGCCCTGCCCTTGGGGATATTCTCCCGTCCTTCAAAGCGCAGGTCGTACCAGATGTGCATGGCAACGCGCACTAAGAACGTGATGACATAGTACATGTGCGTCCCCCTTATCCGTTCATGACCTCACGGACCATGGCCGTGATCCGCTCAACGACCTCGTTGAAGCCCATGCTGGTGGTGTCCACGAGCACGGCATCCTCCGCCTGACGCAGGGGAGCGATGTCCCGGTGCATGTCGTTGTAGTCGCGCTGCTCGATGTCCCGGAGGATCTCCTCATAGCTCGGGCAGTCCGGCTTTTCCCGGAGCTCTAAGTACCGTCTGGAGGCACGCTCCTCGGCGGAGGCGGTCAGGAAGATCTTGAGGTCGGCATCCGGGAGGATGACCGCACCGATGTCCCGGCCGTCCATGATGACATTGTTTTCGGAAGCGATGCGCTTTTGCAGACCGAGCAGATGCTCCCGGACTGCCGGCACGGCCGATACCTTCGAGGCAGCCATGGACACCTCGGGGGTGCGGATATAGTCGGTGACATCCTCCCCGCAGAGCATGACATGCTGCGAGGTGCCGATGAATTTCAGCTCGATCTCGACCTCGCCGATGTGTGCTTCGATCGTTTCGCGCTCGAGATAGTCATGCCGCAGGGCGTACAGCCCGATGGCCCGGTACATCGCACCCGTGTCCACATGGACAAAGCACAGCTCCCGTGCGACGGCCTTGGAAATGCTGCTTTTACCGGCCCCGCTCGGGCCGTCAATGGCAATGTTGATCGTTTTCATGATGTTCTCCTTATATGTTTTTGGCAGCATCCTGTGCTGCAAGATAGGCAGTGGAAAAGGCGATCTGCAAATTGAAGCCGCCCGTATAGGCATCCAGATCCAGGACCTCCCCGGCGAAGGACAGATCCTCCACGAGCTTCGAGGCCATGGTCCTCGGATCGACCTCCCGCGTGAGCACGCCGCCCCGGGTGATGATCCCCTCCTCCATCGGGCGCTTGCCCCGGACGGTGAAGGAAAAGTCCTTGAACGTCTCACAGATGCGCCGGCGCTGGGGCTTGGTGAGGGAATTGCCCTGCATCCGGGCGGGCAGGCCGCAGCGTCCGAGCATGGGCTGCACCATGCTCTGCGGCAGCAGGCGGCGCAGGATGCCGGGCAGCTGCTTGTTCGGGGCAGCTGCGATCTCGCGCAAAAGCCTTGCATCGAGCTGCTCCTCGGAAAGTGCGGGCTTTAGGTCAATATGGAGCGTGTATGTCCCTTCCGCCTCCATATGCGCCGATGCGCTCAGCACCAGGGGCCCTGACACGCCGAAATGCGTCATGAGCATCTCCCCCTGCTCGTCATACACACGCTTCCCGTCACACCGGAGGGTCAGGCGGACATTTTTCAGGGACACGCCCATCATCTCCGCGCAGTCGCGCTCGAGTGTTTCGAGCGGCACGAGGGACGGGGACAGCGGTGCGATCGTATGGCCCGCTTCCCGTGCCATGGCATAGCCGTCGCCCTGTGAGCCGGTGGCGGGATAGGTCGAGCCCCCCGCGGCAAGGAGCACCCGGTCGCCCTGGTAGGTCCCCCGCTCGCCCTGCACGCCGATGCAGCGCCCCTCCTGTATGAGGAGCGAGAGCGCCCGATCCTGCACGAGGCGCACGCCCTCTTTCTGCATGGCGCGGTGCAGCGCATCCACCACATCCTGCGCCCGGTCGCTTACGGGAAACACGCGGTTCCCCCGCTCGACCTTGAGCGGCACGCCGAGTCCCTCAAAATACGCCATCACATCCTGCGGTGAGCAGGCGGCATACGCACTGTAGAGGAACCGCGCCCCCCGCGGGATGTTGGCAAAGAAGGTGTCCCGGTCGCAGTCGTTGGTCAGATTGCACCGGCCCTTGCCGGTGATACGCAGCTTTCTGCCGATGCGTTCATTGCGCTCGATGACAAGCACCTCACAGCCCCTTGCTGCCGCCTGCCATGCCGCAAAGCATCCGGCCGCACCGCCGCCGATGATGAGAAGCTTCATGGCATCTCCTCCCGCAGTCTCGCCCGCCGGGCGATGAGCGCCTGTCTGCGGCGCTGTGTGGCCTCATTGTCCACATACCAGGCATGCCCGCACCGGCGCAGCACATCCCCCTCCCGGGCATCGGGGGGCAGTGCAGAGCGCAGGATCACAATTCTTTCGCCGCCCCTATCGAGCACGGCGCGGTCGCCCTCAAAGCGTTCAATGCTGTACATCCTCCGCCGCCTCCTTCTGTGTCACGATATTGCAGCTCTTGCCGTCCCTGTCGTAGAGGAACACGATATGCCCCTCCTCGGCCGTCACATGGATGTCCTGCGTCCACAGGCGCAGGCGCTCGAGCGTACTTTCGGCCGGGTGGCCGTAGGAATTGTCCCTGCCGCAGGAGATGAACACATACTCCGGCCGCACGGCCGCCAGAAAGTCCTCCCCGGAGGAGGTCTCACTGCCGTGGTGTCCGGCCTTGAGCAGGTCCGCACGCAGGTCCTCCCCCGAGTGCAGGAGCGTCTCCTCCTCGGAACGCTCCATATCCCCCGTGAACAGGCACACCACATCGTCATACTGCACCCGCAGCACAAGGGAGGTGTTGTTCAGGCTGTCCGGTGTTTCCCCCTTCACGGGGCCGAGCACCTGCACATCGGCACTGCCGAGCCGGAAGCTGTCCCCGGCATACAGGGTGCGCACCTTCGTGCCGCTCTCCCCGATCGCATCAAGGTAGCGCTCATAGACCGTATTGGTCGGGGTAAGGTCCTCCGGGAAGCCCGGCTCCAGGAGCGCTCCGGCGCCGCACCAGGTCAGCACCCGTGCCATGCCGCCGATGTGGTCGGCGTGCATATGTGTTGCCACGGCATAGGTGAGCCTCCCCACCTCCTGCGCTTCCAGATACGCACAGACCGTTCCGGCCGCCTCCGGCTCTCCGGCATCGATGAGCATGGCATTGCCGTCGGCGATGACAAGGACGGCATCCCCCTGCCCGACGTCGATCATATGTACCTGGAAATCGGCGTCGGATACGGTGATACTGTCATCCTGCTGCAAATGGGCAAGCCGTGCATTGAGCAGTGCGATACCGAGCAGGATCGCCACAAGCACGCAGAAGATCACCAGATTGCGCACCTTCGGCGGGGACGGGATCTCCCGTTTCTTCTCAAACATCCAAAAGGGACCTCCTATTTATTCTTGCGAAGCCTGCGCTCCTCATACTGCTGCTTTGTCATGAGCACCCGCCGGGGCTTGGCGCCCTCGTAGGGGCCGATCACGCCGAGCTCCTCGAGCTCATCCATGATGCGGGCGGCCCTTGCATAGCCCAGACGCAGCCGGCGCTGGAGATTGCTGGTGGAGGCCTGTCCGGCCTGCACCACGACCTCGATGGCACGCTCGAGCATATCGTCCTCGTCGGAGGGAATGCCGTCCTCGCCGGCGGCCTTCTTGGATTCCTCCGGCACGGCCATACGGTCCACGGCCTCGATGATCTGCGAGTCATACTCACTCGAGGACTGGGCCTTGATGAAGTTCACGACCCGTTCGATCTCCTGGGTGGAGACATAGCAGCCCTGCACGCGCAGGGGCTTGGGCTGGCCGCTGGGCAGATAGAGCATATCGCCGTGGCCGAGGAGCTTCTCGGCACCGCCCGTATCCAGGATGATACGCGAGTCGATCGCCGCCTTGACGGACAGTGCGATCCGGCTGGGGATATTGGCCTTGATGAGGCCCGTGATGATGTCCGTGGTCGGACGCTGTGTGGCAATGATGAGGTGCATCCCGGCCGCTCTTGCCAGCTGTGCCAGACGGCAGATGGCATCCTCGACCTCCTTGGAGGCAGTCATCATCAGGTCCGCAAGCTCATCAATACAGATGACGATCTGCGGCATCCGGGTCAGCTCTGGCTTCTGCTTGCAAAGCCGGTTATAGTCCTCGAGGTTACGCACGCCGTTTTCGGCGAACACATCGTACCGCCGCAGCATCTCCTGCACCGCCCAGTTCAGGGCACCGGCGGCCTTCTTGGGGTCGGTCACCACGGGGATGAGCAGATGGGGGATGCCGTCATAGACCCGGAATTCCACGATCTTCGGGTCAATGAGGATGAGCTTGACCTCATCGGGCGCGGCATGGAAGAGGATGCTCATGATGATGGAATTGGTACACACCGACTTGCCCGAGCCGGTCGCGCCGGCAATGAGCATGTGGGGCATTTTTGCAATATCGCCGATGATGACATTCCCGGCGATGTCCTTGCCCACACCGAAGGCAAGCTTGCTCTTGGATTTGCGGAACTTGTCCGTTTCCAGAAGCTCCCGCAGGGAGACCATGTCCTTCTTGGAGTTGGGCACCTCGATGCCGATGGCGGATTTGCCGGGGATGGGCGCTTCGATGCGCACGCCGGGCGCTGCCAGGTTCAGGGCAATGTCGTCGGCAAGGCTCGTGATCTTCGAGACCTTCACACCGGCAGCCGGCTGCACCTCATAGCGGGTCACGGACGGACCGCGTGCGATGTGGGTGATGCGCACCTCGACGTTGAAGCTCTTGAGCACCTCACGCAGGAGGTCCGCCTTCTCCCGGAGCTCCCGGCTGGCATTCGGATCATCCGCATAGGACGAGCCGCGGCTGAGATAGTCCAGGCTCGGCATCTGGTAGGCAATGCCCTTGGTGGCGCTTGCCTGCTCGGTCCGGGAGATCTCGTCGGCGATCTCCAGGACCGCCTCGAGCTGCTGCTCCTGCTTATTTTTCTTCTTCGGCTGCTCCGTTGCCTTGCGGATGAGCTCCTCGAGGGCGGCATCCTGTGCGGGATCGGCCTTGGGGGTCTCCTCCGGTACGGTCAGGTCGTCCACCGGCACATCCATCACATCCGGGATGGCATCGTCCTGCTTTGGTACAGGCGCAGGGGGCGGGCCATCCTGCATCGGCACATCGATGAGGAACTGCGGCTCGGCGGATTTCTTCCGGGACCTCGGCGAGAGCTCTGCGATGCGCAGCGCCTCTTCCTCGGAGCGGATAGCTTGCTCCTTCTGCGCATGCTCATATTCCTCGATGATGTCGCTCTCCTCCCGGTCGGTCTGCATGACCTCCCACAGGTTGCGGAAGGGGGCGGAGACAAGCCGGAACAGATCGGAGAGGCTCTTCTTGGTCACGAGCATGATGCTCACGAAGAGCAGCAGGCAGATCAGGATCTTGGCCCCGATGTCCCCGAACAGGTGCATCAGGGGGAAGGCAACGATGCTGAGGATGCCGCCGCCGCTCCAGGTCAGGCCCTCCTCGTAGAGCATCCCGACCGCACTGCCGAAGCTCTGCTCGAGCAGGCGGCCGCCGCCGAACATGATCTCCAGAAAGCCGCTCAGGAAGGTCATGGCGGCAAAGAGCCACCCGCCGCGCTGCCAGAGCTTGTCGGGCTTGCCGCTTTTGTCCATTTTGACTGCCATATAGCACAGTGCCGGCGGCAGGACGACGAGGGGCAGTCCGAAGAAGCCCTTGAGTGCCTTGTGCAGCTCATACCACAGCGCGCTGCCCTGCACGAAGGTCAGCAGCAGGATGAGGAGGGCGGCTGCGAACAGCAATATGGAATACGGCTGATTCGGCCGCTCCGGTTCGGGAGCGGCAGGAATGCTGTAGGAAGGCTTCTTCGGCTTTGCGGCCGTCTTCTTTTTGGGCGTTTTGCTTTTTTCTTTCTTTTCAGCCACGCAAATATCCTTTCTTTCTATGGATCCCCTTGCAGGGGAGGGCGCCGTTTATCCCCTTGAAAAGACCCCGACGCCGATCACGACAAGCCCCAGAAGGGCCGTATAGATCGCAAAATACTTGAACTTATTGGACTTGACCAGCAGGTCCACCAGCCGGATGGCACCGATGCCGACCGCGGCGGCGACCACAAAGCCCACCAGATACATGGGCAGCTCATTCCACGGAAGGGCGCCCGCCTCGGCTGCGTCCTTGATCTCGACAAGGCAGCCTGCCAGGATGGTCGGGATGCCGAGCATGAACGAATACTTCACAGCCGTGTCCCGGTCAAAGCCCACAAACAGGCCGCTGCAGATGGTCGAGCCGCTCCTCGATACGCCCGGCAGCAGGGCGACGGCCTGGAAGAGTCCCACAATGAGCGCATCCTTCCAGGTGATCTGTCCCGGGCCCTTGTTCCCGTCCTTACAGCGGTCGGACAAAAAGAGGATGACGCTCGTATACAAAAAGAAGCAGCCGAGCGCGATGATGTACTTTGCCGCCACGCCCTCGATGAGATCCCGGATAAAATAGAAGGGGATGAGCACCGCGAGCGAGAGGATCATCATATACAGCATCCGGCGCTGGGGATTGCCAAGGCCGGCCTTGACAAGCCGTCCCGTGAACAGGTCCTTCACCATCGCGCCGCCCTCACGGGCCAGCTCAAACACCGTGCTTTTAAAAGCGATGCACACGGCAAGCAGTGTGCCAAGATGTAAAAAGGCAGAAAACAGGAACTGATCCGATTCCTGTGCCTGCCCCATGATATGGGCATAGAGCATGAGGTGTCCCGAGCTGGACACGGGCAGAAATTCGGTCAGGCCCTGAATGATCCCCTGTATGATCGCGTCAAATATGGACATTGGTTTCCCCTTTCCTTATGTAGCCCCGCTGAAAGGGGGCCGTCACACATAGCGTTTCTCTGTCTCTTCAATGCGTGCATAGAGCGCTTCGAGCGCATCGCTCAGGCCGCCGACCGCATCGATGAGTCCCGCCGCCACCGCCTGCTCCCCGGTCAGCACACTGCCCACATCCGTGGCAAGCTCCCGGGTGTTGGTCATGAGCGAGCGCAGCTTCTCCTCGGAGATCCGGCTGTGCCCGACCACGAAGGAGACGAGCCGGCTCTGGATCTTGTCGATATACGTCAGGCTCTGCGGCACACCGAGCACCATCCCGCTCATCCGCACGGGATGCACGGTCATGGCGGCGGAGGGTGCGATCAGCGATACATCCGCGCTCACGGCAAGCGGCACGCCGATGGAATGCCCGCCGCCGACCACCAAGGATACCGTAGGCGTTTTCATCCCGGCGATGAGCTCGGCAATGGCAAGCCCTGCCTCCACATCACCGCCCACGGTGTTGAGGAGCACGAGCAGGCCCTCGATGCTGCGGTCCTGCTCGACGTCCACAAGCGCGGGAATGATGTGCTCGTACTTGGTCGTCTTGCACCCGGCATCGAGCTCGTAATGCCCCTCGACCTGTCCGATCACCGTCAGGCACCGGATGGTATGGCGGGCATCGGGGACCTCGCCCCCTCCGTGCAGGAGCAGGGCCTCCGGAAGTCCCCCCTCCTGGAACAAAAGGCGTTCCTCCCCGCCTTCGTTGTGCGCCATGCAAACACCTCCTTGCAGCATTCTCTGACACAGAGTATACCGCACGCGGCCTGCAAATATGCACACTTACCTTTTATTATAGCAGAAATCAGGGGCGGTGTCAAGTTATTGGAAGGCAGTTTGCGGCAAAATGTTGCTATAATATAATAGATCATAGACAGTAAAAACGACTCTAAATATGATATAATGAATGCAAAGCATTCATTATTTTTTATCTAATGCCCTTGCAGATACGCAAATCCATGATTTGCTCCCTGCAATCGGGCGATTATATCATAACGCTTCGCTTATATGATATAATATATACATCAGATACTACAAATGCCATGAAGCGTATGCTGCATAACCGGTCGGACGGTCGCCGCGGAAAGCCGCTTTCTCTGTTCGTCACCTACACGCCTCACTCCAAAAGCGGCTTGCCAATTCCTGCTGCAACAAAGCAGCCTGCACAAAATGTACAGACTGCTTTTAGTCACATCATAGAATATTTTTTTGCGCTGTCTACTTGACAGGGAGGGCGGGTCAGAGCGGGGCCGTGCAAATGCGCTCCGATCCGATGCAAGGGGAGGAGGACAAGAAATTAGCTGTACATGCGTACTTCGTATCCGACTGATGTATTTCTATTTCCCAAAATTGAAAAAATCTTGATTTCGGGAAATAGATTCGGTATGATGATACCATTGCTTCAGCACCCCGAATCCAGGCTTCTCACCGCACACCTCTAAAGTGCCTCCGCTTATACCGTAAACAGCAGATCCGTATAGGACGGCATCGGCCAGTCGCGGCTGGAAACTCTGGTCTCGAGCTGATCGACAAAGCCGCGCAGGGTCTGCATGGCTACAAATACATCACTGCGGCAGAATTTCGCCATGGCCTTCGTATCCTCAATGCCCTGGGCTGCCACGACCTTGTCATCGAGTGCCGTCACCGCAGCGGCAATGCTCTGCGTCAGGGCCGACAGCTCACTGGCATGGCCGACCTCATAGCTGTTGTCCAGACCGAGCGACTGCTTGGACAGGGCAGCATCGCAGACCTCCTTGGTCACGCGCACTGCCGTGGGCAGGATCTGCTTTCTGGCCATGTCCAGCATCGTGAGGGCCTCAATGTTGATGACCTTCGCATAGTTCTCGAGCAGGATCTCCGTTCTCGACTCGATCTCCACCTTCGTGTAGACCTTGAATTTCTCGAACATGGCCACAAATTCCGGCCTTGTGTACTCCGGTACGGCATCGGTCGTGGAGACCAGGTTCGGCAGTCCCCTGCGCTTTGCCTCCTCCAGCCATTCGTCCGAATAGCCGTCGCCGTTGAAGATGATCTGCTTGTGCTCGCGAATCGTGCGCACCAGCAGCTCATGCAGTGCAGCATCGAAATCATCCGCCTTCTCCAGCTCATCCGCAAACTGCGAAAGCTCCTCGGCAATGATCGTGTTCAGGATCGTGTTCGTGCAGGAGATGGAATCCGCAGAGCCCAGCATACGGAACTCGAACTTGTTGCCCGTGAACGCAAAGGGCGAGGTGCGGTTGCGGTCGGTCGTGTCCTTCGTGAAATTCGGCAGGGCATCCACACCGATGTCAAATTCTGCGGTGGAGGATACATACTTCTTCCCGCTCTCGAGTGCCTCGATGACCTCCTCGAGCTCCGTGCCGATGAACATGGAAACAACGGCGGGCGGCGCTTCGTTCGCACCCAGACGGTGATCGTTGCCCGCGGAGGCAGCCGACAGGCGCAGGAGCGGCGCATATTCATGCACGCCCTTGATGACAGCGCACAGGAAGGTCAGAAACTGCATGTTGTCCTGCGGGGTCTCGCCCGGATCGAGCAGGTTCTGCCCGTCGTTCGAGGACATCGACCAGTTGTTGTGCTTGCCCGAGCCGTTGATGCCCGCAAAGGGCTTCTCATGCAGCAGGCAGACCAGTCCGTGCCGGAGCGCGATCTTCTTCATCAGCTCCATGGTCAGCTGGTTGTGGTCCGCGGCAATGTTCGAGGTCGTGAATACGGGCGCGAGCTCATGCTGCGCGGGTGCGACCTCATTGTGCTTGGTCTTGGCATAGACGCCCAGCTTCCACAGCTCACGGTCGAGCTCCTTCATGAAGTCGGACACGCGCTGCTTGATGTTGCCGAAGTAATGGTCCTCGAGCTCCTGCCCCTTGGGCGGCTTGGCACCGAAGAGCGTGCGCCCGGTGATGACCAGATCCTCGCGCTGATCGTAGTACTTCTTGTCCACCAGGAAGTACTCCTGCTCGGGGCCCACGGTCGTGGTCACACGGGTGGCGCGGGTGTTGCCGAACAGGCGCAGGATGCGAAGGGCCTGCTCACTGAGGACCTCCATGGAGCGCAGGAGGGGCGTTTTCTTATCCAGGATCTCGCCCGTGTAGGAGCAGAAGGCAGTCGGGATGTACAGGGAATCGTCCTTGATGAAGGCATCCGAGGTCGGATCCCACGCCGTATAGCCCCTTGCCTCGAAGGTGGCACGCAGGCCGCCGGACGGGAAGGAGGAGGCGTCGGGCTCGCCCTTGACCAGCTCCTTGCCGGAGAATTCGAGCAGCACTCTGCCGTGGGGTGCGGGGGAGACGAACGCATCATGCTTCTCGGCCGTCACGCCCGTCATGGGCTGGAACCAGTGGGTAAAATGGGTGGCGCCGTGCTCGATCGCCCAGTCCTTCATGGCATTGGCGACCACATCGGCCACCTCCGGGGACAGCGCCGTCCCCAGCTCCTTGGTGCGGACGACAGCCTTGTAGGCACTCTTGGGCAGACGCTCACGCATCACCGTATCATTGAACACATTGCAGCCGAAATACTCGGCAACGGTCTCATGCATCACCTGTTCGGACATCATAAATTCCTCCTTATTGTATCTCTTTTTGTATAGAAAAAAGGTGTTTCCGGAAAAGCCCGCGCCGGTGTGCCTTCTCTATCGGCACGGCGTACACTTTTCCGGAAACACCTTTGTTTCCCTTGTGACAATATCATCATACACCGGATGCTTTGATTTGTCAAGTGCTTTTCCGGATTTTCAGGATTTTTTACATTTTCTCCCCGCTGCACATTCGTTTTTTAAGCCGGAATGGCCATGGACTTTGCAAAACGCCCTTCACCGCCTGCGCTCATACGCCGCCTCCTCCAGGGATCTCCCCTGCACGGTCATGCGGTGGGAGATGAAAATGCAGAATAGCGGCACAAGGCTCAGCAAAAGCAGCACGAGGAGTCCCGCGCCGGGCAGGGACCCTGCATCCGTATCGGCGGACAGAAGGTTGCACACCTGCAAAAACGGGGCGCACAGGAGCTTATACAGCCGGTAGAAGCCCCCGGAGGCGGACTGCCTTGCCAGGAGGAGCACGATCCAGCACACAAGATAGGGCGCACTCCCCACAATTCCCAGCAAAGCGCTGCGAAGGGGGGAGGTTTTGCCGCTTTTGCGGTCGGCCTTCCCGGTGCTGTACCCACCCTGCACCATGAGTCCCCCCAAGATCCCCACCGTGCAGATGCTGCACACCACACGAACGGGAGCGCTCCCCGAAAACGAGAGCGTTAAGTCAATGAACAGCGTGAGCACCTCGGCCAAGAGGGCCAGTCCTAAAATTTTTCCGATCTCCTTCATTGCCGGATCCTCCATTTCCCTTGCATATTCTGCTTTGTCATGCCCATACTACGGACAGTAGTAAGACTTACTCGGAGGAACCCGGGGAAGTCAAACAGAGAAAGGAGCATGTGACATGACAACACCGCAGGAAGCGCCCACAAGGATCTACGAGCCGCGTCCCACGGCGCACAAGAGCGCTGCCGAGGATGCGCCCATGCGGATCTACTCGCCGTCCTCCGCCTCCCGGCAGGCGGCGCACAGTCCGTACAGCACCGTCTTGGACGGGTCGATCCGGAAGCCGTGATGCTCCGCGATATGCTCCTCAAGCTCACACAGATGCTCACAGGTGACGTGATAGAGCGTCTCACAGCGCACACATTTGAGATGGAAATGCCGGCTGCACGCATCCGACTGCGGCAGGTACTCATAGCACGCGCCCGTGCGGCTGTCGATGGTGTATTTTCGCAGGGTCCCGTCCGTGACGAGCCCGTCCAGGCAGCGGTAGACCGTTGCCATCCCCACGGGCGAGCCCTGTGCATCGAGGTGCCGGGCGATCTCCTGGGCCGTGATGTGCTGTCCCGGATGGTTCGTGAGATATTCGAGGATCTTGCTTTTCTGTCGGGTCTTGTACCCGCCCTGCTGCTTCATGCAGGTACCTCCTTGCCGCTTATGATTCCCGCAGCAACAGCTGCTTATACATGGTCAGGTCCACAACGTTCACGGCGCCGTCCCCGTTCAGGTCCGCCCTTGCATACTGCCATGCGGACAGCGTGCGGCGGTGTGCGACATACTTTTGCAACAGCACGATGTCACTCACGCCCTGCGCTGCATCGAGGTCCAGATCCGGCACGCACATCCATGTGAGCACAGGATACTCCTCCCCGTACTGCCGGAACGCTGCGCCTAAAGCGCCTGCAAAGTCCGCTGTGCGCATATTCGTCTCGCTCTTGGCGATGCCGCCGCCCTCGGGGGCATTGCCGATGCCGTGCGAGGCGGTGGTGCTGCGGTAGTAGGCTGCGGTCAGCACGGGGGCTGCGTCGCCGAGCACCGCGCCGATGATGCCGCCCTTGACACAGGTGGTCTCACCGCCGGAGGCCTCGATGTCCCCTGCGCTGTACACGCCCGTGAGCTGTGCGGATGCCGTGCAGATGCCCACGATCCCCCCGGCATTGAGGCCCTCCGTAAAGCCCTCGGCATGAAGATCGCCGGTGCTGTAGTCACTCTCGGCTAAGAAGCCCTCGGCTGCCACGCCCACGATGCCGCCCACGCGTGCATACGCGCCGTCGGACTGCATGGTGATGCTGCCGCTCTGGGTACACTCGCGCACCTCTCCCAGGCTCTGTCCGGCGATGCCGCCCACACGCAGATCCGGCACCGTGCCCTCCGGCAAAATTGGGAGCTTTACGGTAAAGTCCGCGGTATTGATGGAGCCGTAGATCGCACCGCGGCTGTCCCCTGCAATGCCGCCGATATAGTGCTCACCGGCGGTGCAGGCCGTCCCGAGGGAGGCCTCGTTCCCGCAGGAGGTGATGCTGCTCGTATCGGTCGCATACCCTGCGATACCGCCCGTATACTTCACGCCCATCACGCCCGCACGGTTCACGCACCCGAGCACGGCACCCTGTGCATAGCCGACGATGCCGCCCGCGCAGGCGGCGTTCCCGGAGTCGGTCACGCCCGCATAGTTCGTGCAGCTCTTGACCGTGCCGTATTTCTGGACACCCACGATGCCGCCCGTCATCGCATCGGCCACGGTGCTGCTCACGGGGCCGAAGCTCCGGCACCCGCTCACATCCGCGATGGTATACCCCACGATGCCGCCGGTGTAGAGACCGCCGGTGACCACGCACTGGGAGGTGCAGTTTAAGACACTGCCCTCGGCCGTGCCGATGATGCCGCCGACAAAGCGCTCCTCCGAGGTGCTCTGCACCATGCCGGATGCCGTGCAGCCGGAGACGGGGGGCTTGGTGCTCGCTGCGATGCCGCCCGCATACGCGGAGCCGGAGACCTGAACCCCCTCACAGGTGCAGTCAAAGAGGTCGCCGCCCGCACGTCCGCAGATGCCGCCGGCAAAATAGGTGCCGCTGACGGTGCAGCTGACCGCCGTGCAGTCATGGACGGAGGCCCCCTCCATGGTGTAGCCGGCAACGGTCCCGGCAAAGGAGGCGGTATCCGTGCGGGAGGAGGTGACCGTACACCCGCGCAGGGTCAGGTCCCGGACCTGTCCGCCCTTGCCGAGCACGCCAAGCAACCCCGCCGTCTGGACATCCCCCGTCTGGCAGAGCCCTGAGATCGTGTGGCCTGCGCCATAGAGCGCACCGCAGAACTGCACGCCCGTCCCCGTGCCGATGCCCGGCCAGGGGGTCTCCTCGCTGCCGCCAAGGTCCATATCCGCGCCCAGCCGGAAGGCAATGCCCTGCATGGTGCGCCCGTCATTGACAAGCGCGGCAAGGCCTGCAAGCTCCTCGGGCGTCGAGAGCGTAAAGCTCGTCATCTCCTCGTCAAACCAGGCCGTATCCGCCGTGCCGTCCCAGACGGCGAGGCTCTCGGCTGCTGCTGCCGTGATACCGGCATTTTTTTGCACTGTGGGGATCGGTGCGGCGCACAGCAGCGCTCCGGAGAGGAGGACTGCCAGGGCTGCGCGTACCGGTCGGATGGATCGGATCATCATACACACACTCCTTATTGTTTCTAAGCATAGAACATGGCTTCACAAGGGACACGAGCAGATTTTTGAGCAGATTTCGCATTCCATCGTAAGGGAATGCGGCAGAAGCACATTTCCATTGGTGCTTGTGCGTGCCGTGTCACAGTCCATGATTCGCAGTAATACTTTGTGTATTACAAGAATCATGGACAAAGACACGGTGCAAAGATGCCAAAAAGCTGCCGTGGCATCTTGGGAAGACAGGTTCTCAGTCAATATGAGGGGCAATGAGCCACTGCCGCAGCAGTGTCAGGTCCAGGACATTCACACTGCCGTCCGCATTCAGGTCCGCTGCCGCACAGCCAAAGCCGTCAAGGCGCACCTGCCGTGTGAGGTGCTTTTGCAGCAGCGTCAGATCAAGGACGTTCACCAGTCCGTCACCGTTGACATCCCCCAGATCATACAGCTCCCACGAGAGATAGGGGTACTGCCCCGGCACATAGGAGAAGGCCTCCCCCAGTGTTTCGGCAAAGCTGTCCTTTTTCAGATTGGCCGGTGCCTTGGAAACAGCGGTATCCTCGCCCTTGCCCACGCCCAGCGCGGCGCTGCCGCTGCGGTAGTAGACGGCATCGGTCGCGAGGCTGTTTAGGATCAGCCCGACCGCGCCCCCCGCACGGGTGCTGGTGATGCTCCCGGTATTGTAGACACGGCAGAGTGCTCCCGCCGTGCCCTCCGCGCAGCCGAGGAGCCCGCCGGCGTTTGCATGGTCGGATGCGGTGACCGTGCCGCGGCTGTAGCAGTCCTCGATCCGGAAGGCGTCCACCGCCTGTCCGGCAATGCCGCCGAGGTACTCGAGCTCATTGTCGGGATTGGCACCGCTCACATCGCCGTAATTGCTGCACTGCGCGATCACGCCGCCGGACAGCTTCCCGCAGATGCCCCCGGCCTCATCGTCCTGGTACTGCGACAGCTCCCCTGCGGTATGGACGCCCGCCTCGTTCCGGCATCTTTGGATCGTCCCGGCACTCCAGCCGCAGATCCCGCCGCTGCCGATGGCAAGGCCCTCCATGCTGCCCCGGCTGATGCAGCCCTCGATCGCCCCGGAATACATCGTACCGCACACCAGTCCCCCGGACATGGCGCTCACACGCCCGTCCACGGTGCAGTGCTCGATGGTGCCGCCGCGGTTGTAGCCGCACACCGCACCCGCGCTTGCAAGCGTTGTCTCAATGTCCACATCCGTAAGGGAGAGCGCGCGCACGCAGCTGCCCTCGGCCATGTTCGCGAACAGTCCCTGGCCCTTGGCCTCGGCGCGGATGTAGAGCCCCTCCACGGTATGTCCCTGCCCGTCAAGGCATCCGGCGAAGTTCGTTTTCGAGCCGATGGGGGTCCAGGCGGTCTTTTGGGCGGCATCCTGCGCATTCAGGCAGATGTCCGCATCCAGGTACACAGTCTTGCCGGCAAAGTCGCGCCCGCCCTCGACCAGGTACGAGAGCCCTGCAAGCGCCTCGGGTGTGGACAGGTGGAATACCGTCTCCTCATCATCGTACCAGAGCACATCCCGGGTGCCGTCCCAGACGGTCCCCCCTGTGCGCACACCGGCACCGGCTGCATCGTCAGCAGCAGTCCGCCCAGGACCGCTGCACAAAGTCGTCCTCTTTTCATGGTGCCTCCTTCGTTCCACGCGAAATACCCCCGACATGACTGCCGGGGGTATTTTGGAGGAAAATCAATAGGTCTTGATCGTATCTGCGTTGAAGAAGCTGTCGCTCTCGGTGTAGTAATCGTTCGTCTCGAGGGAGGTAAAGTCCTCGTCGTCGATATCGGGCAGTCTTGCACCGCAGACACCGCAGAACTGGAATTTCTCATTGACCTCGGCATCGCACTTCGGGCAGATCTTGTAGCCGCGGATGCCGTTGAGCTCGAAACGCATCTTCTTGATCCTGCGCCGTCTGGTGTCGATATCATCGCACAGTGCCTTGAGTACGGCCGGATCCTCGTCGGGGTTCTTGTAGTACTTCTTGCCGATGTCCGCAAATACCTCGACGATACGCTCCTCCTCATACAGAATCTTGCGCTTGAGGTTGTTGACCTCGGACACATTCTTGGCCTTCTCGCTGACGCCGCGCCCGGCGCCGCTGATCGTATCCATGAATCCCATAATGCTCATCTCCTAAAATTATGCGATAGAATTGGCAGTGCCGCACGCTTTCCGCACCCGCCTGCCGGATCGGAAGATCCCTACTATAAATTATACAACATTTTGAGAATTTGTCAAGGGTTTTTTGGACAGTTTCTTGAAAATTCACAAATAATTTTCAATCCCGGTCCTTCGACGGTGCCACGGCCGCACAGCGGATGCGGATCTTCGGCATTTTCTCGAGTACCGTATAGGTGTTGTACAGCCCGTCCGGTGCGGACAGGTCGTTCTCGCCGCTCGCGGGCGGTGCGAACAGGCGCAGGGTCAGATCGCACGGACCCTCTAAGGGCGCATCATAGAACGCGCTCATCAGGTCAATGGTCTTCGCCTTCGGGGAGCGGTAGAACCATCTGCCGTGGAGCTCCATGAGGTAGTTGCCCTCGTCCTCGAAGGTGATCTCACAAAAGTGCGGATCGCCGTCGAAATGGAGCGGGACAGCGATGCCGTCGGCGTCCTCGGAGTTCCCCCAGCGAAGCTGCACGGGAAGCGTCACAGCCTCCCCCTGCTCCATCCGGGGCAGGAAGCGCTCGGAGTGGATGAGCTTCTTGTAGGTATCGAGCAGGGGCTGGCGGATGCCGACGCTTTGGTTATTGGGATCCTCGATCTCAAGGCCGAGCCTGCCCCTGTCGCGGAACTGATAGAGGGTAAAGCCCGTGAACCAGTCGGCGTTCTCCTGATCGAGCATGTCACAGAAGATCTGCACCATCTCGGCCTGCTCCCAGGCACCGGTGACATCGCCGTCGGCGTTGAATTCGCTCATGACCATGGGCTTTTCCGTGCCGCCGCTCAGTTCCTTAAAGCGCTCGAAGCTGCGCTTTGTCATGTCATAGACCTCCCGCACGGCGCTGCGGCTGAAGGTATTGCCGCCGGGCTCGGCGACATCATACGGCCATCCCCAGTGCAGGGCCATATACTTATCGACGGACCACACATCGGCAGCGGGGAGGGTCTGTGCGAACTCGTCCTCGCGTTCGATGCGGCCTGTTTTGGGATCCTCCACGCCGCCGATGCAGATGATGGTCTGCACATTCGGGGCATGCTCCTTGATGATCCGGGAGGCACGCACGAAGAAGTCGGCGACCTCTTGGTAGGAGCAGCGCTTATTGAAGGAGAACCAGTTGCCGGTGGCCTCATGGTTGATGCGCAGGAACACGCGGCCGAAGGTTTTGAGGTCCTCGCCGATGGCGGCAAGGTGTGCATCGCTCACATGGGGGTCGATGGTGAGGGTGAGGGTGACGTCCTGCCCGTGGGCGCGGATCTCGCGCATATAGCAGAACGGCTCGTCATTCAGGTCACCGCCGATGCCGCCCTTGTAGGTGAAGTAGTCGTCATACGGATAATCCCATGCAAAGCTGACATCGGGGGAGGCATGCACGACGCTTGCCCTGCCCGGCCAGCCCTCATCGAGGGGGTAATAGCAGTACATGAGGCTGATGCTTCTGTGCGGACGGCCCAGAGTTTGCAGGATGTAGTCCTGATCGACGTACTCGCCGCGTTCGCTGCCGTCGCCGAGGTCCACGGCACATTTCGCCGGACCCATGTGGAGCTTGTAGATCTCTTCCATAGTTATCGTTCCTTATCTCTATCGGTATTTTCCCCATGCGCTGTCGGGCGGGGACATTGAGCCTGTTTAAAATCTTCCAATAGTCGTCTTTTCGGCATCTTTCCGCCCTGACTTAGCCCGTTCTTCTTGCAATACACCAAGTATTCCTGCGAAGAACGTGCGTCGTCAGGACGCAAATCTGCTCGAAAATCCGACTATCTCCAGATTTTAAGCAGTCTCTACATTCTTATTATACAGGATGGGATGGGGGCATGTCAAGGGGATGGAGGGAAATAGTGAATAACGAATAATGAATCGTGAAAAATGTTGGTGCGCCTGCGGCGGGGATGATAGGGTGCAGGGGCGTCAGCCACTGCTGGGGGTATGGGGGCGAAGCCCCCACTCTCTCCCCCTCCCTTTAGGGAGGGGGCAGGGGGTGGGCGGCTGCGCAGGAGCCTCCCTCAGGGCGCCTGCGGCGGGATCATAATTCGATCCTCTCCACCGGCGAGAACCCCGTGGTCTTGCCGAACTTCATCTCGGTGGGGAAGCGCATGACGAAATCGGACGGGTCGATGCGCTCGAACACGATGTCCGAAAAGCCCTCGCGGGTAAACTCGGCCGACAGGATCGTCTCCTCCGTATCCCGGCCCGTGGAGGTATCGAGCACGCCGTCCACGGCATGGACGATCACGCGTTCCACCGGCAGCACCGCGAACAGCTCCCTTGCAAGGCGCACGGCCGCACTGCACACATAGTCCTGTGTCAGGTCATAGTACTGCGTTTTGGTCATCTCCCGCTCGGAGAGCTTCCCGGTCTTCGTCAGGCTCAGTGCCTTCTCCGGCACCACCTCCCGGGACTTCACCCGGAACTCGATCTCCATCGCCCCCGGCGTATCCGACCCGAATTCCAGATCGCTCCCGTAGTCCGCAAAATCCGAAAACGGCTCCGCCTCCTCGAGGGCTTCCAGATACGCATCGGTATCCCCCTTCAGGATCCTTGCGGCAAAGTCCACGCTCTCCTGCCAGGCGCCGAGCTCCTCGGCATCCTCCTGCTTTGCCGCCTCCAGCGCCGCCTCAAGCTTTTCCCGCTGCTTGTCGGCACTGCCCTTGAAGAGCTTTCCAAGGCCGTGGGGCGCATAGGCGTCCAGCGCCGCCTGTGCCTTCATCGTGCGGGGCGGTGCGTCCTTCGGGAAGGGCGGTGGTGCGGTGCGCACGGCCTCCCAGTCGATGGGCTCCATGCACTCCTTGTGGACACTGCGGATGAGATCGAGATAGTTCTCAAATTCCTCCACTTTAAGGGCATTCTGCTTTTGCGCATCGGCAGCGGCGGCGGCCTTTTTCTTCTCCTCGAGCTCCTTTTGCTTTTTGTGCGCAGCCGACTGGTAGCGGCGTGTCTTGGATTTCCAGGACTTTTTGTCACTCGTGTAGGACAGCCCCGTGCCGGGGATGCTCACGGTCCCGGAATTGCGCCCGCTACTATGGATCGAGTAGCGCACGCCGCGGGACTTGACGCTCACGCCCACCCCGGAGGTACTCAGGTTGACGTTCACGCCCTTGCAGATGCGGATGCTTTTTCTGAAACGCAGGCCCATCTTCACCCTTCCTTTCTTGCATGGAATGCGGCCTTATCCTTGGCGGAGGCCGCCTTGGCCTTGGTAAACACCTTCCGGTAGGTATCGCCCGGCAGGCAGCTTGCAAAGCCCCGTGCCATGGACAGCGCAGGCAGCTCCGGGTTATCCTTATGGTGTGCGGCCAGTGCCTTGTCGATGTCACGCATGATCGCATCCGGATCCGTCTCCCCCTCGATCACGGCGATGATGAGAGCCGGTGTCTGGAAGCTCCTGCGTTTTTCGCTCATAAATGGATGTCCTCTCGTTGAAATGATAATGGTTTTCCGGGGGCGGGGGGAGATGCTTAGACTTGATGGTTCCTGGATTGGGGGCTCCGCTTTTAGAGGTGAGAGGTGAGAGGTAAGAGGTTAGATGCTTAGACTTGGTAAACCTCCCGTGGGGGCCTTCGGCCCCCGGAGAGGCTTTGGTGGAGGGAGGCCCCCTTCACCCCCTGTGGAGACTTGATGGGTACCCTATCTGGCAGCTAACCGCCGCCAGGTTGTGA
The DNA here is from genome assembly GCA_017460955.1 of Oscillospiraceae bacterium. Classification (GTDB taxonomy): domain Bacteria; phylum Bacillota; class Clostridia; order Oscillospirales; family Ruminococcaceae; genus UBA3855. The sequence continues at coordinate 91,601 of JAFTZY010000070.1, forward strand.
TGCGCATTCGATGCGTGAGGTGCGTTCTTGGAAAAGCGCATTTCGGGTGTGAAACAGCTTATGCCTTTTTCCGGAACCTCCCGCGCATACGCACCTTGTTCGACCGGCACTGCGGCAGCAATCTAAGAATGCATTCCACCAGGGAACGCGCCTGGGTCTTATTGTAGCACGAAATTCGGTCGAGTGGGAACCTTGCACTGAAGGACTCGCTATCCCTGAACGCTTTAAAGCAGAGTGCAGAGGGCGCAGCCCTTTGCCCTCCGGAGTCCAGAGGTGTCAGACGACCGAAGTCGAGTCAGGATTTTGTCGAGACTGAGCAGTCCTGGGATTGGATTTGAACCCAGGACGAGCGCACCTCTGGCGGGGGTGAAGAGAAACTTACAAAAGAAGAGAAACCAGCAGGGGGCGGAGCCCCCACAAGAGACCTTTCAAGTCCGAGCTTCTAACTTCTCACCTCTCACCTCTAAAAGCGGCGCCCCCACAAGAGACCTCTCAGGTTTCAGGCACCCCTTTCCCCCGTCTACCCCTTCCTCGCCCTCTTCGCCGCCGTCTTTCTCCGATACATGATGCTGTCCGCCTCGCGGATCACCTCATCCGGGCTGAGGTCCTGCGTGAGGGGCCGCACCGCGCACCCGATGCTGGCCGTGAGCGGGTAGGGCTTGCCGGCCGCGGCGCTGCGCTCCTGCATCAGCGCCATGAACCGGGCTGTCCGGCGTGCGTCCTCGTCATCGGGGTACTGTCCGACGCCGAAGATGTAGAACTCGTCCCCGCCCGCACGGCCGCACAGCTCCTGGGGCTGTGTCACGGCGGCTGCGGCAGCGCTCACGAAACGGATGCCGAAATCCCCCTCGTGGTGGCCGAAGGTGTCGTTGATATATTTCAGGCCGTCCATATCGATCACGCACGCGAACAGGCGGCTGCCCTCCGGTGCCTCACGGAGGAGCGTGCGCAGGCGGCTGTAGAGCCCGCGGCGGTTGTAGAGGCCCGTCATCTCATCGCGGTTCGAGAGGATCTGGAGCCGCTTCTTCGAGCGGATCATCTCCAGGGCGTTGTTGACAAGGCGCAGCCAGTTGCGAAAGACCATATTGATGCGTCTTTTGTCATCGAGCTCGCGCTGCAGTACGGCATACCCGAGCATGTGCTCATTGAAATGCACGGGCGCGAAATAGAACACGAACGGCCGCTCCGAGGGCTGCTCAAGCGGCGGGATCATCTGTGCGGTCGGGAAGCTGACCGCGTCCTCGTCCTTGAAGAAGGAGTACTCATTCACGGTGGTATTGGCCGACACGATGCGCATGGTCTCCGGGTAGCCCCGTGTCATTTCATGCGTGGTGTCGAGCCAGTCCTCCTTCAGGCACAAAAAGAAATTGAGGTACGGGTAGATCAGGTAGGTATTGAGGTAGATGCACTCGATGCACTCCTCGGGCGTTTCCGAGGCAGTCAGCTGCTCGGAGACATAGCTTTCCATGAGCAGGCCGATGTCGATCTCATCGAGCAGGTGCTCGGAGGAATAATTCCGGGTGGTGAAGTACATCGACTCCTTGAGCGCCTTGGCGGACAGGGCGAAATTCGGCTGGCACCCGCAGCTCATCCCGGGGTGGAAGATATGCTCCATGCGGTTCTCATAGGGCAGGAGGGGGGCATCGGGCTCGATGACATGCCGGATATAGTCCACGGCACGGGCGGCGCTGGCGGCATCCCCGGCTTCATAGGAGGACAGGGTGATGTCGGCGGTGATGCCCTCGGGGGTGGAGTCAAAGCCCATGACGAGCAGGTCCTCCGGGACACGCACGCCGCGCTCGGTGAGGCGTTCGATGAGGCCGAGTGCCATATGGTCACTCGCGGCAATGACGGCCTCGGGCATGGGCAGCTCCCCGGAGACAAAGCGCTCGGCAAGCGCTTCGCCGCTTGTATACCAGAAATCGCCGTAGATCCGGTATTCCTCCGGGACGGGAGCGCCAAGGCGGGAGAGCTCATCGCACATCACGGCAAGGCGCTCCTCGGCGACCTCGTTGTCCTTCTGGCCGGTGAGCAGGCAGATACGGTGCTTTCCATGGACCCGGACCATATGCCGGCAGGTCTCACGGAGCATTTCCTCATTTTCGTTGCGGATGAGCGGAAAGCCGCCGATCTCCATCTCCAGTGCCGTGACCGGCGCACCGCACTCGGCTTCAATGCGCTCACACAGCCTTGCGACGGTCGCGCCGGTATTGTCCCCCTGGAGCTGTGTGGTATCGAGGATCACCCCGTCCACGCCGCGGAAATTGACCAGCTCATAGATATTGGCCTCGCCCTCGTTATAGCGCGGTCTTGCCGAATACAGATGCGTCATCGCGCCGAACACCAGCGCATGGTAGCCGTACTTGCGGCACTGCGCGAACATGCCGGTGGTCAGCCGCTGCACATGGATGGATTCGGGCATTGCGGTGAGCAGCGCGATCTTCTTGTGCTGTTCCAAAACATATGTCACCTCGTCTGGCGGCAATGATCTGCCGATAGTTATTTTTATTATAGCATAAAGCCCCCGTGCTTGCAAGGGGTTTTCACAAAAAATCCAAGGCAACACTGTGCAGTTGTCAATGATCCTGGACACTCACTCTCAAAAAACGATCTGTTAATCCAACATATGCCAAATCCCCTCTTAGAGGAGCCGTAGGCGACGAAAAGAGGAAAATTGGCAGCAGCTCACCACATGACCGACAGATAAACATTCAGCACCTCGTTCGGCGATCCGAATTTCAGACATATCTTTGGGATGTTGTTAGAGCGCTTGTTATAAGCCGCTATCTGCTTTCTGCCGTCCTCTAATACTTATTTCTAATCAAGCTATTGAAAAAGCTTGATTAGAAGCGTGCGCTATTTTGTGACGCAAAGCGTCACAAGATCCGTCCCATGCCATTCTCGACGCCGCCTGCGGCGGCTATCAAACGATTGATGTGATCAATCGTTTGAACGAGAATTGGTATAAGCTGTACATTCTCAGCTTACTGTAAAGCTGCTTTCCGTCCTCCCGGTGCTGCCGCTCGACCTTACCGTTATGTCTCGGCGTTACGACCCGGACACGGTGACAGATGAGATCATGATTCTCCAGAAGCGCTTCAAACAGCATTTTATGCTGCTTACCCTTCGTCAGAAGTGCTGTGGCGAACTCCGAACCGTTATCGGTCTGGATCTCCCTGCTCGGGAACGGAAAAGTCTTCAGCAGCTTCTTGATGAAATCCTCAGAGCTGTATGTGCTGTGTTCATCGTACATCTCTCTGAAACTGCACCTTGTGCATTCGTCAACCGCCGTATAGAGGAGCAGATTACTGCCGCGGACATATTTCAATCCACGCCCCATGTGGGGGCGACGTTCGAGTTCGAGCGGGCGTTGTTGCCGTTGACGTAATTTCAATCCACGCCCCCGTGTAGGGGGCGACTTGGACATGATGTAAATACTTCTATCGGGCGCGTTATTTCAATCCACGCCCCCGTGTAGGGGGGCGACCACTGGATGCCCATGCCCGATCCGCCGAAGGAGATTTCAATCCACGCCCCCGTGTAGGGGGCGACTCATGGTGTACAATGACCGGGAGGCGCAATTCAAATTTCAATCCACGCCCCCGTGTAGGGGGCGACTTCATCGACGCCAAGAAAGCCGCGGAGCTGATCGAATTTCAATCCACGCCCCCGTGTAGGGGGCGACCCCGTCCGTCTCCGCCCAACACACAAGCATTGCTGCAATTTCAATCCACGCCCCCGTGTAGGGGGCGACCTGTCGGGATTCCCTCGCCGATCGTTGCGGCAAGGCAAATTTCAATCCACGCCCCCGTGTAGGGGGCGACACTAGATATGATGGTTTTCGCAACTAAGTAAAATATTTCAATCCACGCCCCCGTGTAGGGGGCGACCCCGAAAAAATGCAGGATAGGGCATATGCGATTTCTATTTCAATCCACGCCCCCGTGTAGGGGGCGACCGGCAGGATCTGCGCCGAGGTTTAAATCTCCCACCATTTCAATCCACGCCCCCGTGTAGGGGGCGACTAATGATAACAATAACACCCCCGGGACGGGGGAATTTCAATCCACGCCCCCGTGTAGGGGGCGACGCGAACACCCTGCTTTTTATGACCTCGACCGGGTATTTCAATCCACGCCCCCGTGTAGGGGGCGACGGGCCGGGCCTCCCGGCTATAGCTGGTGACAAGCTGATTTCAATCCACGCCCCGTGTAGGGGGCGACCCGTCTGCCCAGAAAACAATTGTTGCCGGTGGATGATTTCAATCCACGCCCCCGTGTAGGGGGCGACGCGATATGGCTGTGCAGTATAGCAGATTCCGAATATTTCAATCCACGCCCCCGTGTAGGGGGCGACAGCAAAAGTGTACAAACAGTCGGCGGATATGCCATCTCTTTTGCACAGCTTTGCAATAATTTCCTTGCAGATCCCGATGCTTCAGGAGGCAAGGGCGCTGGATTTCCTTCCCTTTATGGTGCGAATGACATGGGAAATCCATGTCAGCATGGCATTCGCACGGGATCAGAAGATCAGCGGTTTCTCGACATCCATCGTTTCCTTTGCACCAATATGCTCCACTTTCAGCTTGGATCGGTTTCCCAGATCATAGAAACGCAGGCTGTCCTTCTTTGGATCGATCTCCTTTGTGAGCTTGTGCTTCAGCTCCAGAATCTTCGCTGGCTCAGCAACACATTCAAACACCGAATTCTGCACACGCACACCGTAATCCACACAGATCTTTGCCACACGCCGCAGCCGCTTTTTGCCAGCGGCATCCTCGGTGCTGACATCATAGGTGATCAGTACAAACATCGCATCACTTCCATAAAAACGGCGGATAAGCATCCAGATCGCCGCGGATATATCTTGCCAGCAAAAGTGACTGCACATAGGGAAGCATACCCCATTCCAGCTTTTCATTCAGATAGGGATGCCGGAGCTCCTCGTATTTTCGCTTCTGCCAGTGCTCGATAAAAACGCGCCGCCCCTGCTCGGACAGCAGGACCGCCCCATCCTCCCGCTGCTCAAAATGCTCCGGCTGGATGTAGCGCTTGTTGATCAGGGTCAGGACAAATCTGTCACAGTAAACACTGCGGAATTCCTCTACCATATCAAGCGCCAGCGATTTTCGTCCCGGTCTGTCCGTGTGCAGGAACCCTACATACGGATCCAATCCGACTGCCTCCAGTGATGCGGCACACCCGCTGGTCATCATCGCATAGGCAAATGACAGCAGTGCATTCACGCGGTCAAGCGGCGGACGGCGGCTTCGGACGGTGAAGCGGAAATCGCCCTTCTGCTGCAGGAGCATATCGTCAAACACCGAGAAATACACACTTGCCGCTTCGCCCTCTGTTCCCCGCAGCGCTTCTGCATCCGGCGCGTGCTCTGCACTTGTGATCGCTGCCTGTAGGTACTGCGACTTCTGGCGGAACAGCTCCGTGTCAATGCGCGGTGCATGGTCGCGAGTCATGCGTTCGAGTACCCAGCGGCTGTTGAAGAGCTTTGCAGCGATGATGCAGCGTGCGATCTGCAGGCTCCTTGCCGGATCGTCCGAAATACGGTACTGCTCCCGGCGCAGCAGCACATTGCCGCGGGTCTCCCCCTCGACTCTGGCCAGAAAATGCCCGCTGCGGCTCATAAATACAAGTGATATGCCGTCATGCGCACATTTCCCCATGAGCGCAGGGCTGCACCCTGCATGACCGAATGTCACGATCTGCTCGAGATTGTGCAGCGGCACACGTCCGATCTCGCTTCCCGCACAGGAGATCACGATATTCTCACCGTCAAGAGATAAATACCGGTCAGGCTGATTGATGTAGAGCGTATTGCACAGCCGTTTCATGATGCGTCCTCCCCGTGCAGCATTTTTTCAGATAAGCGGATGCCGGTCCGGTCTTTTCGAGCTGCGGAAGGCAGATCTCACGGAGGGAACAGGCATTGCAGGCTTTCCGGCGTTTTACGACCGGCGTATGATGCCTCCGGTACAGCTCATGCATCTGCGCAATGACAGCTTCTGTGCGTTCCCGCAAGGGTGCATCAAACAGCACCTTCATCCGGTGCCGTGTTTCGCCGTAATACAGAAACCCCTCCGTGATCTCACAGCACAGCATGTCCTCCAGACACAGTGCCTGCGCCGCTAATTGCAGCACATCGCAGTCATTTTCCTTGGGAGCACCGCGCTTATATTCGACCGGGACGATGCGGTAGATCCCCTCCATGCCAAATACCGGGATGCCGCTCCGGTCACGGTGAAATTCTACCGCATCGCATTCGCCGGACAGTCCCAGCCGTGCCGAGGAGACTGCCATTGCGCGTGTGATGACCAGATCGCCGCGTTTCTCCCGGAGGGAATCATCATGCACGCGCTCATGCATGAGATTCCCGTCCATTGTGTGCAGGTTTTCCTCCCATTGCTGTTCGAGGTGAATAAGCGCCCACTGCCGGCGGCAAAAAGCAAAGTGCTGGATGCCGGAGAGCATCAGGTACTCGTCCTCCGGGTACATCATACCAGATCCATGATCTCCGGCTCCGCACCCTCCAGCTTGTCGAGGGTGATGTCATAATCATCAAAGGACTTCGGCGTGCCGATGCCGTCCTTGGGTGTGATGTGCAGCAGCCGGTGGATCTTCGCGGAGGAATACTTCGGCGTTTTGCTGTCATGCTCCCACCAGTATACGCGGCAAACCTCCATGCTGCCCTCCGGACGTGCCGAGGAGCAGTCATTCTCAAAGAGCGTACACAGCGCCTGCTTGATCTTCTCCGCATCCTCCGCAGTGAACCCGGTTTTCTCGGCAAGCTGGCAGTTGATGCTGCCGTGGACAACGTACATGCCGAACGAAACACGGTGTCGGGTGCCCATCGTGTCCGATGCCTTGCCCTCCTTGCCGCTCTCACCGTTGACACTCTTGGTGATCTGCATGCTCACGATATCCACAGGAGAAATGCTGACTGCCTGCTGGATGCTGACAGGGCCTCGCACCCCCACAGAGACGGTGTCACCCTTGAATGCAAAAACCTGTCCGAAGCTGCGCACGTCGATCCACTCGGCGCAGGCGGTCCTGGCATAGACCTCACGGTCGGTATTTTTCCCCTTGGAAATGGCTTTCAGCGCAGCATTGCCCTCAGCACGGGCGCGGAGGCTGTCAAAGCCGTCATCGCACCGGTCATCCGACTGCACGAAAATACGCTCGCCCATATCCTGCAGGCGGTTGCGGATCTTGCGCTTGATGCAGACATCGGAGATCTCCCCGTAGCCCTCATAATTCTCACGCGGGCGGTTGCCGTTCAGGGGATCGCCGTTGGGGTTGGCGTTGGCGGCGGTGAGGATCACCGAAAAGTCGATCTTATGCTGTAAGGTTTCCATTATGCTTCCTCCTTCTGGGATTTGGTATACATGTAGGCGGTGAAATGATGATAGCCGAGGAGATATTCATTTTTCAGTTGTGTATTATCCATATAATCCTTCATCGACATTTTGTCGATGATCTCATTCATCCATTTCTGATACTTCACCTGTTTCTTTTCAAGTTTTATGAAATACGGGCCTAAATTTTTTCGATAATTCCCCAAATCTGGTATGGATGCTGCGAAAATGCATTCCAATAACGTCTGGCGTTGGTGACACGCTTATCCCTATCCTCCTTATCAAGAGCTTCTCTTTCGGCAGCATCTGCAATTGCCAGCAGGCATCCATACAGATAGCTGCGATCGGTTTCCTTCGGGTCATAGCCCATAGCTAACACTCCTTTCGATTTTGCACGGGTCATGCCGCAGATGACCTCTATGACAGTACGATGGTTATAACGCTTTTCATAGGAAAGCGGATTCGATGCCTTGTGATACAGTGCCTGTATCAGGTCGCCGGGAACAGGCCGTCCCTTCATGACGCAGGGCAGCAGACGCAGGAGCTGGTCACGGGTCAGCTTCTCATCACATTCGAGCTTACCGCCCTGCTCCGTCCCGTAGGCAGCGCGGATGATCTCATACAGGCTGAAGGATCTGACGGTGTTCTTTTCCTTTTTGCCATCATACCGCAGCCATGCAGAGTTTCCATGCCAGCGCTCCAGATTCCGCAGGAAATCCGACCCCTGCAATTCTTCATAGAGCGCGACGGAAAGCCGCCCGGTGGTCGCGGCATCCAGACCAAGGAGCATGACCTTTGTATCATTCCGGAAGGTCTGACGGTATCCGGTCAGGAATTTCCGCAGCTTGTCCTTGTACAGCGGGAGGGTATCGTAGACCGTCTCATCGTCATCCTCCCAGCCATCCTCGACGGGGTGTTCCCCCAGCTCATCCGGCAGTGCCTCCAGTGCGCTTGCCCATGTGACCAGCGTTAGGGAGCCATAGCTCTGCCCCTGCTTCCGGATGAGCCATTTGAGGGCATTGTGCATTTTCTGGGAGAAGTCATAGCTGACAGAGAGCGCTTCCTCCTTATTGGCAAACCGTCCCCGGTAGGTGAAGCCGCTCTCATCATTGGAGGAGATGAGCTTTGCCTTGTCACCGGTATTGCGGATCTTGGAGGGATGCTTGTAGGTGGCGGGTATCCTATCACCGGTCGCATAGCATAGCTTTTCATTTTCCATCCGGCTTGCGTTGAATGCCTGAAAGCTGCCATACAAGGATGCATCCTTCCATGTGTGCATCTCGTGCAACAGATCATCATACTGCACTGCAAAGCGCACAAATGCGTCCTCCTGTGCAACGGCACCTATCTTGGCACCGCTTTTCAGCTTTCCGGCATCATCCGTCACAAGAACGCCGCTTTTTACAAGATCCTGCATCAGCTCCGAGCGCAGCAGATAGGTAAACACTGCCCGAACTGCCCCATGTGTGTACGGACTGTCCTTCCATGCTTCCAGCTGTGTCATGTAGGCGTGGAAATAATCAGCATTATCTGCACGTTTCCCAACAGCATAGTTCGGATAGTCTCCGGCAATATATACCAGCTTGTCCGCAAACGGCATCGGGCAGATGCCGCTGCTCCGCGCACCGGAATCCTCTGTAACGGGAATTACGGTGACGGCATCCTCCTTATCGACCTGCCTTGCGCCCCTGAAGGTACCGTGCTCGTCAAGTGTCACCTCGATCTGGGCATTTGCTGTAGAATGGGAGACGGGCAGCATCGTATCATCAGTTCCCACTGCAAGGTCATACACCCTGTACAGCTCACTCGCCCAGCTCATCGTACTCACCTCCTGCAAATTCCGCAAGACCGCTGAAATTCCCCTCACCGAACGGCTTGATCCCCATGTCCTTGATATGCCGTGTTATGGTGCATTCCTCCGGGCGGATGAAATGGATCACGCCGTTCTCCATGACGGGATTCCACAGACGGAGCGTCAGCTTGCCCTTGTCCTCCTCGCGGATCGCCTCATCCGCATAGGTAAAGCCGTGCTCCATCAGACTGTAGGGGATGGTTCCGCAGTCATCATAGGCACCTGGCCCCTCACCGAACACACAGGGCTCCACATAGCCCTGGCATTCGCGTGTGCCGAGGAAAATATCGCGCCTGCCGCCGCGTTCGATCATGCGCTTGGCGATGTTGTGGTGTTTGTTCTCGATGCGGTCATGCTCCAGCTCCGGCCGGTTCGGATTCCACTCGAAATACGCCCGCACCTGATAGCATACATCCTCTAGATAGGTGTAATACGCAAGATCGTTGCCGCCGCTGTATTTGATCGGCCGGATGCCCTTGCGCGCAAACCGGATGGGGTTCATGATGCGGGCGTCCCTGATGTACCAGATCAAGCTCGGCTTCCAATACACGCTGTGCAGGATTCCCTTGAGTGCCTCATAGGTCGGGATCGGATAGGATGTCTTTTCACCGCCGGCACGGGTCAGGATGTCGGAGAACAACGCATACTGCCCCCGGACGGTGAATTCGACAATGTTGGGATGCTTGGGTTTATCCATGAATTAACCTCCTAAAATAGTAATACCTCCTGCTCTGCGCCCTGCGTCATCACGCCGCAGTCCGGGTCGTAAAAGCGTCCGTCCAGAACGGCAGCACCGCAGCGCAGGGTGCGTACTGCGTGGTTTTCATGGAGCCTCCGGTTTTGTCCGTCATAGAGGCTGACGGCAAATTTCTGTGCCTTCCGCAGAAGCTCCCGGCATCGCTCCGGCGGAATGTCCGAATCCAGCTCCCGGATGATTTCCTCTGCCTGCGCATTGTACGGAACAAGGACATCCGTGGTCCTGTTGTCGATCACCTCAAACAGATCGCCTGCCGTCCGGAATGCCTGTACGGAAAACTGCACAGCCTTTGGCAGGCCGGACATCTTGTAATGGCTGCGGTTCATGGAAAGCAGCTCCAGCAGATCCGTCTGACAGCCGCTTTCTGTGACAGGGTAGGACAGCTTGTTCCTTTCCTGCTGATACAGCATCTGAAAATACAGGCTCTGTGCATCAACGGATAAATAGTCTGAAACCTCCGGGCTTTCAAGGATGCGCTGGCTGATCTGCTGCGCCGTCTGCACGCCCTCCAGTCCGTTGACCTGTTCCTCCTGCAGGCGGATGAGGTACACCGGACAAGGCGTTTCGGATTCGCCGTTCCGGTTGCACCTGCCTGCCGCCTGTGCAGCATTGTCCATTCCGGCAAGAGAACGCACCACACAGCGGAAGGAAATATCCACGCCCGCTTCGATCAGCTGGGTCGTCACGCAGAGGACGGGCTTTCCATCCGTGAGCAGATCCCGTATTTCCGCGATCCTCTCCCGCCGGTGCGCAGGGCAGAGGTTTGTGCTCAGGTGAATGACCTTTGCCTCCGGGCAGCGCTCCTGCATCCGGCGAAACAGCGCTTTTGCCGCTGCCTTGGTATTGACGATCAGAAGCAGGTTCCCATTTTCGGCAAATTTTTCTGTGCAGAGATCCGACGCCTCGTCATAGGTATACCCATGGGGTATCACAGCAGAAATGAGCTGTGTCCGCCGGAACACCTCAAAATCCTGCGCCGTGTCCCCCGTCATGCTACTGTTCTCATCGAGCAGAAGCGGGTATTTCACAGCCTCCATTGCCGGCTGTGTCGCCGAACAGAGTACGACGGTCGTCCCGCAGATGTGTGTCAGGAAATTGACGGCAAGATCGAACAGATGGACGCATCTGAGCGGGATGGACTGCACCTCGTCAATGATGATGACCGCATTGCTCAGACGGTGCATCCGGCGGACGGCGCTGCTTTTCCCTGAAAAGAGCGCATTCAGGAGCTGCACCACGGTGGTGGCAATGACCGGCGCATCCCATTTCTCTGTGCGCAGCTCATACGCATACAATTCCTCGCCGTTTTCCAGTTCCGAGAGGAAATTGGAATGGTGCTCCGTAAAAAAAGCATCGCCCGCGATCTCCCGGAACACATCGCTGTTCTGTTCCAGGATCGACATGAACGGTGCTGTATAGAGGATTTTTTGCTTGCCGTGCTTCTTGCAGGACTCGATGGCAAACCGCAGGGAGGAAAGTGTTTTTCCTCCGCCTGTCGGTACGATCAGTCGGCAGGCCTTCACGGGATGCTCCGCATATGCCGCACAGCGCTCGGAGATGCTGCACCGCTGTATCGAGATCGCATCCGTATGCATGGAAAAATCTGTGATCCGAGCCTGCATCCGCGCAGACATATCTTCCCACAGCTTTTCAATATGATAGGATCTTTCTGTACTGCTGTCAGACATGAAATCAGCGGTATTGGTTCGGTCAGCGTCAATCAGACAGGATTGCAGAAAGCGCTCAAGCATTCCCAGATAGAAGGCGTAGGCTGTCTTTCGGGGACCCGCCAGTTCCCTGCATCTTGCAGACAAGGCATGATATTCCTCCGATGCTGCCTCCAGCAGCTGCAAAAGCTGTGCATCCGATGTGATCTCCCCTATGCGGGCAGCCACCTCTGCATAGCCGTCATCCTTCTGCGTGCGCATGGCAAAATAATCCGCATCATCCGATGTCAGCCAGTCATGAATGCCGTGATGCGACAGGATGATATGTGCGATCAGTCTCGACACATCGCCGTATTTGGCGGGATCCGCACGCCTTGCCAGCTCACACAAGTACCGCGCCCCCTGCGAGCTATGGTCAGGCTTTTCGGAGGCACCCCGGATTCGTTTCTGAAAAGCGGCGGTGAGCTTTCCCGCATCGTGTAAAAGTCCTGCCAATTGCCCGATATTCCCCGCACAGATCCCATCTGCATGGACTGCACACAGAGCGGCTGTCTCCTGACAGTGTGACTGCACCGACTGCTCTGCATGGTCGATCTCACGGATATGTGCAATCATTTTCAACACTCCCTTGTAATTTTATATATTATACCGTATTTTTGTGGATAAGTCAATAGGGATAAACGTGTTTTCGCAAAAAAGCTGTGCCTGAAAAAATATCAGACACAGCATAAATCCGTGATTTTCGTGGCATGACGCATAAAACAGCTCGGTATGGCTGTCGGCTTTGACGAGAAGTCCGCCGATGTCCGCATCGCACAGTATGAATCAGGCACACGAACACCCAAGCAGGCACTTGTCGAACAGCTTGCCGAGGCACTGGACGTAAATCCTCGTTTCCTTGCTGATGATGAAATTCTCGGAGCTGAGGGCGTTATGATGATGCTCTTTGAGCTTGACGAGCATTACCCGATCAGCATCGAGGACTGCGAGGACGAGGACGGCAACAAACGATGCGGCATTGTTTTCGGCTCTATCCTGATGACTGACCTCCTTTCTGAGTGGCAGAGACGAAAAAAGACCTTGCTGACGGTAAGATCAGCAAGGCCGAATATACAGAATGGAAGCTGGGCTGGCCGAAAACGGCCGATGACTGCGGAAAGCATGAGCCTGCGAAAGAGTGGCATCGTCGCCCTTAAATCCTGTGGCGACATGCCCTCGTCCTCGGACAGCATCCTGTCTCGGACTCGGGCAACTTGTAAGCCGCTTGATACGCAGAATAATTCCGCTTCGCTCCCTGTTACAAACAAGTTATCACTGAGATTTTAAGGATTCGGAAATGGCGTATCCACGCTGTTTCTGAGGTCTTGTTTATTATTCCCACTCCACCGTTCCCGGCGGCTTGGAGGTAATATCATACACAACTCTGTTGACGTGTTCGACCTCATTGCACAGGCGGTTGGAGACGCGGGCGAGGACCTCGTAGGGGATGTGTGCCCAGTCGGCTGTCATGAAATCGTCCGTTGTGACGGCGCGGATCGCGATCAGATGATCGTAGGTGCGGTGGTCGCCCATCACGCCCACGGTATGCACATCCGGCAGCACCGCAAAGTACTGCTTGAGCTCCTTGTCGATCCCGCTCAGACGGATCTCCTCGCGCAGCACGGCATCCGCCTCCTGCAAAATGTGGATCTTCTCCTCTGTGATCTCGCCGATGATCCGCACGCCCAGGCCCGGGCCCGGGAACGGCTGCCGCCATACCAGATCGTAGGGCAGCCCCAGCATCTCACCCACACGGCGCACCTCGTCCTTGAACAGCTCGCCCAGCGGCTCGATCACGCCGGCAAATTGGATGTCCTCCGGCATCTTCACCATGTTGTGATGCGTCTTGATGACCGCTGTGCTGCCGTGTCCGGCCTGGTTGCCGCGGCCGGATTCGATCCGGTCCGGATAGATCGTCCCCTGCGCAAAGAACCCGTCCGTTCCCTGCCGGCGGATCTCATCCCAGAACACGTTGTAGAACTCCGTGCCGATGATCCGTCTCTTCTGTTCCGGATCCGTCACGCCGCGCAGTGCCTCCAGGAACTTGTCCTTGCAGTTGACGCGCACAAAATGCATGTCAAAGAGCTTTGTGAAGGTCTGCTCCACAAAATCCCCCTCGTCCTTGCGCATGAGTCCCTGGTCCACAAACACACAGGTGAGCTGCCTGCCCACGGCGCGGCTCAGGAGCGCTGCGGCTACGGAGGAATCCACGCCGCCCGACAGTCCTAAGATCACACGCTTGTCCCCGATGCGCTCGCGCAGGGATCCCACCGTGCGTGCAATGAAATCATCCATCACCCAGTCGCCGTGGAAGCCGCAGACATTCTTCAAAAAGCTGTCGATCATGCCCCGGCCGGCAAAGGTGTGGTTCACCTCGGGATGGAACTGCACCGCATACAGCTTCCTTGCCGGATCGCAGAAGGCGGCCGCCGGACAGTTGTCGGTATGGGCCGTGATATGGAACCCCTCGGGCAGCCGGGACACATAGTCCGTGTGGCTCATCCAGGAGGTGGCGGATTCCGGCAGGGCAATGCCGCCGAACAGCACGTCCGAGCGGTCATAGAAGGTCTCGGTCATGCCGTACTCGGAATGCTCGCAGGGGGATACCTCACCGCCCAGGGTGTAGGCCATGAGCTGTGCGCCGTAGCAGATGCCCAGCACGGGAATGCCAAGATCAAAGATCTCCCGCCCGATGTGGGGGGAGGCTTCGTCATAGACGCTGTTGGGGCCGCCCGTGAAAATGATGCCAAGGGGGGACTTGGCGCGGATCTCCTCGATGGGGGTGTCATAGCGGAGGATCTCACAGTACACGCCGCATTCCCGGACTCTCCGGGCAATGAGCTGGTTGTACTGACCGCCGAAATCCAGAACGATACAAAGCTGATGCATGGACAGTGCTCCTTCCCATAGTTTGGATGCGATTGCTTGTCAATTCATTATACCACAGCGGGCGGGAAAAGTCAAGGTTCGTGCCGTCATGGAAATGACGGGGCGTTTCTGATCCTGGGGACAGCGCAAGGTAAGCCGCCCTCCCCCTTCCCCCTCCCTTCAGGGAGGGGGAAAATGCGGGGGCTTCGCCCCCTGCGCCCCAGCAGGAGCTGGACGCCCCTGCACCCTGCTTTAACTTGCCGGTTTGTCCGCTCCCGCCGTCATGTCCCGGCGGCGTTATGGTCATCCACCGTCTCGAAGGTGGAGGAGCAGGCAACGAGGTACTGGTGCTCCTGATCGAATTCGATCGCCAGATAATAGCTGTTCTCCTGGTGGGCCGGATCCTCGATGAGCCACACGACGATGATGAAGCCGTCCGCGTACCGTCCGTAGATCTGGTAGGCGTTGTAGCCGCCGCAGGTGACGATGCCGCCCTGCACGTCACTGAGCTCCTCATTCTGCTGCATGTAGGCCATCATGGAATTGGCCGCGCTCGTGTAGTCGATGCCGCTGTTATGGTCGAGCGTGACGACGTTCTGTCCGGAGACGTCCGAGTACTGGAGCAGTCCCTCCACGTCCTCCTCCTGGAAGGCCACATACCCGAGCGGCACCTGGATATAGCCGTTTTCCTCATCGCCGACCTGCATGAGCTTTCCCTCATACACAAAATCTCCCGAGGCATCGGCGATCGCGCCCTCCGGGATCTCCCGGGTCTCCTGCGCATCCGCTGCACTCTCCTGCTGCATCAGATCGGAGATCCCGTCGCTCTCCTGCGTACAGCCCGCCGCTGCGGTCACAAGCAGCAGGCAGGCAAGCAGGCATATGAACTGTTTCATACTGCGCCCCCTTCCTCCGTCCGCTGTACCAGCAGCCTCCGGAGCAGGGTCAGATCGCAGACATCAATACGCCCGTCCATGTTCAGATCGTAGCGGCCGTTGGAATAGTAGACGGTTCCATGCGCCCGGACAAGGCGCTTTTGCAGATTCACCAGATCCAGCACATCCTTCTCGCCGTCCGCATTCACATCCCCGAGGTCCTCAATGGCGGTAAATGCAGGCGTTTCGTAATCATAGTACCCATGATCCGGGTCAAAGGCGTTGTGGGCGGCTTCTCTTTCCTTTACATAGGCTTCCAGCGTTGAACCGGCATGGCCGTAGAGTACGCCGGGAAAATGATAGGTATACCAGTACCGGTCGAGCGGAGCGCCGTTTTCATCGAAGCCGTAATAGGCATACTCCCCGTGGAAGGTCTCCTCCCCGTCCACGATCACGCCCTCGATGCTGCAATCGGGACTCAGGACCGTCAGTATACGCAGACTGTCGCAGCCAAAGAATGCCTCCCCCCCGATGGAGGTGACGTTTTCCGGGATCGTCACACACCGCAGGGACTTGCAGTCCTTGAAGGCATCGCGCCCGATGCCCTCCACGCCCCCACCGAAGCTCACACCTGTCAGTGTGCTGCCGTAAAAGGCATAGCCGGCGATCTGCGTGACATCCTCCGGGATGATGACATCCCCGGTGCAGGCGGTGCCGTCCACCAGAATGCCGTTTCCGACAACGACCAGCGGGTCCTCCTCCTGCCGGGCTGTGAGATAGGGTGTTTCATAGAAGGCGAATTCCCCGATGCACGTCACGCTCTCCGGGATGACCGTCACGGAGGACAGGGAGGAGCGGCTAAAGGCAGATGCGCCGATGCTCGTCACGCTTTCCGGGATGGTCAGGGTGCGCAGTGACGTGCAGCGGTAGAAAACGGCGGTTTTCAGCACGGTCACACCCTCCGGGATGTTCACACCGGAAAGTGAGGTGCAGCCCTGAAAGGCATATTTGCCGATGCTTGTCACACTCTCCGGGATGGTCACGGTGCGCAGTGCCGTGCAGTAGCTGAATGCATCCTGTCCGATGGCCGTCACGGGATATCCGTCGATGGTATCCGGAATGGTGAGGTCTTTGATCGTGGTGCTCCTTGGCAGCCTTTTGATGATGACCGTATCATCCTCCTGCACCTCGTAGGTCAGCCCTCCTGCATCGAGTGCCCGTGCCGGCAGGGCGGGAAGTGCTGCGGCGGTGCAGGAGATCAGGCAGAGTGCCGTGAGTGCAGAGAAAATTCTGTGCTTCATGATGCATCCTCCTTGTCCTTTTTTTCTCCGAATTTACGCTCCGTTCCCGTGCGCAGACGCTGGATATTGCTCCGGTGCATCCAGATGATCATGACCGCCATGATGCAGATCATCCCGGCATGCAGGAGGATCTGGGGAAGGCTGTAGGTCTGGTGCCGGATGTCCGGCAGGAAGTACTGCGCTGCGAAGGTCGCAAACGGCGCACAGGCGGTGGCGATGATGGAGGCAAGGCTGACATATTTTGAGAGGGCAAGGACGAGGGCGAAGATGGCGATGAGCACACAGAACACACGCCAGTCAAGCACCAGAAAGACCGAAACGCCCACCAGCACGCCCTTGCCGCCCTTGAAGCCGTAGTACAGCGGGAAAACATGTCCCACGATGGAGAAGATGCCGGCGATGCAGCCGATGAGGTAGAGGTCGGCGGTGCCGCCGGTGAGAAGCCCTGACAGGAGCTGGCTGACAAGGACGGCGATCACGCCCTTGGCAAGGTCCCCGATGAGCGTGAAGAGCGCACAGAGCTTGCCGAAGCAGCGCAGGGTATTGGTCAGGCCCGCATTGCCGCTGCCGAACTGCCGCACATCCTCGTGCTTCAGGATGCGCACGGTCAGGATGGCCGAATTGATGCTGCCCATCAGGTAGCCGACAGCCGCTGCAATGACACAGCTTAGGATCATCATATCGATACCTCCCTTAATCGTCCTTCCGGTCGCGTTCCCGGATGATGAAGCGCACGGGCGTGCCTTCGAGTCCGAAATTGGTGCGGATCTGGTTCTCGATGTATCTCTGGTAGGAGAAGTGGAAGAGATCGGCACGGTTGACGAACATCACGAACGTCGGGGGCTTGGAGGAGGCCTGTGTCATGTAGTAGATCTTGAGGCGCCTGCCCTTGTCCGAGGGCGGCTGCACGCGGGCAACGGCATAGGCAAGGACATCATTGAGCATACCGGTGCTGATGCGCATGCAGTTCTGCTCATGTACCTGCCGGATGAGGTCGAAGAGCTTTTCCACGCGCTGTCCGGTCTTGGCGGAGATGAACAGGAACGGCAC
Source organism: Oscillospiraceae bacterium (assembly GCA_017460955.1). Taxonomy (GTDB): domain Bacteria; phylum Bacillota; class Clostridia; order Oscillospirales; family Ruminococcaceae; genus UBA3855. The sequence continues at coordinate 109,379 of JAFTZY010000070.1, forward strand.
ATAGGACATGAAGCTGAGATCCTGCTCGAGCTTTGCCTTGTACTCCTGCATGGTCTTGTCGGTCTTTTCCACCGCATCCCACTTGTTGACGGCCACGATGCAGGCCTTGCCCTGCTCATGGGCATAGCCGGCGACCTTGGAATCCTGCTCGGTAAAGCCCTCGGTGCCGTCGATCATGATGATGCACACATCCGCACGGTCCACGGCCATATACGCCCGTAGCACGGAAAAATGCTCCACACGCTCGGTGATCTTCGATTTCCGGCGGATGCCGGCGGTGTCGATGAACACATAGCGCTGCTCGCCCCGTGTGACGACCGTATCCGTGGCATCCCGCGTGGTGCCTGCCACGTCGGAGACGATCACGCGCTCCTCCCCGGCAATGCGGTTGATGAGGGAGGACTTGCCGGCATTGGGCTTGCCGATGACGGCCACCCGGATGTCCTCCTCCGGGTAGTCCTCGAGGTCCGTATCCGGGAACTGCTCGATCACCGCATCGAGCATATCGCCCGTGCCGTGGCCGTGGACCGAGGAGATCGGATAGGGCTCCCCGATGCCCAGGTTGTAGAACTCGTACAGCTCCATGGGCGGCTCGCCGAGCGCATCGCATTTGTTGACCGCAAGCACCACGGGCTTCCCGCTTTTTTGCAGCATCTCGGCAACGGCATAGTCATTGGCCGTCACGCCGCTTCGCAGATCCGTCACGAAGATGATGACATCCGCATGGGTGATGGCAAGCTCCGCCTGCTGGCGCATGAGCGTGAGGAGCTTGTCGTCCTCCTTCGGCTCAATACCGCCCGTATCCACGAGCATGAAGGTGTGCTCCCCCCACTCGCATTTGGAATAGATGCGGTCGCGTGTGACGCCCGGGGTGTCCTCCACGATGGACAGCCTCTGGCCGATGAGCTTGTTGAACAGGGTCGATTTCCCCACATTCGGTCTGCCGACTACGGCAACTACTGGTAATGGCATAATATTTCCTCCAAAATTACTTGGCGTAAGGCTTCAAAGCGGGTTCCCGTCAGGGGCGCATCACACCCCGAGCAGCGCATCGAGCAGCTCATAGCCGTCATTGGCCACAAGGCGGATGCGCACGCCGAGTGCGGCCTCCACATCGGAGATCGTCAGGTCATCGAGGAACACATCGCTGTCCCGGCGGATCATGCTTGACGAGAGCAGGAGCTCCTCCCCGAGCGCCTGCCCTTTGAGCTGGGCGATGAGGTCCTGTCCGGTGATGAGTCCGGTGACCGTGATGGACTCTCCGAAGAAATCATTGCGGATGGGGTAGAGCTGCACCCTGAGCCCCTGGAAGCGTGCCTGCGCCGTTTCCGTGAGACCTTTCAGGAAGGCGTAGGGGGAGCGTCCCGTGGCGATGCTGACGCTGCGGGGCAGCCGGGAGGCATCCGCATCCTCCATGGCAGCAAGGAATTCGTCGGACAGCGAGCGCAGCATCCCCACGCCGTTTTCGTACTGCGGATAGTCCTCATAGTACTCCGCCGGAGGGAGGGGACGGCCGGCCAGCAGGAAGAATTCATCGGACGGGAACACTGCCCGCGTGCCGTGCTGCGAGAGGAACTGCGCCTGGAACGCTTCGATCATGTCGATGGCCTCCCCGGCCGTTTGCGCTGTGAACGGCGTGAGCGGATAGAGCCCCTCCCGGTAGCGGGAGAGCCCCACAGGGACCACGGCCACGCTCGTGAGGTTCGGGAGCATGGCACCCAGGTCCGTGAGCGTGCGGCGCAGCTCCTCGCCGTCGTTGAGTCCCGGACACAGGACGATCTGGCAGTTGAGCTGGATGCCGGCGCGTGCCATCTGCCAGAGGAAATCCAGCTTCTCCCCGGCAAAGCGGTTGTGCATCATTTTGCAGCGCAGCTCCGGGTTGGTGGTGTGGACCGAGACATTGATGTTCAGGTGCATGGCGATGATGCGGTCCACGTCCTCCTGGGACATGTTGGTGAGCGTCACATAATTGCCCTGTAAAAAGGAGAGCCTTGCATCATCGTCCTTGAAGTAGAGTGTTTCCCGCATCCCGGGGGGCATCTGGTCGATGAAGCAGAACACGCATTTGTTCGAGCAGCTCTGCTTCTTGTCCATGAGAAAGCTCTCAAATTCCAGGCCCAGATCGTCGTACTCGTCCTTGACGATCTCAAGGCGCCGCTCCTCCCTGCCGCCGATATGGAGGGTGAGCCTTGTCTCGGCGGCATAGAACATGTAGTCGAGCACATCGCGCACGGTATGCCCGTCAATGGAGATGAGCGTCTCCTGCGCCCGGATGCCGGCCTTGTCCGCCGGCGATCCCGGGATCACACCGGTGATGACGACCATGGCTCCCCTCCTTTCAAATTCAGTAATGAAAAGCGGAGAGAAGCTAACACCTCTCTCCGCCCTTATGCCGATGCTTATTCAGCATCCATCTTCAGAACCTCTACGCCCTTATAGAAGCCGCAGTTTCTGCAAACCTTATGCGGAGCCTTCAGCTCGCCGCAGTGCTCGCATCTGCTCATTGCCGGAGCTTCCAGCTTCCATACAGCGCTGCGTCTCTTGTTCTTTCTGGCCTTGGACGTTTTTCTCTTCGGTACAGCCATTTTGGCACCTCCTTATCTGGATTCCTTGAAGCACGGCCTTGGGGCTGTGCGTCATTATCAGCCTTCGCAGCCGCAGTCCGTCACATTCCTGTCGCAGCCGCACACGGGACACAGTCCCTTGCAATCCTCCCTGCAAAGTGTCTTGGAGGGCAGCCGCAGCAGCAGATCCGTCACTGCGATCTCTGCAATGTCAATGCTCTCACCCCTGGCAACGATGTAGCGGTCCTCCATGTCCTCATTCTCGAGCGCACGCACGACAAGGTGTTCCTCATCGTAGGAGAACTCCCGCACCAGCTCCTTCAGGCAGCGGTCACAGGTGACAAGCAGGGTACAGGCGATCTGCATCGTCAATGTCACAACCCCTGCACGGTTCTCGATCGCGCCCTTCACCGTCACGGGTGTCCGGAACACGAGCCCTGCGATCTGCTCCAGACGCTCCTCGGGCACACAGGTGTCAAACGCCTGCTTTGTCCCCGGAACATTCAGAACATTTTTGATATGCATTACCATATACAGACCTCATTACAAAGAGCATCACAAATTCTATTATACAGATTTTGCCCGTATTTGTCAAGCCCTTTTCTAAATTTTCGGGAATTTGCATGTAAAAAGCCGACAGCCGCAGCCGTCGGCTCTCCTTTTTTTACAGATACTTGGTCACGGACTCGGGCAGCTCGGTATTGTCGGCGGATACCGTGAAGGTCACGATGGTGTCCTTGCTGGTGAGTGCATCGAGCTTTGCGAACATGGCGCCGAGCTCATCGAAGTCCGGGCCGCCGATCTTCAGGATGCCGTCCACGAAGATCTCCTTGATGTCGTAGTTGCCTGCGAGCATGCCGGCAATGAATCCGTAGAAGTTCTCATAGCCCTGGATGTCGAACTGCTCCACGCCGACCCAGCGTACCTTGTAGCTGATGGAACGGCGCAGGGTCTCGCCCTTCTCCACGCATACCAGGCACCCGTTGGTCTCTGCAACGGCCGTGTTGATCTTCTCGATGAGGTTCTTGGTCTTGCCGGTACCCTTTCTTCCGGTGATGATCTGAATCATAATAATACTCCTTCCAGATGTTTGCTGTGATTTTACGGGATCCCCGCGGGAGATCCGCTTTTATGAATCCTGCATGCCAGAGCGGTGCAGGCTTCTTGCCTCAATAGCCGAGCTTTGCCTCGAGCTCTGCCCTGGCGCCCTCATAGCCGGGCTTGCCGAGCAGGGCGAACATGTTGGACTTGTAGCTCTCCACGCCGGGCTGGTTGAACGGGTTCACGCCCAGTACATAGCCGGATACGGCGCATGCCTTCTCAAAGAAGTAGATGAGATACCCCAGGCTGAATTCGCTGGTGTCCTCGAGCTCCAGGATAATGTTCGGAACGCCGCCCTCGGTGTGTGCAAGGATCGTGCCCTCGAAGGCCTTCCGGTTGACAACGGACATGTTCTGGCCGCACAGGAAGTTCAGGCCGTCCAGGTTGGCCTCATCCTTCTCCAGGAAGAAGTCCTGCTTGGGGGTCTTGATGTCCACAACGGTCTCGAACATGATGCGGGCGCCGTCCTGGATGTACTGCCCCATGGAGTGCAGATCGGTCGAGAAGGTCACGGATGCCGGGAAGATGCCCTTGTTGTCCTTGCCCTCACTCTCGCCGTAGAGCTGCTTGTACCACTCGGCCATCATCGTGAAGGACGGATCGTAGGAAACGAGCATTTCCACGGACTTGCCCTTTCTGTACAGGATGTTGCGCAGGGCAGCGTACTTGTAGCAGTCGTTGTCCTCAAAATCAGCGGTATAGTCAGCCTGTGCCTTCGCAGCGCCCTCCATGAGCTTATCGATGTCACAGCCTGCCACAGCGATGGGCAGCAGGCCCACAGCGGTCAGCACGGAGAAGCGGCCGCCCACGTTGTCCGGAACGACGAAGGTCTCGTAGCCCTCGGTGTCGGACAGCTCCTTGAGAGTGCCCCTTGCCTTGTCGGTGGTCGCAAAGATATGGTCCTTCGCGCCCTCCTTGCCGTACTTGTCCTCCACGAGCTTCTTGAACACGCGGAAGGCCAGGGCCGGCTCGGTGGTGGTGCCGGACTTGGAGATGACATTGACGGAAATATCCCTGCCCTCACAGATGGCAAGCACCTCGGAGAGGTAGGTCGGGTTGATGTTGTTGCCGACATAGTAGATGTCGGGGGTATCCTTCTTCATATTGTTGTAGAAGGGGCTTTTCAGCAGCTCAATGGCCGCTCTGGCACCCAGATAGGAGCCGCCGATGCCGATGACGATCAGCACATCGGAATGGCCCTGGATCTTCTTGGCAGCTGCCTTGATGCGGGCGAATTCCTCCTTGTCATAATTCGTCGGAAGATCCAGCCAGCCCAGGAAATCACTGCCCAGGCCCGTGCCGTCATGCAGCGTTTTGGCAGCCGTCATGACCTGCTCGCGGATGCCGGCCATTTCGTCCTTGCCGACGAAGCCTTCTACATATTTTGTGTTTACTTTCAAAGCCATATTGCAACGCCTCCAGAAATGATCAGAATTCACTATCTATCATACTATAAAACGCAGAATTTTGCAAGGGGATTCCCGATTTCTGCCCCAACATTGTGAAAACAGAACAAATTGCATTCCTCATTTTTGGCCATTTTGCCGGAAGTTCCGGATCGGTGCATGGGCTCCCTCCCCCGCCGCATATGCTTGTACAAACACTGTGAAGGGGGATGCAGGATGCGAAGGGTATTCAGCTTCATCACAGCGGTGATCTTACTGCTGTGTCTGCCGATGCCGGTATCGGCACAGGTACCGGAGAGCCGGGTGCTTGCGGAGGTCTCCACGGGGCGCATTCTCTATGAGGAAGGCGCGGACATCCGGCGGCCCGTGGGGTCGCTTGCCAAGCTCATGACAGCGTACCTGACCGGGTGTGCCATTGAAGCAGGGGAGCTCACCCCGGAGACGGTGCTCACGGCGGGACAGGAGGTCGAGGGGATGCCGGGGGCGGTGATCTGGCTGCTCCCGGGGGATGCGGTGAGCGTCCACGAGCTGCTCCTCGGGCTCATCACGGGGAATGCCGGGGATGCGGCGGCGGTGCTCGCATGCGGGGTATCCGGGAGCGTGGAGGACTTCGTAATGGACATGAACGCTGCCTGCTTTGATCTGGGGATGCGCTCGACGCGCTTTGCCGATCCCCAGGGCTTTGACCGCCCGGAGAGCTTTTCCACGGCAAGGGACATGGCATGCCTTGCCTGTGCGGTGCTCGGATGCGAGGCGCTCGCTCCCTTCCTGAACATCTGGCGCACCTTCATCCGGGAGGACAGCGTGGAGCTGGTCAACGAGAACACCCTCACCCGGACGCTCGAGGGCTGCCGGGGGCTCAAGGCGGCGCATTCCGCAGATTCCGGGTATTCGGTCATTGCCGCGGCGCAGCGTGACGGGATGTGCCTGACGGCGGTGGTGCTGGGCAGCACGGAGGAGGAACGGTTCGGCGCGGCAAAAACACTTTTGCAGCAGGGCTTTTCCGGCTACCGTGTGGTCACACCGGGCTTTTCGGCGGAGTTCCTGCGGCCGCTGCGCATCCGGGGCGGCACACAGAGTGCCGTGATCCCGGAGCCCTCCGGCCTTGCACCCCTGGCCGTTCCGGCGGGTGTGCAGCCGGAGGCAGTGCTGGTGCTGCCGGAATATGCGCAGGCGCCCGTGCGCCAAGGGCAGGTGCTGGGGCGGGTGTATTTCTATGCAGGGGAGACGCTCCTGAGCGAGGCCGCCCTCGTCTGTCCCGAGGAGGTCCCCCGCCTGACCCTGGGCGTGTCCCTCCGGCAGGTCCTGGAGCTGCTGTTTTCCTGACACACAAAAAAACTGACTGCCAAAATGGCAGTCAGTTTTCATGCAAAACATCTTTCTATCATCTATTGTCGGGCGCTTACTTGACGATGTACTTGTCGATCGCAGTGAGCAGATCCTCAGCATCATCGGTGTAAGCACGCAGCTCGATCGGCTTGGACAGATCCAGGCTGAAGATACCCATGATGGACTTGGCATCTACGGCGTATCTGCCGGATACGAGGTCGATGTCATACTCGAATCTCATGATGGTATTGACGAAGTTCTTGACATCATCGATCGCGCTGAGAGAAACAGTTGTCGTTGTCATGATATTACCTCCTATACTGTTCTTTCTGTCGGGTGCAGCCCCTTGGGGGGCTCCCATTTTTCCTTGTGTACAGCTTTTTCCTGCTGCAACTATAGCATACCACAAAGCGAACAGCAAGTCAAGGGGCTGCATGGATTTTCAGCATTTTGGCAAAGTTCCGGCAGAAGGTCCCGGAGGATTTTATACACATTGATAGACAGGTATGACAGAAAAATCCCAATATTATGACATTTTCTTTACGAATCCGTATCGCAGCGGATACCGGTCAGGTGATCTTCCTCCCGCCCGGTGACGCGGACACGGCAGATGCTCCCGCGGGGGAGCACGGTCCCCGGCAGACGGACGGTGCAGTACTCCCCTGCATGCCCCTGCGAGACCCCTTCCTCCTTCGGACGCTCGATGAGCACGCTCAGGGTCCGCCCCGCAAGGCTGTCCAGATACGCTGCATACAATGTCTGCGAGAGCGTGCGCAGCTGCAAGGCGCGGGCGCTCCGGACGGCATCGGGGAGCTGTCCGGGAAGCGCTGCGGCAGGGGTGCCGGGGCGCTTTGAGTAGCGGAACACATGGAGCCGGGAAACGCGCTGCGCTTTCAGGAAGGCCATTGTTTCCGCATGATCGGCATCCGTCTCGCCGGGAAAGCCCGTGATGATGTCGGCGGTGATGCAGGGGTTCCCGAAGGTCTCCCGCAGCGCCGCTACGAGCGATGCGATGTGTGTACAGGTATCCTGCCGCCCCATGGCACGCAGGGTGCGGTCACAGCCGCTCTGGAGGCACAGGTGGAAATGCGGCTGCACGGCGGGGATGCGGGACAGGCGCATGAGCATCCCGGGGGTGAGGCTGTCGGGCTCGATGGAGCCCAGGCGGATCCTTGGCATCCCGGAGGCGGCAGCGGCTGCGGCGGCAGCGGCAAGGTCGGCGCCGTTATGCTGATACAGGGCTAAGTTGATCCCGCACAGAACGAGCTCCCGGCAGCCGTCGGCGTACAGTGCATCGGCGGCCTCGCGGATGCTCACAAGGCTCCTTGAACGGCTGTGCCCCCTTGCGTGGGGGATGATGCAGTAGCTGCAAAAGCGCTCGCAGCCGTCCTGTATCTGCAAAAAGGCCCGGGTATGGGCCGCATCCCGGGTACAGGGCAGCTGCTCGAAATCCTCCTCCCCGCTGTGGGGGACAAGGCAGCACTGCCGCGTATGTGTGGTAAGGAAGGACTCGAGCAGGGCGGGGAGCTGTGCGCGCTCCCGGGTGCCAAGGAGAATGTCGGCATCGAGCTTTTGCGCCTCCTCCGGGAAGGCCTGGACATAGCAGCCGGAGACGATCATGACGGCATGGGGGGCCTGTTCACGCAGGCGGCGCAGTGCTCTGCGCATCCGGCTGTCACCGGAGGCTGTGACCGTACAGGAGGTCAGGAGGATGGCATCGGCCAGTGCGGGATCGTCCGTGTATTCCCAGCCGTGCGCATACAGGAGCGCTAAGATGCCGTCGGTCTCCGTGCGGCTGACCTTGCAGCCGAGCACATGGGCGTGGATCCTCATGCCTCTTCGATGAGGGTGAAGCGGGGATTGGCATCCACCGCATCCTGCATCACCTGCACAAGGCGTGCAGGGGCCTCGTCGGCATGCCCGAGAAAGACCAGTGTTTCCTCGCTCAGACTGCTCAGGCAGTCATAGAGCGCATCGGCATTGTCCCCGTAATAGTCCGGGAAGCCGAACACCTCCCGGAGATAGGCGTGTCCCTCCTGTGCAAGGCGCACACCGTCGAGCTCGTAGACATGTACCATGGCATTCTCCCCCTATGTTTTACGTCAATAGAGCTGTATAAAGCTCTTGTAATGGTCGTTTGTATAGTAGATGCTCCCGTCGTCGCCGAAGATCAGGCGCTCGGCGCCCCGGAAGCCGCCCTCATAATTGACATCGCATTCCTTGTACGACCCGTCGGGCAGCAGGCCCTCGTAATTGCCGAAGCGGTCCCCGCCGATGCTCATGCCGGGTGCGACCTCCCAGAGATTGCCCTTGCGGCTGTCCCAGCCCAAGTCCTGAGCTTCCCGCTTGGTCAGGAAATTCCCGGGGAGCGTGCCGAAGGTATGGATATAGGCCGCCACGTCCTCGGGACTGGTATAGCTGCCGTCCTTCTCCACGGAGGCGGGCAGGGGCTCGTCCTCCGGCGGTGCATCGGGGATGCTGTCCTGAGTAAGATCCGCCGTCTCTTGTGCAGCCGCCGCGGTCTCTTCCTCCTGCACGGTCTCCTCCTGTGCTTCGCCTGCTTGGGTGGGCTCCGGAGCGGGCTGTGTGAAGATGACGAGGGAGGCGGGCTCCTCCGTCTGTAATTCATAGCTGCCGTAGCAGCCGCCCAGCAGGAGGGCGGCAAAGCAGGTCAGCAGCAGGAGTGCGAGTCGTTTCATGTCCTTATTCCTCGATCATGCGGCGCAGCACCGGCACGCGGCTCAGTGCCAGGGCAGCGATCACGGTGAGCACGAGCTCCGGACCCATGAAGGCGCCGTTGTAGGCCATGGAATAGATCCACGGATTACCCCATCCCTCGGGCATCCAGATGGCAAAGACGGTGCCGCCGGAGATGATATGGCAGATATAGCGCAGGAGCACGGCCACACCCACGCCCACGGGGATGCCCCAGCCCTTCTGCCTGCGGAAGATGCCTGCAAAGCCGAGCATAGTGAAGGCGAGCAGGTAGTCAAAGACGAAGCAGGCGATGAGTGCGGGGACGGTCAGGCCCCAGCTGAGTGCGGACGAAAAATCGATGATGAGCTGCACGAGCGAATACGCGAAGGCCGTTCCCAGGCCCCATTTGGTGCCGTAGATCACGGCGATCATGCAGATGGGGAGCATGCTCACGGGGGTCAGGCTGCCGCCGAGGGGCATTTTGACGATGGTGATCATACTCAGGACGGTGGCCAGTGCGATCATGATGCCGCTGGCAGCAAGGCGCACGATCTTGGCGTGGCTGGTCGGGGTGTTGTTTGCGGTGGTGTCGGACATTTGGAATTCCTCCTTATTTAAGTCAGGGCATACAGGGGGCTGCGCAAAAAACTGCCGATGTCCAAAAAAACACGGCAGTACAGAGAGATCCCGTATGTCCCTACGGCGGCATTACCCGCATCAGGTTATGGGTCGAAGCAAATGCTTCCTCTCAGCCTGTCACAGCTCCCCTGTTGTGTCGGTTGTTCCTGCTTTCTGAAGAAAGCACTTTCAGTATACCACATGTGGATGTGTTTGTCAAGTCCCTGGAAGGGTATGGCGCGTAAGGCGTTTTTCGGCCGTTCTGTAACATTTTCCCCGCACGCGGCACTAACCTCATAAAACCACTGATAAGGAGGAAGTATCATTTATGGCTGATATTACGATCCTGGGCTCCGGCGGATTCGGACTGGCACTGGCGATCATGTGCCGGAACATGGGACACGACGTGACCGTCTGGTCGAAATTCCAGAGTGAGATCGACGAGATCCGCAGCACCGGAGAGCTTGCCGCCAAGCTCCCGGGCGTGAAGGTCCCCTCGGACATCCTGCTGACCACGGACATCGCCTGCGTCTCCGGCAAGGATGCCGTCCTCGTGGGCATCCCCACCTCCTTCCTGCGCAGCGTCGTGCAGGAGGCTGCCCCCCACCTCACGGAGAACACCGTCATCGTCAACACCGCCAAGGGCCTTGAGGCCGGCACCTGCAAGCGCATGAGCGAGGTCATCGCGGAGGAATGCCCGGGACATCCCATTGTAGTCCTCACCGGTCCCTCCCACGCCGAGGAGCTTGCCCGCGGCGTTCCCACCACGGTCACCGTGGCCAGTGAGAACGTCGCTTATGCCGAGTACATCCAGGACATCTTCACGAGCGGCACGCTCCGGCTCTATGTCAACCGGGATGTGATCGGCTGCGAGGTCGGCGGCTCGATGAAGAACATCATTGCCCTGGCCGCCGGTGTCAGTGACGGTTTGGGCTTCGGGGACAACACCAAGGCCGCCCTCATGACCCGCGGCGTTCATGAGATCACCTCCCTCGGCCTGGAGCTCGGTGCGGAGCTTGACACCTTTGCCGGACTGTCGGGACTCGGCGACCTCATCGTCACCTGCACGAGCATGCACAGCCGCAACCGCAGAGCCGGCATTCTCATCGGTCAGGGTGTCTCTCCGGAGGAGGCCGTCCGGCAGGTCGGCACCGTGGAGGGCTATTACTGCTGCGAGGTCGCCTACGGTCTTGCCAAAAAGCTCGGCGTGAGCATGCCCATCACCGAGGAGCTCTACCATCTGCTCTTTGAGCACGGGGATGTCCGCGCCTCCATGCGCAAGCTCATGGGCCGTCCCAACAAGCACGAATGCGAGGCCTACACCACCAAGGACCAGCTCTCGAGGCTCGACCTCAAAAAGTGATGGACTGGCTCGAAGCACTCCGGCGCTTTGTTCCGGAGACCGAGGAGGAGCGCACTGCACAGGCGCAGGTCCTGGCGCTTGCCGCACGCCACGGGGAGGCGCTCCTGTGCCGGGACTGTACTGCCGGGCACATCACCTGCTCGGGCTTCCTCCTCTCCCCGGATCTGTCCGAAACACTCATGGCCTACCATCTTGTCTACGGCTCCGTGGGCTGGACGGGCGGCCATGCCGACGGGGGGACGGATCTTCTGGCCGCTGCCCTGCGCGAGGCACGCGAGGAGACGGGCATCACCAAGCTCTATGCGCAAAGCAGCGCCGTTCTCTCGATCGACGTACTGCCCGTTCCTGCGCATGAAAAGCACGGGGTCCCGGTCCCCGCGCATCTGCATTACAATGTCTGCTTCGGGCTCATTGCCGACCGCACGCAGCCGCTGCACGAGCGCGAGGGGGAGAACCGCGATGTGCGCTGGCTCACGCAGGAGGCGCTGCATGCGCTTTGCACCGAGGCGCACATGCTCCCCATCTACGACAAGCTCTTTGACAGGATGCGCCGGATCGCAGAGGAAAAAGCCGCCCTTCCCTGCCGCATCGCCGCTCCCCTGCTTGCCTGGTATCCTGCCCATCACCGGGCGCTCCCCTGGCGGGAGACGAAGGACCCGTACCGGGTGTGGGTGTCGGAGATCATGCTCCAGCAGACCCGTGTGGAGGCAGTGAAGGGGTACTATGCGCGGTTCCTCCGGGCACTGCCGGACATTGCCGCCCTTGCCGCCGCCCCGGAGGAGCAGCTCCTCAAGCTCTGGGAGGGCCTGGGGTATTACAGCCGCGTGCGCAATCTCGGGCGTGCGGCACGGCAGATCACAGAACAGTACGGCGGGCGCTTTCCAGAGACCTACGAACAGGTGCGTGCGCTCCCCGGTGTGGGGGACTACACGGCGGGGGCGGTCTGCTCGATCTGCTTTTCCCTGCCCACCCCGGCGGTGGACGGGAATGTCCTGCGGGTGATGGCCCGGGTGCAGGAGGACCACCGGAACGTCCTGGACACCCGCACCCGTGCGGACATCACGGAAGCGCTCCGGCCGGTGTATGAAGGAAGCGACCCCGCGATGCTCACACAGGCGCTCATGGAGATGGGCGCGACGGTCTGCATACCCGGCGGTGCGCCACGCTGCGGGGAATGCCCCCTCTCCGGGATCTGCATGGCGGCAGCGGCCGGCAATGCCGCAGGACTTCCCGTGCGGGAGAAAAAACAGCATCGGCGCATCGAGCAAAAGACGGTGTTCATCCTCGAATGCGGGGGGCGCATCGCCATTGCCAAGCGCCCGGATACGGGACTTCTGGCATCGCTGTGGGAGCTGCCGAACGTCCCGGGGCATCTGAATGCGCAGGAGGCGGTCCGCACCGCCTCCGGATGGGGCGTGCAGCCGCAGGAGCTGCAAAAGATCGTGCAGCGAAAGCACATCTTCACGCACATCACCTGGGAGATGCAGGGGGTGTTCCTGCGCTGTCAGAATGCCGTGCCGGAATTCACCTGGGCCGCCCCGGAGGAGCTCCGGGAGGTCCATTCCCTGCCGACGGCCTTCCGGTGCCTGTTGGAATAGCATAGCACCCTGCGAGCGCAGGGTGCTTTTTGTTCAGATCGCTGTATTTCTATTGCATTTCATTCCGATATATGGTATAATATTATATGCCCTTGCAGATCCGTGCCATAAATGGCACTCCCTGCAGATCGGGCGATGATACCATAACGCTACGCTTTTATGGTATAATATTACACGCCCTTGCAGGTCCGTGCCATGAATGACACTCCCTGCAGGTCGGGCGATGATACCATAATACCGGATATTATGGTATCATGGACCTAAACATGCCGGCAAATTCTGCCGGGGACAAACAGGAGGAATCATTATGAACACAAAACTTGTCAAAGCGCTCACCGCAGCGATGCTGACAGCAAGCATCATCACAAGCACTGCCGCCATCCCCGCCGGGGCGATCGGCGTCATCACCGAGGACAACCCGCAGGGACTGCGCTACGCCTTCTACGATGACGGCGTGCGGATCCTGGACTGCGACGACAACGTGGAGGACCTGGTCATCCCCGCATCCATCGAAGGCATACCCGTTATCGGCTTTGAAAACTCTATGGGCGATCTTGGCAGCTCCTTTGTCGGCTGTGATCATCTCAGGACCGTCACGCTCCCTGCCAGTGTCGAATTCTCTTCCAGGGACTTCTTCCAGCCCACGCTGTCCGCCATTTACATCGACGATGCCGCCGCATCCGAGTATGACATCGACGGCGTGGTCTACCGGAAGGGGGAAAACGGCGACATCCTGATCTACTATCCTCCGGGACGCGAGGGGGACTATGCCATCCCGGACGGCATCGCCCGCATCGGCACGGGCTTCGTATGGGCGGACCCCGGCTTTGACAATGCCGCCCGTCTGACCTCCCTGTACATCCCGGCAAGCGTGACATCCATCATGGCCTATTTCAGCGGCTGCACCTCCCTCACTGCGTTCACTGTCGCAGAGGATAACCCGAACTACTGCTCCGTGGACGGGGTCCTGTTCAACAAGGACAAAACAGAGCTGATCGCCTACCCCGCCGCCAGAGAGGGCGCATACACCGTTCCGGAGGGCGTGACCTCGATCGCAGGCGGTGCCTTTTCCGGCTGCGCGGGACTGACGGCGCTGACGCTCCCGGAGGGTGTGACGAAATTTGACGGCGTCGATCATTGCGAGAGCCTGGCCTCCCTGACACTGCCGGCAAGTCTGACCTCCCTGGGCTCGATCGAATATTGCCCCGGACTGACCGAGCTGACGATCCCGGCGGGCGTGACGAGCGTGGGCTCGATCGGAGGCTGCCCCGGACTGACGGAGCTGACGATCCCCGAAGGCGTGGCGAGCATGGGCAGCATCACAGACTGTGAGAACCTGGCCGTGCTGCACCTCCCGGAGGGCCTGACGAATATGGGCGGTATCCAGAACTGTGCCCTGACCGAGCTTGCGATCCCGGCGGGTATCACCACCATGTATGGATACATCATGAACTGCCCGCAGCTTGCAAGTATCACCCTCCCGGAGGGGATGACAACTGCCCCCACCATCTCAAACTGCCCGGCGCTGACCAGTCTCCGGTTCCCGGACGGCGTGACGCGGGTGTATGTCTATGACTGCACGGCACTGACAAGCGTGAACGTCCCGGACGCTGTGGATTGGGGCCTGACCTTCCGGAACTGCCCTTCCCTGACCGAGATCGAGATCTCCGATTCGCACCCGTATTATGCCTACGCGGACGGCTTATTCATTGACATTGACAGAACCAATCACAGTATTTCCAGCTGTCTGGACAGCAAAACGGGGGAGGTCACCATCCCGGAGGATGTGACCGTCATCAGCGGCGGTGCCTTCCGGGACTGCACGGGCATCACTGCCGTACATTTCCATGAAGGTTTTACAGAGATCTCGACCGGCGCCTTCCAGAACTGCACCTCCCTCACCAGCGTCAAGCTTCCGGGCGGTCTGGAAGCGCTTCTCTCCGAGGCCTTCGACGGCTGCACGAGCCTGACCACGGTGGACATCCCCGCCTCCCTGAAGAGCCTCTACAAAAGCTTCACCGGCTGCACGAGCCTGACGGGATTCACCCTCTCCGAGGGGAGCGAGTACCTGTCCGTACAGGACGGCGTGCTCTACAGCAAGGACGGCACGCAGCTCGTGTGCTGCCCCGCCGGCAAGGAGGGCGTGTTCACCGTTCCGGACGGCGTGACCTCCATCGCCGAGGGTGCCTTCGCAGGCTGCACGAAGCTCACGCAGATCGTTCTCCCGGAGGGTGTGAAGGAGATCGGCTCCGGCGCATTTGACGGCTGCACCGCTCTCGAGACCGTCGAGCTGCCGGAGGGCCTGACAACGATCGGAAGAGAGACCTTCCTGGGCTGCACCGCCCTGCGGGAGCTCACCATCCCGAAGAGCGTCACAAAGCTCGGATACCGTTCCGTCGTTGACTGCACGTCCCTGGAGAAGGTCACCATTCTGAACCCCTACTGCTCGCTTGACAATTACAACAACATCTTTGTGAACGACTATGACCACTACTGGTGGTATTACACCGGCACTATCTGCGGCTATGAGAACTCCACGGCCCAGATCCATGCGCGTCACAATGCCTACCGTTTCGAGTCCATCGGCAAGGTGCCGGTGCTGGGCGATGTGAATAACGACGGCAATGTCAATGCCAACGATGCCACCGCGGTCCTCATGGCGGCCGCCCGCATCGGTGCCAAGCGCGACTCCGGCCTGTCGGACATCCAGGCCATGGCTGCCAATACGGATGCTTCCAACGCTGCCGTCAATGCAAACGATGCGTCCTTCATCCTGCGCTATGCCGCCTGCCGCGGTGCGAAGGGCACGAAGAGCATCTACAGCTATCTCGGATACGAAGCATAACAAGGAGGATGACTTATGAAAACGAAATCCATCCGGCAATTCGCCGCAGCGGCACTGTCGCTGTGCCTCTTCGCAGGCACCCCTTCCATCCCGGCGGGGGCCGTCGGGCTCATCACCGAGGACAATCCGCAGGGACTGCGCTACAACATCTATGAGGGCAGCGCACGGATCATGGACTGCGATGACAGCGTGCGGGACCTTGTCATCCCGGAGACGATCGACGGTCTGCCCGTTACCGGCTTTGCAGGCCTTGGCACCTTCATGGGCGATGAACGCCTTGTGAGCATCTCGCTCCCGGCGACGTTTGAAGACCTGGGTCCCTATGACCTCATACGCTGCCCGAATCTGACCTCCATCACCGTGGCCGACGGCAACCCGAGCCTGTACGACATTGACGGTGTGCCCTTTGCCAAGGGGGAGGACGGCGATTATCTGTCTGTGTACCCCGCCGGACGGGAGGGTGCCTATGCCATCCCGGAGGGGATCCGGAGCATCGGCTACTACGCCATGGACGAGTGTGACAAGCTGACCTCCCTGTCCATCCCGGCAAGCATGACATACCAGGAGGAGATCGGCAACTGGCTGAGCAGCACCAGTGTGACCGAAATAACCGTTGCCGAGGACAACCCCGACTACACCGCCGTGGACGGCGTACTGTACAGCAAGGACAAAACACAGCTTCTGTACTATCCCGGCGGCCGGCAGGGGGACTTCACCGTCCCGGACGGCGTGACCACGGTCCGGTTCAATCACTGCGCCGGGCTGACGGGCCTGACCCTCCCGGAGAGTGTGACGAATATCCAGGGCATCTATGACTGCCCCGCCCTGACCGAGCTGACGCTCCCGGAGGGACTGACGGAAATATACCGCATTGATAACTGCGATGCGCTGACCACCCTGACGCTCCCGGACAGCGTGACAAGCTTCGGCGGTGTCTCCAATTGCGATGCACTGACCACCCTGACGCTCCCGGCAGCGCTGGAGAGCTACCCCGACATTTACAATTGCGAAGGCCTTACCTCCGTCAATGTCCCGGAGGGGGCGGCAAGCTTCCCCCAGCTCAATCATTGCCCGGCGATCACGGAGCTCCATGTGCCGGATGGGGTCACGAGCCTGAGCATTGAAAACTGCACGGGTCTTACCCGCATCAACATCCCGGACAGCATAGAATCGATAAGCGAGTATACATTCCGGGGCTGCACCGCCCTGTCCGAGTTTGTCATCTCCGACAGCCACCCGACCCTCACCTACAGGGACGGCATGATCCTCAAGGACGGCACCGTGGTGTACTGCCTGCCCGGCAAGGAAGGCGCTGTCACCGTTCCGGAGGGCGTCAATGAGATCGGCAATTATGCCTTCCGGGACTGCGCCGGGATCACCTCCGTGACGATCCCGGACAGCGTCACCGTGATCGGGTACGATGCCTTCCAAAACTGCACGACACTCGAGAGCGTGCGGCTCCCGGAGGGGCTGACACGGCTCTCTTTCGAGACCTTTTCCGGCTGTACGAGCCTTAGCAGCATCACGCTCCCCTCGGGGCTTGAACAGCTCGGGAGGGAGACCTTTGCCGGCTGCACGAGCCTGACCACGGTCGATCTCCCCGCCTCCCTGACGGGCATCGACAATAGCTTTGCAGGCTGCACGAGCCTGACCGAATTTACCCTGTCCGGGGGCAGTGAGTCCTTCTCCGTGAAGGACGGTGTGCTCTATGACAAGGCGGGCACCACGCTCGTGTGCTGCCCTGCCGGCAAGGAAGGGACCTTCACCGTTCCGGACAGCGTGGCCAAGATCGGCTCCCATGCCTTTGACGGATGCGAAAAGCTTACACAGATCGTCCTGCCGGAGGGACTCGAATCCATCTACGGCTATGCCTTCCAGGGCTGCACGGCCCTGACCTCCATGACGATCCCGGAGGGCGCAGCATTTATCTTCGGAGGCGGTATGTTCAGAAACTGCACATCGCTGAAAACCGTAGAGCTGCCCGAAGGGTGTACACAGGAGCTTGACCGCACCTTCTATGGCTGCACCGCCCTTGAGGAGATCACCATCCCGAAGAGCGTGACAGAGATCGAGCAGGATAGCTTCTATAACTGCTCCCCGCAGCTTCGGGTGACGATCCTGAACCCCGACTGTACGCTGAACAATTACAACACGATCTTTGTGGATGACACGAAGGGCTTCTACTATTTCCACGGCACGCTCTGCGGCTATGAGGGCTCCACAGCCCAGGCACATGCCCGGATCAACGGCTACCGCTTCGAGTCCCTCGGGCTGGCACAGGGGGTCGGCGATGTGAACGGTGACGGCAATGTCAATGCAAACGATGCCGCAGCCGTGCTCATGGCTGCCGCCCGCATCGGTGCCAAGCGCGACTCCGGTCTCACGGGCGTGCAGGCCCTTGCTGCCAATGTGGACCGCAGGAATGCCGCTGTCAATGCAAACGACGCCGCCTTCATCCTGCGCTATGCCGCCTACCACGGTGCGAAGGGAGAGAAGGACATTTACGAATATTTCGGGATCGAACAATAAGCACTGCGCCCCCTCGAAAGAAGTTTCGGGGGGGCGTTCTTTTTGCAAATTCCGACACGGTGCTTGTGGTACAATAAAGACAATGCCGCACGGGATCCCGGGCGGTGTCACAGAGAACAAGCAGAAAGGAAGTACCACAATGCAGATCCATTACGATACGCAGACCGCGCAGCTCCTTGTCCGGCTCGACGGGGAGATCGACCACCACTCCAGCAACCGCCTGCGCTCCGAGGTGGATGCGGCTGTCTATGCCCATCTGCCGCAGACGCTCATCTTCGATTTCCGGGATGTGAGCTTCATGGACAGCTCCGGCATCGGGCTCATCATGGGGCGCTACAAGATCCTCCACCCCCTGGGCGGGGAGATCATCCTGCAAAACCCCTCCGCACACATCGCCCGGGTGCTGCGCCTGGCGGGCATGGAACGCCTTGCCTCGATCCGGGTCCGGGAGGAGGTGGTACAATGAAGGTGCTCAACGAATTCAAATGCGTCTTTCCCGCACAGTCCGCCAACGAGGGACTGGCCCGTGCGGCGCTCTCGGCATTCCTCATCCCCGCCGACCCCACCGCCCAGGAGCTTGCCGACCTGCGCACGGTCATCTCGGAGGCCGTGACCAATGCCATCGTCCACGGCTACCGCGGCAGTGAGGGGAATGTCTCGCTGTGCCTGCGGATGCTCCCGGAGCGGGTGATCTACATACGGGTCTCCGACAAGGGCTGCGGCATCCCGGATGTGGCGCGTGCCATGGAGCCGCTGTATACCTCTGCGCCCGAGGAGGAGCGGGCGGGGCTGGGCTTTGCCATCATGCAGACCTTTACCGACAGTCTGCATGTGCGCTCGAGCGAGGGGGCCGGGACAGTCCTGACCATGCGCCGCCGTCTGGGGGGACAGCCGGATGACTGAGCGTCCGAAGGCGGAGGAGCACCTCGGGCTCGTCCATCTGTGCGCCGGCCGCTTCCGGGACCGGGGGCTCCCCTATGAGGATCTGTATTCCGCCGGCTGTGAGGGACTGGTCAAGGCGTGCCGCGCCTTTGACACCGAGCGGGGCGTGCAGTTCTCGACCTATGCCGTGCCGGTGATCCTCGGGGAGATCAAGCGCCTGTTCCGGGACAGCGGGACGGTGCATGTCTCCCGGGGCCTGCGGGAGCTTGCCATGAAGGTACAGCGTCTGCGGGAAACGATCGTGCATGAAACGGGGAAGGAGCCGCCGCTGTCCGTGCTGGCCGAGCGCACCGGTGCCTCCCCGGAGGAGATCGCGCTCGCGCTGTCCTCCGCCACGCCCGTGCTGTCCCTGACGGACAGTGAGGAGGGCGGGCAGATGGACATTGCCGTGGAGGCCCCCGATGAGGGCATCAGTGACCGGCTGGCACTGCGGCAGGTCATGGCCGCGCTCCCCGCCAGGGACCGGCATCTTCTGGAGCTGCGGTATTTCAGGGAGCTGACACAGGTTAGGACCGCACAGCTCCTTGGGATGACACAGGTCCAGGTCTCCCGCCGGGAAAAGAAGCTCCTGCGGCAGCTGCGCGAGGAGCTTCTGAAATAAACATGCGCCCTCCCCGGTGGTTTCCGGGGAGGGCGCATCCGTTGGGCCTTTGCCGCACTGCCGGGGAAGCCCTATCCCTCCGCCGCCCCATCCGACTTAAGGACCCACGCATACTCCGTTTCGAGATGCGGGAAGCAGTCACAGAAGCGGGGCAGTACCGGCAGTGCGGGGCACACCTTGAACGAAACGCCCATATCATGCAGCCGCTTGCCCGTGCGCAGGAGCATGTAGACGTCCATCCCCGTGAACACCGGATCGCCGCTGCGGATGGCCTTATGGACAAGGACCGGTGTTTTCTCCGCCCACCGGCTCAGATGCATGAGCTTTCCGTGGCTCATCCCATCGGTGATGACAATGGCAAAGTCCTTATACAGCATCCTGCTGCTGCAATTGCGCGGGGCGTCAAAATCCACACCGATCTGCGTGACCGGATGCTGCCCGGAGCAGGACAGCTCCCTGGTATACAGATCCCCGGTGAGCCGCCCCCGCCCGCACTCCGGGCACACGCCCAGATCCACATACCGTGCCCCGTAGGCACAGCCGTCACACAGGCGCTCCATGTCACTCTCCCAGGTCCGGACGGTAGATCCGGTTGTCCAGTCCGAAGGGCTTCTTCTCCGTGAACTCCCCCGGACCGAGCTCCTCATAGAACGCCTCACACATATAGAGCTTGGCATCGATGTTGTCGATGTAGTGCAGCACAAAGGCCTCGGGCGTGGCGGGACATACCACGGCGCCGAATTCCCGCGTGCCGTGGTGGGAGAGGATCATGTGGATGAGCATCTGCACCTTCTCGCGGTTGTAATTCTGCCCGGTGGTGTAGCCCTTGATGAGGGAGGCGCCCATGTACAGGTGGCCGAGCAGGACGCTGCTCGAGGTGATCTGTGCATCCCCCGTCACGGAGGTGCGGTACTCCCAGATCTTCCCGATGTCATGGAGCGCTGCCCCGCACACCATCAGCTCCCGGTCCAGTCCGTCATACACCCTGCACAGTGCATCCGCTGCCTGCACCATCCGGTAGGAGTGGTACAGGAGCCCGCCGCGCAGATTGTGGTGCATGGACACGGCTGCCGAGGAGGTCATATAGCTTTTCTTGTGGTCCTCGAGGATGTGCAGCGCCAGCTCCGACAGCGGCGTACAGGTACCGCCCCGGTCATCGGCAGCGCTGCGGATGAGGGAGGTGATCTCCTCATACATCACATCCAGCTCCACGGGCGGGAGCTTTGTGAAGTCCGCGACCGTAAGGGCCGTGTCCGCGGTGGGGGCGATCTCGGCGATCTTGAAGCTCTTGGCACCCTGGTATTCCGAGACGGTCAGCCGCACATCGGCGATCATATTCTTCCGGATGCCCCGGGCTTCCAGATCCGCTGCCGAGGTCTCGAACATCGCCGCGGTGATCTCCGACTCCCCGTCCTTCATGGTGACACGGACAAAGTTCTTCCCGTTCCTGGCGGTATTCTCCGCGATGACGGTGACCAGCACCGGGCGCTCGAGCGTCTGCCCGATCTGTGCCTCCCGGAAGCCTGTATATGTCTGTTCCTGCATGATCGTTCCTGCCTTTCCGGATACGGTGTATCCTCATACTTTCTGATAAAGTCTCATCCCAGCACAGTCTCTGCCACACTGCCGTCGGGGGTCTTGGTGACGCGGAGCTGCCGGCCGATGCGGGTGCGCAGTGCCTCCACATGGGAGATCACTCCGATCAGGCGGTCGCCCTTCGCAAGGCCTGCCAGCAGATCCACCGCCGCACGCAGCGCCTCCTCATCGAGCGTACCGAAGCCCTCGTCAATAAACATCGCATCGAGCTCGACACCGCCGCTGCGCTCCTGCACCACATCCGAGAGCCCCAGTGCCAGCGACAGGGACGCTAAGAACGTCTCGCCGCCCGAGAGCGTGTTCACATCCCGCCAGCGGCCGGTGCTCCTGTCCCAGACCTCCAGATCCAGTCCGGACTGGGAGCGCAGATCGTCCGCCGTTTCCCGGCAGCGCAGCACGAACTGCGTATCGGTGAGCTGGGCAAGCCTCAGATTGGCATGGTAGACCACCCTGCGGAAATAGTACTGCTGCACATAGACCTCCAGCCGCAGCTTTGCCTGCCCGCTGCCCTTCTGGCCGCTGACGGTGGTGTACACATCCTCGAGCACGCGCATGCGTTCATGGAGCTGCGCCTGCTCCCGGAGCGCTGTTTGCAGGCGCTCATGGGCGCTTTTGTCGCTTCTGAGCGCAACGGCAAGATCCTCGCGCTCCTCCCGGACGGCTTCGCGCTGCACGGCCGTCTCTTCCAGTGCCCTCCGGCATCCGTCCGGATCGGCCTTGGGCCTGCCGTCCGTTTTCTTGGCAAGCTCACGGATCTGCCCGGTCAGCGTATGGCAGGTCTCGTCATACACCCGGATCTCCTCCTCAAGCTGTGCCACGCGAGCGGCACTGCGCTTTGCCCGTGCATAGGCTGCCTCGTCCGCAAAGCCGTTTTCGGCCAGCGCCGCCGTCAGTGCGCCCTGCAGCGCATCCCGGTCCTTCCGTGTCCTGTCGATGCGCTCAAGGAGACCTTGCAGCGCACCGGCCGTCTGTGCGCACGCATCACAGGCCTGCCGGAAGGCCGCATCGGCATTGCGCTGCTCGGTCTCGATCGCCCTGCGCTCCTTCCTGAGCGCCTTCACACGCTCCAAAAGCGCCTCAAAGTCCATCCTCCGGATGACGGGATCCTCCGACAGGCGCTTGCACTGCTCGCCCAGGCGCGTGCAGATCTCCCGGTGCCGCTGTGCCTTGTCGGCGGCCTGTGTGTGCTGCTTCTCTGCCTTGGCAAGTGCCTCGGCCGTGGGTGTCCCCTCCGGACACGGGGCGGGGGCCGGGTGTGCCAGCGCCCCGCAGACAGGGCACGGCTGCCCCTCGTGCAGCTCCCTTGCCAGAAGTCCCGCCTGCCCGGACAGGAAGCGCCTGAGCATGCTCCGGTAGGTATCGACCGCGTGCTGTGCGGCACGCTCGAGCTGCTTTTGTACCTCGGCCTCGGCGCCAAGCTGCTGCTGCGCCTCCCGGAGCTCCCGGTACAGGGGCTGCGCCGCCTCAAGCTCATGCAGCTCCTTTGCGATACCATCAAGGGTTAGAGTCCGCTCTGCGGCCTCGTCCCTCCGGCGTCCGGCAGCCTCCCGCTCCTGCTCGAGCCGGGTGCGCTGCGCTTCATATTCCGTGCGCTGCCGGAGCTCCTCCTCAAGCCGCGCTGCCGTCTGGGCATATTTCTCCGCAGCCGGCCCGACCTGCTGTGCCCGGCGGGCATCCGCAAGCTCCTCCCGCTTTGGCCCCATCGGCTTTCTCTGCAAGGCGGACAGCGCTTCCTGCTTTTCGGAAAGTGCCTGCTGGGCCTCGGCAAGCGCCCGCTCCTCATGCAGGGCACGGTCCCGGACCTGCCACTGCGCGTCAAGCGCCCGGAAGCGCTCGCCAAGATCCTCCAGGCGCACCTCCCAGAGCGCGATCTGCGCATCGAGCGCACGCTCGTATTTCTGCGCCGTCCCCACCTCGGACGGATCCTCCGCAGGGCGGCGTCCCTCATCGAACCGGCAGCCGTTCATGGTGCCAAGGAGCTCGTGCTGCAAAAGCCTGCTGCGCTCGCCCATCTCCCTGCGGCGCTCCCGGAGGCGCTCCTCAAAGTCGCGGTAGATCCCCGTGTGGAAGAGGCTCTTGAAGATCTCCCGGCGCTCCTCACTTCTGGCAGAGAGGATGCGCTGGAAGTCCCCCTGCGCGATCATGACCGTCTGTGCAAACTGCTTCCGGTCAAGGCCGAGCATCTCCCCGACGGCTTTGGTGACATTGGTCGCGCCCTCGGCGACGGGGACGTATTCGCCGTCCTCGAGCCGGTACAGACCGGCCTTGACGGTGAACCTGCGCTTGCCGTCCTCCCATTTGTGGACGCCCGTGCGCTGGACAAGGTACTGTCTTCCCTGGTGCAGGAAGGTCAGGCGCACCTGAAGGCGGTCCCGGTCGGGCAGGTAGTCGGAATGGAAATACTTCATTTCCCGGCGCTCCCCGCTCGTCTCCCCGTACAGCGCAAAGCTCACGGCGTCGAAGATCGTGGTCTTGCCGGCACCGGTGGCACCGGTGATGAGGAACACGCCCTGCTCCCCGAGCTCGGAAAAGCGGATCTCCGTGCGTCTGGCAAACGGCCCGAAGGCCTGCATCTGCAAGGTAACAGGTCTCATGCTCTCGCCTCCTCTTCAAGCTCCCGGAAGATCTCCTGCGCCAGGGCAAGCTGTTCTTCGGTGGGGGGTGTGCCGTTGTTCTGATGGATGAAGAAATCCTCGAACATGGCAAGCGGTGAACGCTCGGGCTCCGCCTCCTCGGGGACAACGATCAGATCCGTGCGCACGCGGGAATTCTCCACGCCAAAGCGCACCATGCGCGGGAAATTGCTCCGCAGCAGCATCCGGGCATCGGGCTGCGCCTCCTCATCGGTCAGGAGCACGCGGACATAGTCCTCGGTCAGGGGAGCCTCCCGGAGCTCGGCAAACGGTCCCTTCACGGTGTACACGTCCCGCAGAAACCGGACGGGCACCTCCTCGACCGTGATGTCGTCCTTGGCATGCACGGTCACAAGGGTGAAGCTCTTGCGCTGGTTCTCCTCGGAGAGGGAGTATTTGAGGGGGGAGCCGGCATACCGCACGGTATCCCGCGTGCAGCGCTGGGGCTGGTGGAGATGGCCGAGTGCCACATAATCAAAATCCGCAAAGACGGCCGCATCCACCTGGTCGAGGCCGCCCACGGCCAGCTCCTCGGAATCACAGGTGGCGCCGCCCGTGATGAACTGGTGCGCCAGCAGGAGGTTGATGCGCTCCTTGTCAATGGGGGAGTGGGCAAGCACGGCCCGCACGGCCTCCTCATAGGTGGTCACGGGCGTTTCCGGATAGAAGCGGCGCACCCGGCCGGGTGTGACAAACGGCAGCAGCCAGATCTGCACGGGATCGTCCGGGCTGCTCACGCACTCGAGGACCCCGGCGAACTCCCCCGGCACGCGGATGCCGCTCGGCGCCAGAAGGTCCGAGAAATAGGAGATGCGTCCGGGCGCATCGTGGTTGCCGCTGATGAGCGCGGCGGGCACGCCCAGGCGGTGCAGCTGTGTCAGGAAGCGGTCAAACAGCGCCATGGCCTCCACGGGGGGCGAGGGGCGGTCGTAGATGTCCCCGGCGATGAGCACGCCGTCGAGTGCGCGCGCCTGCACGAGCGCGATCGCCTGCTCCAGTACATCCTCCTGCTCCTCGAGCAGCGGAAAGCCCCCCAGACGCTTGCCCAGATGCAGGTCCGCCAGATGCAGATACCGCCGGGGCAGTTTCTTTGTTGCGTTTGCCATCGGTTCCTCCTTGTGTTGCGTTGGTACGGATGTTCCATTGTAATAGTATACCATAAAACGGACGACATGTCAAATGAAATTCGTCTTTTTTGACCGGATGCTTGTTGCAATCCCCGGACGGATGTGGTATAATAGGGATACATTCTGATTCACAAGGAGGAACCCCCATGCTGCAAGGCAAAACCGTCCTGCTCGCCGTGACCGGGAGCATCGCTGCGTATAAGATCGCCAATCTCGCCCGTATGCTGAAAAAGCTGCACTGCGAGGTGCATGTGCTCATGACACAGAACGCGACCAATTTCATCCACCCCATCACCCTCGAGACCCTCACCGGCAACAAGTGCCTGATCGACACCTTTGACCGGAATTTCCAGTACAGTGTCGAGCATGTGGCCCTTGCCAAGAAGGCCGATGCCGTGCTCGTCGCCCCCGCCTCCGCCAATGTCATCGGCAAGATCGCCGGGGGCATTGCCGACGACATGCTCACCACCACCGTCATGGCCTGCCCCTGCGTCAAGCTCGTCTCCCCGGCCATGAATCACAATATGTACCACAACCCCATCGTGCAGGATAATCTGCAAAAGCTCTCACGCTTCGGGTATGTCATCATCCCCCCCGCCCACGGCATGCTCGCCAACGGCGATGACGGGGACGGCCGGATGCCCGAGGAGAGCGTGCTGCTCGATCATGTCCTCCGGGAGATCGCCTGTGAGCACGACCTTGCCGGCAAGCGCGTGCTCGTGACCGCCGGCGCCACGCAGGAGGCCATCGACCCCGTGCGCTTCATCACGAACCACTCCTCCGGGAAAATGGGCTTTGCCATCGCACGCGCAGCCATGCTCCGGGGGGCGCAGGTCACGCTCGTGTGCGCCCATGCCGAGGCCGCACCGCCGCCCTTCGTGACGCTTGTGCCGGTGACCTCGGCACAGGATATGTTCGAGGCGGTCACACAGCGTGCCCCTGAACAGGACATCATCATCAAAGCGGCCGCCGTCGCGGATTACACGCCCGCCGAAACGGCCGATCACAAGCTCAAGAAATCCGATGCGGACCTGTGCATCCCCCTGCAGCGCACGAAGGACATCCTGCAAACGCTCGGTGACCGCAAGGTGCCGGGGCAGTTCCTGTGCGGCTTTTCGATGGAGACGGACCATGTGCTCGAGAACTCCCGCAAAAAGCTTGCCGCCAAGCACTGCGACATGATCTGCGCCAACAGCCTGCGCACGGAAGGTGCGGGCTTCGGGACGGACACGAACGTCATCACGCTCATCACGCCCGATACCGAGGAGGAGCTCCCGCTGATGACGAAGGAGCAGGCGGCGCACCGCATTTTCGACACCATTCTCCGGCGCGCATCCGCCAGTGAGGAGGGCGCCCCATGCTGATCTTAGGGATCGAGAGCTCCTGTGACGAAACGGCGGCCGCCGTTGTGGAGGACTGCACGAAGCTGCGCTCGGACGTGATCGCCTCCCAGGCGATGGAGCACCGGCTCTACGGGGGCGTGGTGCCGGAGCTTGCCTCCCGGCGGCACTGCGAGAACATCCTGCCCACCGTGGAGCAGGCGCTGTCCGATGCCGGCGTCACTGCCGATGAGCTGGACGGCATTGCCGTGACCTACACGCCGGGGCTGATCGGGGCGCTGCTGGTGGGCGTGAGCTTTGCCAAGGGCCTGGCGCTGTCCGCGGGCAAGCCGCTGATCCCGGTACACCACATCACGGGACACATCGCGGCCAATTACATCGCGCATCCCGAGCTTGCGCCGCCCTACCTGTGCCTGGTGGTGAGCGGCGGACACACGATGCTGTGTGAGGTGAAGAGCCACACGGAATTTCTGATCCTCGGCACGACCCGGGACGATGCTGCCGGGGAATGCTTTGACAAATGCGCACGGGTACTGGGGTATCCGTACCCGGGCGGTGTGCAGATCGACCGTGCCGCGCAGGAGGGGGATCCCGCGAAGTACCCCCTGCCGCGTCCGAGGGTGACGGGGAGCGAGCTGGATTTCAGCTTCTCGGGCCTGAAAACGGCGGTCATCAACACGGTGCATCATGCCGGGCAGCTGCGTGAGCCGGTGGATGCGCCCTCGATGGCAGCGGCACTGCAAACGACGGTCGCGCAGATCCTGACGGAAAAGACGGAGCTGGCCGCGCAGCGCACGGGCTACCGGACGATCGCCATGGCGGGCGGGGTGTCCGCGAATTCCGGACTGCGCCGCACCATGGAAGCGATGTGCAAAAAGCACGGCTACACGCTCTATGCACCGCCCCTGTCGCTGTGCGGCGACAATGCGGCGATGATTGCCTGCCAGGGCTCGTACAATTTCCTTGCCGGCATCCGCGCCGACAGCTCCCTGAATGCCTACGCCACCGGCACGGCGATCGGGGAGATGAAGGCCCAGTAAAACCGAACATCACAAAAAGCCTCCGCAGGGGAAAGACGGGTACTCACAAATAAGTTTTTATGATTTGAAGATAAGGTTGCGTAACCTCGGCGGTTACGCAGCCTTTCTCTTTTTGTCGTACTTCATACTGTCAACAATGACAGTAGCTACGGCAACATCGAAACGGTAGTGAATCTCGATCTCCTGTGTGCGATGCCCACTACTCTTGTCAGGGGCATGAACTACGATCTTCTCGATAAGCTCGTGCATGATCTCAGGCGTAAGCTCCGTGATATGCTCATACTTCTGCACTGCCTTGATGAATGCAGTCACATCGGCTGACTTTTGTTCGGCAGTCTCGATGCAAGCGGTCAGCTCGGCAACAGTCGCTTTGAGCTTTTTCTGTTCGTCCTCGTATCCTGTTGACATCACCTCAAAACGCTCATCGGAGATTTTGCCTGAAACGTTGTCCTCATAAAGCCTTGTGAACAGCCTGTCAAGTTCAGTAATACGCTTTTCCGCATCTCTCAGTTTTTTCTTAGACTTGGCAAGCTCCGAGGACTGCTTCCGAACAGAATTATCCATAGCAGCCTGCACAAACTCGTCCTCGTTCTCCTTGACAAAGGAAATCATCTTATTCAGCTCACCGAGAAGAATCTCTTTCAGTACGATCGTCCTGATGAAGTGAGCTGTACACTCGTCCTTGTCATTTGCGTAAGTACCACATTTCAGATGTTCCTGATCTGCTGTCAGCGATTTGGCTCGGCACAGATACATCTTCCTTCCGCAGTCAGCACAGTAGCAGATGCCTGAAAACGGATTGACTTCCTCATGCTTTGTCGGACGGCGTTTGTTCTTGCGAAGCTCTTGCACCAAGTCAAACTCCTGTTGTGTGATGATAGGCTCATGGGTATTCTCGAAAATCAACCAATCCTCTTTCGGGTTATCCACACGCTTCTTGTTTTTGTAAGATTTCACATGAGTACGGAAATTGACAGTGTGTCCGCAATACTCAGCCTTTTCAAGGATATGGGCAATCGTTTCGCTTCCCCAGCGGTGCAGCTTGGCATTCTTATGACCATTATCCCTGCCCTGCGACAGAGCGTAGGCAGTCGGAGTCGGGATACCTTCCTGCGTTAGAATACGGGCAATCTTGGACGGACCGTAACCGTCAATGCAAAGATGAAAAATTTTGCGAACTACCTCAGCGGCTTCATCGTCGATCACCCAAAGGTTCTTATCGGTTTCCGAGTGTTTGTAGCCGTAGATCGGATTTGAAAGATGTTTGCCCGACTGACCTTTCGCCTTGAAAACGGCTCTGATCTTCTTACTCGTATCACGGGCGTACCAGTCATTAAAAATGTTCTTGAATGCCATCAACTCGTTCTCTGATTTGAAAGTGTCCACGCCGTCATTTATCGCAATATAGCGAACGTCATAATCGGGGAACACCATTTCGATCAGCTCGCCTGTTTTCAGATAATCACGACCAAGGCGGCTCAAATCTTTGGTAATGACAGTTCCCACTTTGCCGTCCTCGATGTCAGCCATCATCGCTTTGAAACCCTCACGCTCCCACGTCGTTCCCGAAACTCCGTCATCGACGTAGAAAACCGGGTTATGGAAACCGTTATCATCAGCGTACTTCTTGAGGATAGTCTTCTGGTTGGTGATACTATTACTCTCGCCCTGCAACATATCATCCTGCGACAGGCGACAATACAATGCTGTGATCTTGTCTATCATAATTAACCTCTCTTTCCGACAGATACAGCAAGCTATGTTATCATTATAGCGCAGACCGGAAATAAATACAATGCGCCGATATTCCAAAGTTACACAGTCTGCTTCTCAGGTTCTTGTCCGGATTCACCGAGAAGATCCTCACATTCACGATTGATCAGCCTTTGCAGTATCTCCGACAGGCGTTCCTTTGAAGCAGGGTTGAACACGGTTGTTACCGTGTAAAGCGTATGCCCGATCTTGTATTCGGACTTTGTGGTAAAAGTGTTATCTGCCTTTTCTCTTTCTACAGCAGTAGTGTTATTATTCATAGCTTGTACTTCTTAGCTTCTCTTTCTCTATGCTTTTAGAGCGAGGGGATTGCTTTCTCTGTCTGCCCCTCTTTCTGTTTTGGGTTTAGCCGTGCGGAACGGCATCGCTGCCGCTCCTTACACAGCTATCGTTTTGTTGTCGGATATATGTCAATCCTCATAAGGATTTCTCTTATCCGTAAAGTTCATCTGCTGACCGAACTCATCATCGGAATCCTTGTTTGCATCGTCAGCGGTATCCGCAGTAACAGTACTATCCGAATCGGTCAGAACGTCAGCTTTCAGCCTTGCCGACTGTTCACGCTCTCTTGCGAGAACCTCCAGCAGCTCTCGACCTTCGCAGTTGTATTCTGCTTTGATCTCAAGATAGCTCAGGTGAGCATTTTCGTCCACCAGCTTTTTGAGCTTTGCCTTGCTGGTCTCGATCGTTGCTTTCAGCTTCTTGATTTTGTTCTCGTTCTCCATGATCTTTTCAAGATACAGACCCATCGCATTCACCTCACTTTCCGTTTCAGCATATTTATGAAACGCAGATTTGCGGTCGCATCATCTGACCACGATCCCATTATAGCGCGCACTTGCGTATCATTACAAGCCGCAATGCGCACAACTTTTGTTCATGATTTATTAACAATCAGCCGGGGAATTTTGCAATTTCAAAATACGAAATGACGGTATTAAGCCAGAAAAAATCCCCGGTGATTTTGACGAAGTCATTTCTGACCACCTGAAAAAACTTTTCAGATAGCCATTGACTGATTTTGAAATCTTTGGTATAGTGGATATGGGGAATCGCAGGATCGATTATCAGATAGAAACAGAAAAAGTCGCACAGCTCCCATTCTCGATACACGAGAAAAAAACCGAGCTGAAAAGCTCGGAAATGAAAATCGCCCCAGAGGGGCGAAACAAGAGTAGCAAGCACGGTATCATGTGGGCGCGCACAGCGACTTTCACATGATACATAGCTTGGCAGAGGACGCTGCCCCTACAACCCCGAATTTACTAAAACAAAGAGAGGACGAAAAGAGAATATGAAAGATGAGAACAAGCGTGATCTGTACCTGAAGGTAAGAGTAAGTCAGGCAGAAATGGACACTATCAAGAAGAAGTTTGCTAACAGCGGTATGAGCAGTCTCAGTGAATTTGTCCGTGCGATGATTTTTGAAGGCTACATCGTCCACATTGACGGAGATGAGATGAAGCGACTCAACGTGCTGGCGAATAATATCGCCAATAATATCAACCAGATCGCTCACAGAGCAAATGTTACGAACAAAGTTTATAAGGAGGATATTGAGGACATCAAGCGTCTTGCCGACCAGCTTATACAACCTCTGCTGTTTCTACAATCGAAATGTTTGCAGTTGAAGCATTGACAGAAAAATGCTGTAAGGAAAAATCCCGACAGCACAAAGTTGATATGTGCGCTATGCACCGGATCGGCGTTTGAAATTGCTGCGCCTTTCACAAGAATGGTTACAATTATTCCGCAGAGCTGGACTCCTGCATGATTATGGTATATACTGTATCTACAATAATGATTTGGAGGTACACAGCTATGTTGAAAACACCTGAATTTGCGATGCCGAGAACACGCAAGGTCACGACCGTCTGCAATGGCAAGCGTGAGGTCTGGACAGACTATGAGGAAGCTAAGGCGTACTTCCTCGAAATGATGATGTCTACGGACGGCGAGGAGCATGAACGAGCAGAGTGCGTTTACATTCAGCTCCTGCACGGGCTGGAAGAGTGCAGCGATGAAGACGAATAAGCAAAAGAGCGAGTTGTCAGAAATGAGCCTCTGAAAAAAAGTCTGTAAAAAGTCAGCAAACTGTGGTAAAATAGAATTAATATCACAGGAGGCTGAAAATTTATGGCAAGAAGAAAAAGAGAACCGATGAGCGAAGGGAAGAAGAACATCATAG
>JAFTZY010000071.1 GCA_017460955.1 Oscillospiraceae bacterium
ATACTTTTAGTCAGTTTATTTATGCCAGTAGCTGTTGAGGAACTCCGTGCGGGTATCGAGCCAGCTTGCAAGGTAGTCGGCGGTCTCCTCGGGCGTTTTGCACCGGGCACTTGCAGCGCACCATTCATTCCTTGCGGCATTCTGCCGGATGCTGTGCCAGCGCGCCTCGTTGCGATCGAAGGCGTCGCTGTAGAGCGCGGCGCTCTCCCGGACATGCGCATTTGCCCTGTCGAATACCCCCGCATCATAGGCCGCCGTCCATTTCTGTGCGATGAGGTCCCGGTACCAGTCCGCCTGCATGAGCACGCACAGCCACGGGTTGACGGCGTCGTACTGGTCGTTGACATCCGGCACGATGCTTGCCGCATAGAAGCCCTTCCCGTCCGCGCAGCGGTCCTTGTTGCCAAGGGCGGAGTCGAAGTCCCACGGCGCTTCAAAGCGCAGCCGGCGGTCGCCGCCCTCGCCGAAATCCACATCCATGAAGAAGCTCGACCAGTAGATGTCCGCATCGCATGTCAGCTCACTGATGATGTACATATCCGCCAGCGAATCCACATCCACCGCCTGCCGCACGGCCTCCTCGGGGGTGAGGTCCGGTGCGGGAGTGAGCTCCGTGTACGTATTGTCGAATCGCAGCGCGGTGTCCTCATACGCCGCCGCATACAGGATGCGGTAGACCCCGCTCATATAGGCGGCAATGAAATCATGCTGCGCCTGGGAATACAGGTCACTCTTGACGGTGATGCCGACCTCTTGTTTGGGGTCGTGCCTGCCCTCGGGCAGCGGCGTGACCGTCACGCCGTCGTAGGTCTCCCAGTCGAAGGGGATGAGAGGGGCGTTATCAGCGTAGTCGAGCGAAAAGCTGTGCAGGGCATCCTCCTCGGTGAAGTACCCGTCAAATTCCATGAAATACCCGATGTCCGTGCCGGTATAGTCCTGCTCCGGCTCGGTGATGTCCACCCGGTGGGAGCCCGTCTGCTGCTGCTCCGTGAGGAGGTATACGCCCCAGTAGTTACCATTGATCTGCACCTCCACAAGGGTGCTGTCGGCCGCATACAGCCCGTCGCCTTCCAGGAGCGCCCGGGAGAGCTGCAGCGCCGTATCCGTGCGCAGGAGGGAGGGGTCCTTGTACTCGGCAAGGAGCACCCAGTTTTTCATGGCGTTCCCGTCATTGAGTCGCAGGAGGGACTGCTTTTCCTGAAATTTGAGCCGCAGCGATTTCTTGTCATAGGTGGTCGTCCAGTTGCCGCGCACCTTGACATCCGCGGCTGCATCGGAGAGCAGCACGGTCCCGTCCGTATCCGTGAGCGTGACCGTACATGCCTCGTAATAGGGTGCCGGGGGCATCCGGTAGCCCGGCGTCCATGAGGCGATGGAGGCGGCCACATGGGCGGCCACGGGCTGTGTGACGAAATCCAGCGAATCCTCCTTCGCCTCGATCGAGAGCACGGGCAGGGTATCCCCGACAGGGTAGGGGTCCTCGGTGGGTGCCTCTGTGGGTGAATCGTCCTGAGCGGGTGCCTCTGTGGGGGCGGCAGGGCTTTCTGAGGAGGCGGGCGCATCGGCCGGGGTGCATCCGGCACACAGAAGGAGCACAGCGGATAATGCGGCAAGCAGGCGCAGCTTTGTCATAGGACTTCTCTCCTTATCTTGTTTTTATTGATTATAGCACATTTCTCCCCGTTTGCAAAGGGGGTGGGATGAATATGAATAATTTGTAAACTTTGCCCCCGCTTCATGGACTTGCCGCGCCCGGCATGGTATAATAAAAAAGTGGCCTTTTGTGCCGCAGATTTCCATAGAGAGAAGGAGACGACGATGAATAAAAAAGATTTGGCGGAGCTCAAGAAGCATTTTCTGCCCTCCGATGACCTGCTTGTGATCCGGAAGGTGTTCACCACCTTCATCGACTCGGAAAAGACCCGGCGCTGCAGCAGCGTGCGCAGCTTTGCAGAGATCCCGGAGGAGGAGATGAGCGTGCTGTACCAGACGCTTGCGCGTGTCCTCAAGGGGACGCTCGGCAAGGGCCTGATCGAGTACGCCTTCCCGAATGAGATGTACGAGGAGGACAAGCCCCAGAACCTCCTGTGGGAGCTTTTGCAGAACGGACTTGATGACGAGGAGCAGGTGGAGAAATTCGTCTCCCACATCTCGGACAATATGGTCTATACGCTGCCCTATGCGCTCTTTGTGGCGCAGTGTACCTATACGGTCTTTGAGAAGAACAAGTTCGGAGAGAAGAACAAGTTCGACAGCCGGGAGTTCCATTTCCTCGTGGCTGCGGTCTGCCCGGTGGAATCCCGCGTGGACGGCCTGATCTACGACGAGGAGGAGAACAGCATCATCCGCAAGACGCATTTTGACCGCGTGGTCGCCGATGCGCCGACGGACGGCTTCTTGTTCCCGACCTTCACGGGGCGGGGACCGGATGTCAACCATGTGATGTACTACACCAAAAAGCCGAAGGATCCGAACGTGTCCATCGTTGAGGAGGTGCTCGGCTGCCATTATACGCTGTCCGCCGAGGAGGAGAAGGAGACCTTCCGCGCGGTACTCGACAAGGCTGTGGGGGAGGAGCTGAACCTCCAGGTGATCGCCAGCGTCAACGAGAAGATCCAGGACTATGCCAAGACCTTCAAGGATGAGCCGGAGCCCCCGGTCATCAGCGACATCATGGTGCGGGACATCCTGCTCGATTCCGGCGTCAGCCAGGAGCGTGCCGAGACCGCACAGCAGCTCTACCGGGAGACGGCCGACGGCAATTATTTCATCGCCTCGAACCTGACCGATCCCAAGACCACCCTGAGCGCGGGCGGCGTGACCGTCAGCATCAGCGGCGATGCGACCGACAAGGTCACGACCCGGCAGATCGACGGCCAGCGCTTTCTGATGATCTCCCTCGACGATCCGGAGGTCACGGTCAATGGCTTCCAGATGAAGATGTAGCACCCAGCCCTGCGGTCCCTCCGCAGGGCATTTTACTTTATTATATGGTTGACCGCAGCCGGATTTTGTGCTATAATGGATAAGGTATGATGAAAACGCAGGGAGGAGGAATGGCGGTGCCGGAAGCGAAGGAGGAACGGGCTTTCTATCACTGGCCGGGCAGGGCATTGGCAGAGGCGGACGCCGCCCGCCCGGCAGCGGGACAGCTCGTTCCCGTGCCGGAGGAGAGCGTGGACTGGGACAATACCCGCAACCTCTACTTTGAGGGGGACAATCTGGAGGTGCTCCGGCACCTGCGGGAGCAATTCCGTGAAGCGGTCAGGCTCATCTATATCGACCCGCCCTACAATACCGGCAATGAGCTGCTGTACCGGGACGGCCTGCACCGCAGCGACTGGTGCAGCATGATCTATCCCAGGCTCCTGCTCTCGCGGGAGCTCCTGACGCCGGACGGGGCGATCTTCATCAGCATCGGCGAGCAGGAGCTCGGACCGCTTTTGTGCCTGTGCGATGAGATCTTCACGCCCGATGCCCGCCTTGCCATCTTCAACCGCATCACCAAGCGCTCGAGCAACAGCGGGAACCATTTCTCCCCCTGTGTGGACTATGTGCTCGTGTATGCCAAGGATCCCGCGCTCGTGCCTGAGTACCGGACGGGACTCGACCCCCACATCACGGCACGCTACCGCAGGACCGATGCCCACGCTGCCCGGCGCGGCCCCTACCAGGAGGTGGGGCTGTACATGGCCGCCCTCAAGCACGGCGGCTCCCATTACCCGATCGAATGCCCCGACGGGACCTTCGCCGTCCCGCCCGACGGCAGACCCTGGCGCTGGAATGAGGCAAGCTGCCGCCGGGGACTTGCCGAGGACCGGATCGTGTTCAAGCGCACCAGCCGCTCCCCGCTCATCGACCCTGCCACGGGGCAGCGCAGTGCATGGAACATCTACACCAAGGTGTATCTGCGGGAGCGGGAGGTGCAGGGGATGCATCCGAAGAATTTCAGTGATGCCTACCAAAATGCCCTTGCCGCCGCGGAGCTGCGGGAGCTGGGCATCCCGTTCGATTTTGCAAAGCCCACCGCGCTCGTGCGGCTGTTCTGCATGCTCCAGACGGGCGGGGAGGATCTGGTGCTCGATTTCTTTGCCGGCTCCTCGACCACGGGGGATGCCGTCATGCAGTGCAACGCCGAGGACGGCGGACGCAGACGCTTTATCATGGTGCAGCGTGCCGAGCCCTGCGATCCGCGCAGCGCGGCGGCCCGTGCCGGCTTTTCCGACATCAGCGCCATCGGCAAGGAGCGTCTGCGCCGTGCAGGCGCACGCCTGCGAAGGGATCATCCCGATACCGCCCCGGATACGGGCTTTCGGGTCTATCGGCTCGAAGGCGCGGAAAATTGACAAATGACGCCGTTTATGGTATAATACCATTACACAGCAGAACCTTCAGAACGATCACAGGAGTCAGTCATGGATGTGAGGATCAAGAACGCGGCAGCGCAGCGCCTGGCACTGCCGGAGGGAACGATACTGGCGCAGCGCTACAGGATCCGGGAGGTCCGCTCCATCGGGGCGCTCGGCATCACCTATACGGCCCGGGCACAGGACAGCGGGGACACTGTATGCATCCGGGAGTGCTGCCCGATGGCATCGTGCGGCCGTGCCGAGGACGGCACGATCACAGCGGATGATACGGCGGCACTGGAAACGGCGAAGGCGCAGTTTTCCTGCCTGAGTACACTGCTCGCACAGGGCGTGCCCCATCTGCCGGCGGTGACCGATACCTTCCCGGAGAACGGCACGGTCTATGCCTGCTATCTGCCGCCCGACGGCACCCCCTTTACCCAATGCCGCATCACGGTCACACCTACCTATGTGCAGAGTCTGGGCCTGATGCTGCTCGATACCCTCGAGACGCTCCATGAGGAGGGCTTCTGCCTCGGACAGCTCGACCGCGGCAGTCTGTACATCGGGCGGGGCGGCCACCTGACGCTCGACCCCGACACCGTCCGGGAAGCCGTCTGCACCCGCCGGGAGGATCTGACCCGGCTGCAGGGCTTTTTGCGGCTTCTGAGCCCCGATGTACGGCAGTTCCCGGAGGACGGCGCGGGGGAGATCCTCCGGACGGCACTGTCCCTGGGGGCACCCGATGCCCCGGCAATGCGGACCCTGCTCATTGCCCCCGACGGCAAGGTACCGGCCGTGCAAAAGCGCACGGGCCTTGGCCGCCATGCCCTGACGCTCTCCGTGCTCGTGTGCATCTTCTTTGCACTTGTCGGCGTCTACGGCTGCATCCGCGTGTGGAATGAGAACCTCACGCTCCACCGCAGCTTCACCCGGGGCCTCATCCACAAGGACGTGGCCGATGTCTGGCTGCCCCTGGGGGAGGACGAGAACGAGGAGGATGTGGTCGCCATGTACGAACGCCTGGCAGCGGGCTTTGAGCGGCAGTACCCCGGGTACGGCGTGAACATCCGCCTGTATGCCGAGGACAGCATGGATGCGGCGCTGGAGGCCGCCTGCGGGGAGGTGCAGCCGCCCGAGGACTTCCGGCAGCCGGCCGTCTTTATGAACGTGCGGCGCGAGTGTGTGTATGCGCAGGCGGCGGACCTGTCCATGCTCACACAATCGCTCGAGGATGTGTACATCGCGGACCTCACCGGCTTTACCGATGCACTGCCGCTCGGGTGCAGCCTGCCCGTGCTGTACACTGCGGATGACGAGCCGCACACCACGGCAGCGCTCGATGCGCTCCCGGAGGGGACGATGTACGATGCCACCGCTGCGGCCTTCCTGTCCGTCTATCAGCCCGCGAAGAAGGCAGCCTACTGCTTTTCGCTGTTTCTGGACGATCCGTCCGCGCCCGTCCTCGGCAGTACCTCGGCACTCCCGGTTCTCGAGGAGAGCCCGCGCAATGCCGGAGCCGTACACATGATCCCCGTGTGCGTGGACGGGCAGTGCCCCGTGCAGTACGAGATGTTCTGCACGGTCAATGCCGCCTGTGACCGTACAGGGCAGCAGATCGGGATGCTCTGGCTCCAGTACCTGCTCACGCAGGAGGCGCAGGAGATCCTCTTTGTGGAGCATTATTCCGCACTGCCGCTCTACGAAAGTGCATTTGAGGATGCCGTGGCCGCACACAGCGCTCTGTCCGCAGCCGGCAGTGTGCAGGACTGCCTGGATACGCAGTCCTTGCAGGATCGGAGGTAGCCATGATCTGGAATTCTACATCGCCGGACCGGTTCCCGGCAGCCCTCGACAGGGCCGTGCTCCCGGAGCACACCTGCCTGCGCGAGCGCTATGTGATCATGCACCCGCTCTATGCAAGCGGCATGGAGCTGTACTATCTGGCCGTGGATACGAAGGAGGGCAGGGAGTGCCTGCTGTGCGCACTCGTGCCCCTGCCGTGGTGCAAAACGGACCCG
Source organism: Oscillospiraceae bacterium (assembly GCA_017460955.1). Taxonomy (GTDB): domain Bacteria; phylum Bacillota; class Clostridia; order Oscillospirales; family Ruminococcaceae; genus UBA3855. The sequence goes on from JAFTZY010000071.1 coordinate 6,371, forward strand.
CAGGAGGGCTTTGTGCCCTACCATGATGCGGATGCCTTCACCTGGGAGGCACTCAAGGCCAAGTGCTTTGTCCGGCTCGGCAGACTCTCGGAGCAGTCCGGGGAGGAGGCCGTGCCGCAGGTGCTCGAGGTCTTTGAGGCACTTGGCACGCTCTGGTATGTTGCCCCCCTCCCGAAGGGGGAGGCCCCCGCACCGGGCAGCTATTCCCCAAAGGAGGCCATCGCGTGCATGGCCCCCGTCATGGACACCCTGGCAGGGCTCCATGAGCAGGGACTGTGCCATGGTGCGGTGAGCTGTCAGGCACTGCGCTTCTCCGAAGGGTCCGCCGCGCTCTATGACTGGAACAGCTGGACCTGTGAGGAATACGGAGAGCCGGGCATCCATGCCGATGTGCGCGGCGTGGCACGGGTCCTGTATACGATGATGACCGGGGAGGAGAGCTATCACCGGCGCACGGCAAAAGCCCTGCCCAAGAGCGTCGCCCATGCGCTGTGGAACGGTATGCATGACGAGAGCCTGGATATGGAAGGGCTCTGGAAGCAGCTCCATGCCCGGCGTCCGGCACGCTGCGTGCGGGAGGCAGGTACACCGCGCACCGGTGCCCGCCTTGGCTGGCTCATCCCCGTCACGGCGGTATTCTGCGTACTCTGCCTGCTGCTGCCGGTGCTGCTGCGCACGCAGTTGACCGGCGCCGATCCCATGCCCGATGCCGTGTATGCGCTCGAGGCGGAGGAGATCCGCGTGCCGGAGCTCCTGTACATGACGCAGGAGGATGCCTCGGCGGCGGCGGAGGCCTTGGGACTCCATGTGATCCTCACGCAGCGCGCCAACAATCCCGCCGTCCCCGAGGGGGGGATCCTCACGCAGGACCCGCCCTCCGGTGCCATCCGGCATCCCGGGGATACGGTCACACTGACAGTGAGCAGCGGATGGGCCAATTTCGTCCCGAACGTGACCGATCTCCTGCTTGAAGAGGCGCAGGAACGCCTGTCCGAGCGCGGCTTTTCCGTGACCTATGAGGAGATCCCGAGCATTGACGCCGCACCCGGCACTGTCATCCGGCAGAGCGTGCGTCCCGATGTCAAGATCGGACTGGATACGGTCATCCATCTGACGGTGTCCCTCGGCCGTGAGGACCTGGACACCTCGAAGCTCGAGACCGTGGACAATTATGTGGGCATGAATTTTGCCGATGCCAAAAAGGCCCTCTCGGAGCTGTACCTCTATGCGCTCCAGGCGCAGACCGTGTACGACCCGGATACGCCCGCCGGTGTCATCCTCTCGCAGGATGTCCGCCCGGGAGAGGCAGTACCGCAGGGGACCGTCATCCGCATGGCCGTGTCCCTGGGGGAGGAGACCACCCATGTGCCGAGCGTGGTCATGATGGGTGCCGGGAGCGCCCGGCAGGCACTCATCGATGCCAAGCTCAAGCCCGTGCTCGTGTATGTCCCGAACGGCGACTATGTGATGGACTGCGTGCTTGCCCAGGGCACCGAGCCCGATACGGTCCTGGGCGTGAACAGCGAGGTCTGGCTGACCGTGAGCGTGGGCTCGGCAAGCTATGTTGTCAGCACGGGCGGCTGGTCGGGCAATCCGCTGCCGGAGTTTGCGACCGAGGACGAAACGGGCGATCCCACCCAGGGCGAGACCGCCGATGAAACACAGGAGCTCACCGTGCCGGATGCGACCGATGCGGATGTGACGGAGCCCGCCATGACCGATCCCGTGCAGTCCGAGATCCTGCCGCCGCAGCCCGATACCGAGCCGGAAACGCAGGAGCAGACACTGGTCCTCCCGCCCGAGCCCGAAACGGAGGTCCTGCCGGAGCTGCCGCCCGAGACCCTTGCGCCCCCCGAGCCGGAGACGCTCCCGCCCGAGGTGCCTGAGGAGACCTTTGCACACGAGGTGCCGGATACGGATCCC
>JAFTZY010000072.1 GCA_017460955.1 Oscillospiraceae bacterium
ACCGGAGGCCGTCAGGCCGCTGACGAGGGAGTATTCAAACATATAGCTTGAGCGGCGGGTATCCTTGCCGATGACGATGCGGGCAGGGGAGTCATCTCCGCGGCGGCGCTTGCATTCCCGGTAGAACCAGCCCAGGAAGCGGCCTACCTGGTAGGCATGATCGGCAGTCAGTGTCACGCCGGCTTCGCCGCGGAAGCCGTCCGTTCCGAAGTATTTGCTCATAATCGTTCTCCTTATTTTCAGAAATCCGCCGCTCGGGCGGCGGCGTACTTTCTACATTATACAACGAAGCCATGGGTTTGTCAAGTGCCGCGGGGACAATTTGCGCGAAAATGCGCACATCCGCCTTGACAATGCCGCGTATTTGTGCTATAATAAGGGGTATCATGCAACAAGAACTGAGAAAGGATCGTAAATATGTCGGACGGTATATCATTTTTGTTGATACTCCTCTGCATTCTGCTGTCAATGTACTTTTCCGCGACGGAGACAGCCTTCAATTCCCTGAGCCGCATCCGGATGAAGAACCGGGCGGACGAGGGCAATAAGCGAGCAGTCCTGGCACTGGACCTGCTCGAGCATTATGACAAGCTGCTCTCCACCATCCTCATCGGCAACAATATTGTCAACATCGCCTGCACCGCCCTGGCAACGCTCCTGTGTGTGCGGCTGATCGGCGATGAGGACCTGGGCGCTACAGCGGCAACGGTCATCGTGACGGTCGTGCTGCTCGTGTTCGGCGAGATCGCGCCCAAGAGCATCGCCAAGGAGAACCCGGAGCGCGTTGCCATGCTCTCAGCGCCCCTTCTGCGGTGCTTTCTTGTCGTGCTCACGCCCCTCAACTGGGTCATGGGCCTGTGGCAGCGCCTTCTGACGAACATCTTCAAATCCTCCGGGGATGCCGGCATCACCGAGCAGGAGCTCCTGACGATCGTGGACGAGGCCGAGCAGGGCGGCGGCATCGACGCCGACGAGAGCGAGCTCATCCGCAGCGCTATCGAGTTTAACGAGCTCGAGGTCCGGGACATCTACACCCCCAAGATCGACATCGCCGCGATCCCCGCAGACATTTCCAAGGAGGAGACCGCCCAGATCTTCTCCGAGACCGGCTATTCTCGTCTGCCCGTGTATGAGGAAAGCATCGACAACATCGTCGGCATCCTGTACCATAAGGACTTCTACAACACCGCCTTCCGCAGCAAAACCGGCATCTCCGAGATCATCAAGCCCGTTCTGTTCGTGCCCAAGAGCAAGAAGATCAGCGATCTGCGCAAGGAGCTCCAGGAGCAGCAGCTGCACATCGCCGTGGTCATGGACGAATTCGGCTGCACGGTCGGCATCGTGACGCTTGAGGACATCTTGGAAGAGCTTGTCGGCGAGATCTGGGATGAGCACGACGAGATCGTCCGCGAGATCCTCAAGCTCGAGGACGGCAGCTACCTTGTTTCCGGCAAGGCCAACATCGAGAAGGTGTTCGAGGAGCTGGAGATCGACCCGGAATTCGAGGCAATGACCGTGAGCGGCTGGGTCATGGAGATCCTGGAGAAGATCCCGAGTGAGGGGGACTGCTTTGACAGCCAGGGACTCCATGTGACCGTATCCAAGATGTATGGCAAGCGCATCGAGCAGGTGGAGATCGTCCGTCTGCCCGAGCAGGAGCCGGAGGATGCCAAAAACAGCTGACAGACCGATGAAGCAAACACTGACTGACCCGGGGGAGCTGTGCCGTCCTGCAAAGCGGCAGCCCCCGGAGTACCGGATTTTGAAGGGGAATCATCAATGAAACGCGATAAAAAAGCAGCACAGAAGAACAAAGCGGAGCCGTCCCTGGCCGCTCCGAAGAGCCGGGAGGTCGTTTTCTGGGAGACCTGTGCAGCCCACCCGTATCTGACGGCGCTGGTGCTGTGCCTCTTCCTCAACGGCTTCACCCTCGGTGCCATGAGCAATATCCCGAACAATGCCGTGTATCTTGTTGCACTGTGCCTCCCGCTTGTGACGGCCTACTGCGTGTACCGGCTCTTCCGTGAGGGGATCCTTGACCGCACAAAGGCATGGGCAGCGGGGGGACTCATCGTCCTTGCGGAGCTCATCATGACCAAGCTCTACAGCACCTCGGAGCATCCGCAGCACATCGTGCTCATCCTGTGCGAGTGCATCGTGCTGGCGATCTGCCTGCTGATGCGGTTTTCCTCCCTGCGCGGACAGATCCGCACCTTTGCGGTGTTCGGTCTGAGCTTTGTTTTGAAATTCTACTACATCCTGTACACCTCCTGCTACACCCGTCAGCACGATTTCGGCGTGTTCCACGGAACGGGCGAGGGAGACGGCGGCCATACCGGCTATATCGAGTACCTGCTGTACAACCACCATCTGACGGACTTCAATGTCATGGACCACAGCCAGTACTACCATCCGCCGCTGCACCATGCGCTCTGTGCGGTATGGATCCACATCAACGAGAACATCCTGGGCGTGGGCTTTGACCAGGCTCGCGAGTCCCTCCAGACGCTGTCGCTGTTCTACTCGATGTGCATCATCATCACGGCCTACCGCATCCTGCGCTACTTTAAGCTCGAGGGGGCCGCACTGTATGCGCCCTTCCTGATCGTTGCCTTCCATCCGTGCTTCATCCTGCTGTCCGGCCAGCTCAACAATGACGTGCTGTCCATCGCCTTTATGATGGGAGCGGTGTTGTGTACCCTGTACTGGTACCGGGAGCGCACCCTGAAAAACATCCTGAAGATCGCGCTGTGCGTGGGCCTTGGCATGATGACCAAGATCTCCGCCGGTCTTGTGGCGCCCCCCATCGCGCTGGTATTCCTCATCGTGTTCATCCGCGATTTCAAGCAGGACGTATGGAAGCTCGTGCGGCAGTTTGTGATCTTCGGGTGCGTGTGCATCCCGCTCGGTCTCTGGTTCGGGATCCGCAATTTCATCAAATGGCGCGTGCCGCTGACGTATGTGGTCCGCCTGCCCGAGGGACTGCTGCAATACATCGGTGAGCAGGATTACGGCAAACGCATCACGGATTTCTCGCTCTACCAGTTTGAGAGCGTCTTTGAGAACTGGCTTGCCATCGACGAAGCAGGCAACCGCGTGAGCTACAACGAATTCAACCCCCTGGTCACGCTGCTGAAAAACTCCCTCTTCGGCGAGTTCATCCATGCCGACAGCTTTGCAGAGGGCTCGTGGGGCGTGGGCTTTTCCTTCCTGCTTTTCTGGATCGCTGTGCTCGTTGCAGCACTTGCCGTTGTCAGCCTGGTCATCGTCTGCTGCTCCCATGCCGGGAAGACCGGGGCCGCTCCTACGGAAAAGGCCCTGTTTGCAAGCTTCTATGTGCTGCAAATGGTAAGCTTCTATAAAATGGCAGCGGACTACCCCTTCACCTGCACAATGAATTTCCGCTACATCACGCCCACCGTCATCATCGGTGCGCTCTTCCTCGGGATGCTCGTGCGCCAGCTGGGTGAGCATCATCCGAAGGCTGCCAGGCCCGCCGCCGTCACGGCCACCGCTTTGTCGGGTGCATTTGCCCTGTGCAGCATGGTCGTCTATGTGGAGCTGGGCGGATGAGCCGTCTATGAAAACCAAGGCCACAGCATTTCCCAAGTCGCGGTGAAATGCTGTGGCTTATTTGACCTACTCGGAATCTTCCGAGTAGGTCTATTTTTTGAAACAGCGGGAGCCATGCTCGGGCTGATCCTTGGCTGCACAGCGCTCATAGAGTACGGCGGCGAAGCGGGGAGGATCCTGGGCTATGTGCTGGCCGGTGTGATGTCGGTCTGTGTGTTCCTTGCATTTCATAGGCTCGGGCAGATCAAACAGGACAATGACGTGCAGACCTACCGTGAGGTACTCGCGTTCATGGAGGGCGAGAGCCTCGATGACATCGAGCACACACGGGAGCAAAAACGGCGCGGCACCCAGCATAAGCTGCTGCTTGCCACAGCAGTTCTGGCAGGAACGGAGCTTGTGTTCGCCCTTGTCACAGTGGTCATAGCAGTCCTATGACAAAAAGAGCCCCGGAGCATCGTGCTCCGGGGCTCCAGGCTTGTTAATAAAGTTCATTCCCCGAAAAAACGGCCGGATAGGGGATCTCGCCCTTTAGAGGTTAGAATCACACTCCCGGAGTATGATCGCCGACCTTTGAATGCCGCTTGCGGCATTCATTGGGAGGCGGCTGCCAGCGGGGGCTCCCCGCTATTTTTTCGCCATCCGCAGCGTGCGCATGGAATTGAGGATCGCAATGACGGCCACGCCGACATCACCGACCACAGCCAGCCACATGCTGGCAAGTCCGAGGGCGCCGAGCAGGAGGATGACCGCCTTGACGGTCAGCGCAAAGACGATGTTCTGCCGGACAATGCGCACGGTCTTGCGGGCAATGCGGACGATGACGGGGAGCTTTTGCAGATCGTCATCCATGATGACCACATCCGCCGCCTCAATGGCGGCATCCGAGCCCATCGTCCCCATGGCGATGCCGATGTCCACACGGGAGAGCACCGGCGCATCGTTGATGCCGTCACCGACGAAGGCAAGCTTGTCGCGGCCGGTCTGCGATGCAAGCAGAGATTCCACGCGCTCGACCTTATCCCCGGGCAGGAGCTGTGCATGGACCTCGTCCATTCCGAGCTCCCTGGCGACATTCTTTGCCGCATCCTCCCGGTCGCCGGTGAGCATCACGCATTTGCGCACGCCCTCCGCCTTGAGTGCGGCGATGGCGTCCTTTGCACCCTCCTTGATCGTGTCGGTGATGAGGATCGCCCCGAGATAGACGCCGTCCGCCGCCGCATAGACCACCGTGCCCGGATCGTCCACGCGCTCGGGCCGGATGCCGTTCTCCCGCAGGAGCTTGGCATTGCCGAGCAGCACCTGCCGCCCGGAAATGACCGCACGGACGCCGTGTCCGGGGATCTCCTGCACATCCTTCACTGCCTCAAGATCGAGGGGCTTGCCGTAGGCCTCCCGGACAGAGACGGCAATGGGATGATTGGAATACCCTTCACCAAGCGCGGCAAGCTCCAGGAGCGCCTCCTCCGATGTGTGGGAGGCCAGGACCTTCGTGACCTTGAATTCGCCCTTTGTGAGTGTACCCGTCTTGTCCAGGACGATCGTGCGCATATCGGCCAGCGCCTCCAGATAATTGCTCCCCTTGACCAGCACGCCGCAGCGCGAGGCCGTGCCGATGCCCCCGAAGAATCCCATGGGGACCGAAATGACCAGCGCACAAGGACAGGACACGACGAGGAAGATGCACGCACGGGCGATCCAGGTGCTCCAGGCACCGCCCGTCACAAGGGGCGGAATGACCGCCAGGAGCACCGCACCGATCGTCACAGCGGGGGTGTAGTACCGGGCAAAGCGCGTGATGAAGTTCTCCACATGCGCCTTCTTGCTGCTGGCATTCTCCACAAGCTCTAAGATCCTCGTGACCGTGGAATCCTCAAATGCCTTGGTCGTGCGCACGAGGAGCGTACCGCTGCCGTTGACACAGCCGCTGATGACGGCATCCCCCGGGCCGCACTGTCTGGGGACGGATTCACCCGTGAGCGCTGCCGTATCGAGCAGGGAGGTGCCGTCTGTCACAATGCCGTCGAGCGGGATGCGCTCACCGGGCTTCACGGTAATGACCGTACCGATCTCCACATCATCCGGATCGACCTGCGTAAGGACTCCGTCCTCCTCCACATTGGCATATTCCGGCACGTTGTCCATCATATCGGCAATGGACTGCCGGGATTTTCCCACGGCATATCCCTGGAACA
>JAFTZY010000073.1 GCA_017460955.1 Oscillospiraceae bacterium
CCAGGATGCAGGCCCTGTCCTCAAGAGTGCAGAGCAGGCAACCGCATACGCTGAGCTGGGCTTCGAGAAGAACATCGACAACCTGGTATTCGGCGGTACAAACTTCAGCACCAAGACCAATGTCACCGGTGAAGGCGATGTCATCACCCTGACCTTTGGCACGGATGGCCTGGAGCCCGGTCTCTACAATGTTGTATTTGTAGGTGACACCGTGGAGATCTATACTGTTGGTATGAATCAGGTAGTACCGGAGACGACCAACGGCTGGATCCGGATCCTGGCACCCGATGAGACCCCGGAGCCGACCGAGGAGCCCACTGAGGCACCGACTGAGGAGCCGACTGAGCCCGAGACCGACGCTCCGACCGAGCCCGAGACTGAGGCACCGACCGAGCCCGAGACTGAGGCACCGACCGAGCCCGAGACTGAGGCACCGACCGAGCCCGAGACCGACGCTCCGACCGAGCCCGAGACCGACGCTCCGACTGAGCCCGAGACCGACGCTCCGACTGAGCCCGAGACTGATGCTCCGACGGAAGCACCCACCGAGCCTGAGACCGAGAATATCGTTGCTCCTGCATGGATCATCGGTACGACTGAGGTTTACGCTGGTGAGGATGCCGTGATCGCAGTTTCTGTCAACGGCGATACCACCGGACTGAACAGCTACATCGTAAGACTGTCCCAGGATGCAGGCCCTGTCCTCAAGAGTGCAGAGCAGGCAACCGCATACGCTGAGCTGGGCTTCGAGAAGAACATCGATGCTCTGGTATTCGGCGGTACAAACTTCAGCACCAAGACCAATGTCACCGGTGAAGGCGATGTCATTACCCTGACCTTTGGCACGGATGGCCTGGAGCCCGGTCTCTACAATGTTGTATTTGTAGGTGACACCGTTGAGATCTACACTGTTGGTATGAATCAGGTAGTACCGGAGACGACCAACGGCTGGATCCGGATCCTGGCACCCGATGAGACCCCGGCACCGACCGAGGAGCCCACTGAGGCACCGACCGAGGAGCCGACTGAGCCCGAGACCGATGCTCCGACTGAGCCCGAGACCGATGCTCCGACTGAGCCCGAGACCGACGCTCCGACTGAGCCCGAGACCGATGCTCCGACTGAGCCCGAGACCGACGCTCCGACTGAGCCCGAGACCGACGCTCCGACTGAGCCCGAGACCGACGCTCCGACCGAGCCCGAGACTGACGAGCCCACACAGGCACCGACCGACGAGCCCACGGAAGCAGAGCCTGCAAAGTGGATCATCGGTACGACCGAGGTTTACGCCGGTGAGGATGCTGTGATCGCAGTTTCCGTCACCAACGACACTGTCGGTCTGAACAGCTATGTCGTAAGACTGACCCAGGATGCAGGTCCTGTCCTCAAGAGCGCTGAACAGGCAACTGCTTATGCAGAGCTTGGCTTTGAGAAGAACCTGGAAACCATGGTATTCGGCGGCACCAGCTTTGGTTCCGAAGAAAACATTATCGGCAACGGCGATGTGATCACCCTGACCTTCGACACCACCGGTGTTGAGCCCGGCCTGTACAACGTAAGATTTGTTGACGGTACCGTTGAGATCTACGATGTTGCAATGAACCCGCTCGTACCGGAGACCGAGGACGGCTGGATCCGCATCCTGGCACCCGATGAGACCCTGGCACCGACCGAGGAGCCCACTGAGGCACCGACCGAGGAGCCCACTGAGGCACCGACCGAGGAGCCGACGGAAGAACCCGCAACTGACGAGCCGACGCAGGAGCCCGCAACCGACGAGCCCACGCAGGAGCCCGCAACCGACGAGCCGACGCAGGAGCCCGCAACTGACGAGCCGACGCAGGAGCCCGCAACTGACGAGCCGACACAGGAGCCCGCAACTGACGAGCCGACGCAGGAGCCCGCAACCGACGAGCCGACGCAGGAGCCCGCAACCGATGAGCCCACGCAGGGCCCGACCGACGGACCGAACGATACCTTCACTGTAAAGTGGGATATCGGCGACGTAACGGCCAAGGCCGGCGAGGAAGTGCTCGTGCCGATCACCATCTCCGGCGCAGATCCCGGACTGAACAACTTCAGCTTCACGATCAAGACCGATGATGGCATCAGCTATGTTGGTTACACCGATGAAAACGGCGTATTCCACGACATGATCCAGATCACCAATCCCGAGGGTCTGACCTTCGAGGGCGTATCCGTCGTAGGCGGCAACGTTGCCGGTGAGGATGGCGATGTGATCCTGAATCTCCGCTTCACTGTTCCTGAGGACGCAGTTCCCGGCACAGTATACGCAATCGACTTTGATGGCGCTGTTACCGCTACCAGAGCGGACGGCACTCCGGTTGAGGTCATCACCGAGGGCGGTTCCATCACCGTTCTCCCGAACGACATTGGTGTGGTTGGCTACCGGTACAGAATCACGGGCAAGCATCACTTCTACTTTGCACATGATGTAAGACCGTTCAATCCTGCCGACCTGATCAACACCATCTACTACAGCGAGCTGTACGGCCAGGTAGATGAGAATGGCGATCCGATCCTCGATGCGGATGGCAACATCCAGTATGTGGATGAGGAGACCCAGAACGACCTGACCAACTGGACCAAGTATGACATGGCCAGCGACAGCAACATCACCTTTACCTTCGCTGACGAGTGGGCAAGCCCGAAGACCGTCTATGACAGAGAGGTGCTCCCGAGAGTGACGCTGGGTAAGGAAGGCACCAAGGCATTCCATGTACAGAGAGTTCCGGTACAGATCACCCTCAACGGTGTGACGACCTCTCAGGAGCTCGGTCTGGCTTACATTGGTGTCAAGGGTGATACCTCGCTCAACGGCTTCTCCAACGCAAACGATGCCGCATTCGTACTCCGTTACGCAGCAGCATACGGTGCAAAGAGAGATGTCTCCAGCTTCTTCCTGAACGGCACTCCGGTATATCTGGATGAGAACATGTCCGAGGTTGTTTCCAACGAAGATATGGAAAGCTTCGTATACTTCCTGTCCGATGTAACGGCTGAGTCCGAGGACCATGGTAAGACATCCGCAGCCGGCGATACCAGCGGTAACCCGGCACTGAACGCAAACGACGCTTCCTTCATCCTTCTGTGGGCAGCTAAGGTCGGCGCTAAGCTCGATCCGAACTGGGGCAAGGATGTACTGACCAAGCCGATTCCGAAGTACACGCAGGAGATCAATGACTACATTGACGCTCATCCCGAGCTGGGCTGATGTGAACTGACGAACCTGGAATTGCAAGTACCAAGCTCGTAAATGCAACCAAAACGACCCGCAGCATCATGCTGCGGGTCGTTTTTTGTGATTCTGTACGGATGTCGTTACGCCGGAAACACAGCGCCGTACAGCTGCACCAGCCGAACGTGCAGGGACACTGTGCTGCATCCGGGAAGCTTCTGCAAATGCCGGATGCGTCAGAACGCCCCTGAACGCCACCGGACAGCCCGGACCGTAAGTACCCGTCACTGCACGACCGATCCCCAAAAGCGCCGTCTCGTGCATCCTGGAGGCAACAGAAGGGGAGGGGGTTCCGGGGGGAGCCGGACACATCGGATAGGAAAAAAGAGCAACAGCGGATCGTATTTGATCCGCTGTTTGTCTGTTTGGTATGAGATTATTTGAAGTAGTTCACAGAACCGTTTCCGGTGAAGCTGTAATAGCCTTCACTGAACTGGGAAGGATCTGCAAAGTAAAGATCGACGGCATTCTTCACGGCCTGTGTGACCTTGCCGGAGAATGTGGTCAGATTCACATAGCTCGAAGATCCGCTGAACTGTCTGTTCTGTGTCAGGACACCGTAAACGGAATCCGGATAGCTCGGGGAGTTCACACGGTTCATGATGACCTCTACGACCAGTGCCTTGTCATGCTCACTGATCTTGTCGGAACCGGCTTCATGTGCCACGGCGTTGCACAGCAGGACATAATCGCTGTCGGATACCGACGTGGTGTTGGTGACGGGAGCGGCGGCCTCTGCGGGTGCCTCAGCTGCGGGAGCAGCCTCCTCTGCGGGCTCCTCAGGGAGCTCGGGAACGGCGATCTCGGCGGGAGCCTCAGCCACAGCCTCGGTGATGGTCTCCTCGGCGGCGACCTCTGCGATCGTCTGCTCCTCGGTCACAATGATGATCTCTTCTGTAGGTGCTTCCTCGGGCTGCGGTGCCGGGATCTCTTCCGGTACCTCCTCCGGGATCACTGCCTCTGCCTCGGGGGCGGGGGCTTCCTCTTCGGGTACTTCTTCTACGGGTGCTTCAGTAGCTTCCTGCTCGGTTGTGGTGGCCTCGGCAGTGGTGTCCGTGGTTTCCACAGTCGTTTCTGTAGCAGCACTTGTTGTCGTGCTGATAATCCTCGTGGTGGCCGTTGTGACTGCGGTAGTAGATTCGATAGAAGTTACTGTGGTAGCAATTGCTTCGGTCTCGCACTGGGTTTCAACGGTCTCGATCGCATCCGTTGAGCTCTCATCCAACGTAACAGTAGCTGCATCTGCAACAGCAAATCCTCCAAACAAACATGAAGCGATTAACCCGACGGCAATTACTACAACTTTGGCTTTTCTCATCAACTCATCCTTTCCTCATAACGTTCGTAACCCCTCTTCGGGGTTGTCACTATCATAGCATATTTCCATCCAAAAGGCAAGGCTTTTCGGGCCTTTTCCATTTTGTAACCAAATATCACTGTCGAATCTGCGCAGCCTTCGGTCAAAGCACACAAAAAATTATGGATTTTTTTAAGATATTACATGGATGAAACATGAAATGATAAAATATAAAAACAATTAAAAATTACAAGAAAGTTACATTTGGAACAAAATCGTAAAAAGCATTTGGTGAACACGCACAGGGTCTAACTCGTCCGTTTGTACAAACTGCACAAATCGCCCCGGATTTAATTTGGACGGAAAGCTGTCCAAAATCAGCGTTAAACGTTTGAAATGGCGAAGTATCGACAAAAACAGCGGGTTGCAACGCCTGTTTCCGGTTCGTCACCAACGGGGGCTGTAACGTTTTGCAAAGATGGGGGACAGCTTCTTGACATTTTGCATAAAACCTGCTATAATAAATGTCACGGCTTTTGTCAGACCCGTGTTTCTGCATGGCACGGGGGTGCGTGGGGCGCTGCCGTAACGTATGCCGCAGGGCCGTAAGACGGACCGGATCCACCGGATCCCCTGTCCCTGAAGGTATTGGATGCATTGCATCTTCTGCCTGTTTTTTCGTCGGTTCGAATCCGACAAGGCTTTTGTGCCTTCCAAGTGGAGTTGGAAATTTATCCTGTCAAGATGAATGCAGAAAAAAAGACCGCATCCGTCCCGTCCTTATATAATGTATAGCGCCGCTGTACATGGTAGGGCCGGGAGCACGCCGGTGTGCCTTGCCGGCTGCCGGATACCGCCGCAGAGCGCACGGTGCCATGGCGCAGGCCCCCGCACCTGGTCCGCTGCGGCTCAAGGGATCCGCCGCCGCCGGGGTGTCAGGATACGGTACGCCGAATGTTCCTCGCTTTTCAATAGACTTGATCGGAAGATTCCGAGTAAGTCAAATAAAGGAGGTCTGATAAATGAAGATCACGATCCAGGAAACCGAACGCGGATTTCTCTACGACAAGGGCCGGTTCGTCCGGCTGCTTCAGCCGGGCGTACACCGGGTACCGGGACGGGCGATCGTTCGCCGTGCGGTGCTCACAAAGCCGCTGAGCGAGCTCTTCTCGGAGGAGGAGCTCCTGCTCTTTGCGGAGAATGCGGACTTTCAGGAGGAGACCGTCACGCAGCTCGTTCCCGACGGGCAGATGGCCGTTCATTATGTGGACGGGCGTTTTGCAGGGGGACTGCCGGCGGGGCGCCATGTCTTCTGGAAGGCGCACCGCGAGCACACGTTCACGCTGTTCGCGCTCGAGGGCGCCTGCACGGAGCTTCCCGCGGAGATCTGTGTGAAGCTGTGTACCTCGCACTTCATGGTGCGCTACATCGTCAAAGACTACCAGAAGGGACTGCTCTATATTGACGGAAAGCTCGCCGGGGTGCTCGGCCCGGGGGCGTATTATTACTGGCGCAACGGTGCCGTGAGCTACGAGCTCGAGTGCGTGGAAACGCGCCTGCAGGAGCTTGCCCTGAACGGGCAGGAGATCCTGACGAAGGACCGTGTGGGGGTACGGCTGAACTTTGTGTGCAGCTATGTGCTGACCGATCCCGTGAAGGCCTGCACCGAGATCGAGGACCACGAGGCGCAGTTCTACACGGCGGTGCAGCTCACGGTGCGGGAATATGTGGCGGCTGTCACGCTCGACGAGCTCCTGCTTGACCGGGAGCGCATGGGGGAGGCACTGCTGACCGCATTGCAGCCGAAGGCACAGGCGCTGTGCATCCGTGTGGAGAGTGCCGGCATCCGGGACATCATCCTGCCCGGTGAGGTACGGGACATCATGAACACGGTGCTGCTCGCGGAGAAACGCGCACAGGCGAACGTCATCACCCGCCGTGAGGAGGTGGCCTCGACCCGGTCCCTGCTCAACACGGCAAGGCTGATGGACGAGAACCGCACGCTCTACAAGCTCAAGGAGCTCGAGTATCTCGAGAAGATCTGCGAGAATGTGGGGAATATCTCCGTCTCCGGCGGTGATCTGCTCGGGCATCTTCGGGCCATCATCGGGAGCGAAGGGGACAAATAAGAAAAAGCCATGCGGACATGGATCCGCATGGCTTTTGTTCATTCCTGCCAGAGCAGGTACAGCAGTCCCTGGTATTCGGCATCGGTCAGGTCCGGGAGCTCCCGGAGCAGGCGCTTTGCCTCCTCACCGTCAGCCTGCTTTTCCTGCACGAGGGAGACCGCGGCGCTGACAAAATCCGGACGCTCCCCGACGATCTCGATGCTCTTCACATCGACGAGCACCCCGGGGTATTCCTCCTCCACGACCCCCGACCAGGACACATCCAGAAGCAGTCCCGACGGCGCATCCTCCGGCAGGGGATGCTCCTCCGGCAGGGCCTCGATCACATAGACCGTCCCCTCATCGAGCACATAGGCGCGTCCCTTTTCCACATCGTATTGCAAAAGCTCAAATTCCGACATGGCCACCTCCTCGAGCGCGTCCGTATCAAGGTCCGCATCATCGGCGTCCATATCATATACGGCATTCTCCTGCACAGCGGCTGCGGCATCGGCCTGCTCCTTGGCGGTGGTGCGTGCCTCCTCTGCGTTCTCTGCATCGGCTGCCGCGCCATACGCCTCCGCCGCATCCGCATCCTCTGCGACGGCATATTCCTCCGCGCCCGCATCGGTCAGGGCGCCGGGTGCATCGTAATCGGGGGAGGAGAGCACCTCGAGCTTCTGTGCCGGACGGCTCAGATGCTGCACCGCCCACGCGCCCGCACCCACGCACAGCACCGCCGCTGCCGCCATGGCCGCAAGCTCCCGGACATGCCGGCGGGGCGCTGCCGCGTGTACGGTGATGCGCTCGGCCTCCTGCGCCTCCTCCCCGGTGAGCAGGGCGATGTAACGCGCATCCACCAGCGCGAGCATCCGCCCGATATCCTGTTTTCTCATGGTGCAAGCCCCCTTTTCTGCAAATGCGCTCCCAGCCGCTTGCGCAGGCGGTGGAGCATGGTCTCGATCTTGGCCTTCGAGCAGCCCGTACGTGCCATGATCTCCTTCACGGGCAGGTACTGCCAGTAGCGAAGGAGGAAGATCTCCCGCTGCTCGTCGTTGAGCGTCTCCAGAAAGCTGTTGATGGCCTCACGCAGCACCTCGTCCGAAGCGGGCGGGCTCTCATCGGCCAGCACCTCCTCAAGCTCCTCAAGGGGGACCGTCACACGCGGGGCGCGTTTCTCCGCCGTGAGGTATTCGTACCGCCGGCACGCATTGTTCCGGGCGA
This sequence comes from Oscillospiraceae bacterium, assembly GCA_017460955.1. Taxonomy (GTDB): domain Bacteria; phylum Bacillota; class Clostridia; order Oscillospirales; family Ruminococcaceae; genus UBA3855. The sequence continues at coordinate 7,889 of JAFTZY010000073.1, forward strand.
TCACCGCAAGATAGGCCCGCAGATTGTCCGGGGACTTTGGCGGGATGGACTGCCAGGCGCCCAGGTAGGTGTCGTTCTCGCACTCCTCGACATCCTGCGAGCTGGTCAGGATCCCCGCGATGATGTGCCGGATCAGCCGCCCATAGCGCTGCCGGGTCTCCGTGAGCGCCCGCTCGGAGCGCTCGAAATACAGCGCAATGATCTCCTTGTCCGTCATGGGATCGCCTCCTTCCCCGCATATCCTCTACTATTGTAATACGGATCGGGAGGAAAAAGCTTGCAGTTTTTATGAATTTTTTCTTTCCCACAGCAGCTTGTGGGAAATCCTCCCCACTTTGTTGCATATTCTGTGCATGCCGCCGGAAACACCTTGCATTTTCTGCTGATATATGGTATACTATATGCAATCATGATACGTTTTCTATCATTCAAAGGAGGAATTAGTATGAATCGGACCCTGCACCGCAGGCTGCTCGGACTTCTGACCGGTCTGCTCCTGATGCTCACCTGCATCACGGCTGCCGTGCCGCAGCTCACCCCCGCGGCCGCTTCGACGGATTATCCGGCACTGCTCCTGCGCATCTCGACCTATGACAACGCCCGGAACCTCAATATTTCCGGCACCGCCGACAAGTCCCCCCTGAACACCTGGACGACCAATGGCGTCCTCAATGAGGACTGGCGCTTTGACCGCGTGGGGAGCGACAGCAACGGCACCTACTTCAAGATCGTCAACCAGGGCACCGGCCGGCTCATCACCCCCATGGGCTATGAGGCAGCCGAGGGCACCGATGCCGTCATCTTCGGCAGCGAGAGCCACCGCACCCAGCACTGGTACGTCGTTCCCGTGCAGCAGGACGGTCTTGGCAACGACCTCTACTACAAGATCACAAACTACGAGGACCCGGACCTGGCCCTGACCTATCAGTCCTCGAGCAATACCGTGACGCTCTCGAAGTACACCGGCGCGAATACCCAGAAATGGCTCCTCAATGCTGCCGGACTCCAGGGCTTTGCGGGCTATTCCAAGGATATGAAGGGCAATGCCAAGGCAAGTGCCGTGGGCGGCCTGTTCGGTGAGACCGTCGAGGTCACCACCTTCGATGAGCTCAAGGCGGCCTGCACCGCCCCCGAGCCCAAGACCATCCTCATCACCAAGAACATCTCCGGCAAGACCGGCAGCAGCAATTACAAGATCTCCACCGGCTACGATAACGGCCAGCGGTATTACTGCCCGGACAACTACATCTACCTCCAGCCGAACAAGACCATCATCGGCAGCTACAATGCCAATACATTATATAATGTATACTTCCGCACCTACAACGAAAATTACGGCCCCGCCTACAATGTCATCATCCGCAACATCGACTGCACCCATGACACGGAGCTCAACACCGACAACATCTGGGAATTCGCCTACGGCTGGAATTTCTGGATCGACCACTGCTACCTCGAGGGCCACGACCAGATCGAGACCTCGTCCCTCGGGTCGGATGACTGGGACAAATTCCTCAATTTCAAGGGAACGACCGACTTCATCACCATCTCCTCCTGCCGCTTCGGACATCACGAATACGGCGTGCTCCTGGGCTACCCCACGGACGATGAGGAGACCTACAAGACCTACGACGGACAGCCGTGCGTGACGCTTGCGAACAATTACTACAAGGACACCGTCACCCGTGCGCCGGCCCTGTGCCGCTATGGGTATTTCCACAGCCTGAACAACTACGTCTACAATTTCAGCATGGCCTACACCGTGCATACCGCCTGTGACATCTATGCGGAGAACTGCTACTATGACGGCGCCTCCACCAAGGGCAATGTCATCTGCGACTGGAACCAGATCACCTATGCCGGTGCCTATGCCGAATCCGGCTCGATCTTCAAAAACTGCAACCGCACCGTGCAGGGGCAGGGGACGTCCTCGAATCCGAGCTACTCCGTTGCCTCGACCTGGCGTCCGAACACGAACTACACCTATTCCGCACTGACGGCCGAGGAGGCCAAGTCCTACTGCGAGACCTATTCCGGCGCCCAGAGCAGCCGCAGCACCATGAATTATGCATCCTTCACCGACACGGGCGTGCCCAGTGCCTCCTATGTGACCGCACCGGACACCACTATGGAGCCCGAGATCATCGAGCCGATCAGCGGCGTGCTCGTCAAGGACCTGACCGTGACCGATTCCACCCGCAAGTCCTGGGGCCTTGACACCGCCCTTGCACTCGGCGATGCCGTGTTCGGCGACCGCACCTTCACCTGGGTGTCCCTGCCGCAGAGCCTGGAGGGCAGTGAGCTCATCCTGACCGCCTGCGATGCCAAGGCCTCCTCCGGGGATTCCCTGGCCACCTTCACCTGCGGGGAATCCGTGACGGTGTATGCCGCCCTCGATGCCCGCGTGACCGCCGTTCCCGGCTGGATGAAGGACTATGCCAAGACCTCCCTCCGGATGCGCAGCAGCAACGACGTCATCTTTGAGCTGTATGCGAAGACCTATGCTGCCGGGGATACCGTGACGCTCGGTGCGAACGGGCAGTCCTCGGGCTGTGTGAACTATGCCGTGATCGTGCAGCGCCTGCGCGGCGACGTGAACGCCGACAGCGCATGCAGCGTGCTCGATGCAGCGGCATTGCAAAAATACCTTGTCAGAAGCGGCAGCCTGACCAATGCCGCAGCCGCCGACCTCAATGCCGACGGCAGGATCGACGTCATCGACCTTGCGCTCTTAAAGCGCCTGCTGACGACGGGCAGCCTGCCGGATACCCAGCTCGGCGACCCCATTGACGGCAATCCCCAGCAGGAGCCCACCCAGGAGCCGACCCAGGCACCCACGGAAGCACCGACCAATGCCTATGAGCCGGCAGGCTTCTCCTTCTCCGGGAACGTGTACCTCGTGGGGGATTCCACGGTCTGCGAGTACGATGCTGCTACCAGCACGAGCCTTGACCGCTACGGCTGGGGCATGAAGCTGGCGGGCGAATACAGCGGCGTGACCGTGAAGAATCTGGCACTGTCCGGCAGAAGCTCGAGGAGCTTCCTGACCGAGACCAATTATCAGACACTGAAAAATTCGCTTGGTGCCGGGGACTATCTGTTCATCCAGTTCGGCCACAACGATGAAAAGACGGATGAAGCGACCTATCCGGGTCTTGGGACCTATCCGGGACTGGACTGGTCCACGCTCGACAGCGAGGGCAAGGATGCGCAGGGACGCTATTCCTACGAATTTCTGCTGGCCGCGTACTACATCAATCTTGCCAAGAACAAGGGTGCCGTGCCGGTGCTGGTAACGCCCATCACCCGCCGCGGAAGTGACGGCACACCCTACTATCAGGCACATACCGAGTATCAGAAGGGGATGATCGGACTTGGCAGCATGTACGGCGTGGCCGTCATCGATGCCACCACGCTGACCACCGATCTGTACAACAGTGTGGGCACCGCGAACACCGCCGCCTTCCACTGCTATACGGATGCCGCCCATACCCAGATCGACAACACGCACCTGTCCTCCTACGGCGCTTCTACCATCGCCGGGATCCTCGCCGATGAGACCCGAAGCCTTGGACTGACGCTTGGGAATTATGTGAAGTGACCCTCTAAAAAAACAAGACCGCTTTTCTCCCAGGGGGGAGGAAAGCGGTCGCTGTTTGTCGATAAAGTTCCTTGCCGCCTAAAGGCGGCAAGGAGAGGCGCGTTTCA
>JAFTZY010000074.1 GCA_017460955.1 Oscillospiraceae bacterium
TGCGGATCCTGCACCGGCCGCCGATCCTGCACCGGCCGCCGATCCCGCACCGGCACCCGATCCCGCACCCGCTGCCGATCCTGCACCGGCTGCGGATCCCGCACCGGCACCCGATCCCGCACCCGCTGCGGAGGGCGAGTAATGGCTCCCATCCGCTTCTCGGCGCCCTGCCACTTCGGGCTCGAGAAGGTCCTGCGGTTTGAAGTGGGCCGCATCGGCGGGGAGGACATCACCGTCCAGGACGGGCGTGTGAGCTGGTCCGGGGACTTTACGACCCTTGCGCGTGCCAATCTCGGACTGTCCGTGGCCGAGCGCGTCCAGATCGTGCTGGCCGAGTACGATGCCGACAGCTTTGAGGCGCTTTTTGAGGGCATGTACCGCGCACCGCTCGAGGCCTTCATCGGACGGGAGGACGCCTTTCCCGTGAAGGGGCATTCGCTGAATTCCAAGCTCACGAGCATCCCCGCATGTCAGCGGATCTTAAAGAAGGCCGCTGTCAGGCGCCTGCAAAGCGCCTACCATACGGAAGGGTTCCTGCCGGAGACGGGGAGCGTGCATCAATTGCAGTTCACCATCCTCAAAGACCGGGTGAGCATCTACCTCGATACCAGCGGGGAGGGGCTCCATAAGCGCGGGTACCGGCGCAATGCCAACGCCGCGCCCATCCGCGAGACGCTTGCCGCGGGGATCCTCGATCTTGCAAGACTGCGCCAGGATACGGTCCTGTGCGACCCGTTCTGCGGCAGCGGGACCTTCCTCATCGAGGCCGCACGCAGAGCCATGCACATCGCACCGGGACTTGACCGGCGTTTTGCCGCCGAGCAGTGGGAGAGCGTCCCGAAGGCAGTCTGGCAGCAGGCCCGCAGTGAAGCGCTCGACCGCATCGACCGCAGCGCCGCTTTTGAGGGCTATGGGTTTGACATTGACCCGCAGGCCGCGGCACTGACCGTGCAGAATGCCAAAAAAGCCGGCGTGGACTCCCATCTCCATGTGGAGGTGCGGGATGTTGCCGCACATAGAGGCATCCCCGATGCCGTGACCGTGTGCAATCCCCCCTACGGGGAGCGCATGCTCGAAGCTAAGGCCGCCCGGGAGATCTACCGCACGATGGGACGTGTGCTGGAGTCCCCGCTCTATGTCATCTGCGGGGATGCGGAGTTTGAGCAGTCTTTCGGCCGTCGTGCCGACAAGCGCCGCAAGCTCTATAACGGCATGATCTCATGCCAGCTCTATTCATTTTATAAATAAGAAACAGCCATCAGGAGCTTCAGAGTTCCTGATGGCTGTTTTGTGGTTTGGGACGCTCTGCCAAAAGGCGCTGCAGGACCAGAAGCAGGCACTGCCGGTCCGGCTCCGACAACCGCCGGTAGTCGCAGAGCAGGGCCGTCTCCTCCTCGCTCAGGCCCGGTGCGGGGGCCTCACTTGTGTGCCCGATCAGATAATCCACCGAGGTGCCGAAAAAATCCGCAAGCAGGATGAGCGTCCGGATGTCCGGCTCGACCTTGTGATTCTCGTACTTGTTGACGGACTGCTGTGAAACGCCGATCCGGCTCGCCAGTGCCTGCTGGCTGATATGATGCCGGCTGCGCAGTGAACGCAGATTCTTGACCATGTCACCACCCCTGTGTCTATCATAACACCAAAACGGTGTGATGTAAAAAACCTGTAGGTTGTCCTTGACAACAACCCAAAGTTGTGATATGATAAAAAGGGACATACTGTGGGCATGAACAGTATGTCCCGGAAACCGATCAATTATCACAGACAAGGAGTGGATCGAATGAAGAATAAGAACCTGCGCAGATGGGCAGCCGTGACAGCGCTGCTCCTGACGCTGGGGATGTGCCCCGTGCAGGGGATCACAAAGCCCCTTGCAGCGCCGCTGACAGTCTCGGCGGCCGATTATACCGAGGTCACCGACGGCAGCCTGACCTACCGGCTGTATGCGTCCTATGAGACCCCCTATGCGGAGGTCGCAGGGTGCGACACCGGTGCCTCCTCCGTGACCATCGCCTCCGAGGTGGAGGGCCTGCCGGTCACACGCATCGGCAAAAACGCATTTTCTGACTGCAACAAGCTTGCCACGGTGAAGGTGCCGGAGGGCGTGACGACCATCGGAGAGTATGCTTTCTATGGCTGTACGGCATTGGTGACGGTCACCCTGCCGGAGGGCCTGAGCGTGATCGAGTATAGCGCTTTCAGGAATTGCTCGGCACTCGCAGCGATCAAGCTCCCCTCCACTCTGAACGTACTTGGAGGAAGCACATTTTACGGTGCATCGAGCCTGAGCCGCATCGTCATCCCGGAGGGCGTGACCGAGATCCCACGCAGCTGCTTTGCGTACTGCTCGAGCCTTGTTTCCGTGACCATCCCGGAGACCGTGACAACGATCGGCGCTGAAAGCTTCGCCGGGTGTTCCGCACTCCCTGCGATCACCCTGCCCGAGGGCGTGACAACGATCAAGGGAGGCAGCGAATACTACTACGGTGCCTTCTATAAGTGTACCAATCTGTCCAAGATCAGCCTGCCCTCCACGCTCGAATCCATCGGGGACTTTGCATTCTTGAAATGCAACAACCTGACGAGCGTGACTGTCCCCGAGAAGGTCACGACCATCCCGAAGCAGGCCTTCAAGGAGTGCTCCTCCCTGAAAGAGGTAAAGCTCCCGGCGGGTCTGACAACGATCGGGCCCTATGCCTTTGCAGAATGCGCCGCTCTGCCGGGGATCGAGCTGCCCCAGGGGCTGCAGACCGTGGAGGAGTCTGCCTTCTATTCCTGCTCCAAGCTTGCCTCCATCACCCTGCCGGACTCCATGACGGCGGTGAACGATTATGTTTTCGGGAATTGCTCCGCACTGACCGAGGTCAACCTGCCCGAGAGCATCACGTCCATTGGTTCCCGTGCATTTTCCGGCTGCTCGGCGCTGCCCGGCATCACCCTGCCCTCGTCCCTCCAGACCATCGGCGGCAGTGCATTTACGGGGTGCTCGAGCATGACGGCGATCACGCTCCCGGACGGCATCACGGTGGTACCGGAAGGCTGCTTTGCCTACTGCTCGAGCCTTGTGGATGTGACCATCCCGGAGAGCGTGACAACGATCGAAGCGGCGGCATTTGCACGGTGTACTGCGCTCCCGGCGATCACCCTGCCCGAGGGTGTCCTGACGATCAAGGGCGGCAGAGAATACTATGACGGTGCCTTCTATCTGTGTGAAAATCTGTCCACGGTGCATCTCCCCTCCACGCTGCTGTCCATGGGGGACTATGCCTTCTTGGGATGCAGCAATCTGACGGAGATCACGATCCCGGAGGGTGTCGCCACGATCGAGGATCAGGCCTTCAAGGACTGCACAAAGCTTCGCACCGTGAACCTTTCCGAGGGTGTATGCAGCATCAACAGCAGTGCCTTTGAAGGCTGCGAGGCGCTGCGGCATATCCGGTTCCCGGAGAGCCTTGTGAGCGTGGGCAACGATGCCTTCTATCAGTGTGACAACCTCAAGGGCATTTATTTGCAGGATGAGATCTGCGCGGTGGATCTGTCCGCTTATACCCTGCCGAAGACCACGGTCATCTACGGGCATCTCGATTCCCCGGCACAGGCCTATGCCGAGCAGTTCGACCGGATGTTTGTGGACATCGACACGGTACAGTACATCTACAACGGCGATGTCAACACCGACGGCGAGCGCGGTGTGCTCGATGTGGTCGCCGTGCAGAAGTGGCTGGTCGGTGAGGAAAGCCGGCTGTCCGACTGGGAGGCCGCCGACCTCAACCAGGACGGCAAGCTCAATGCCATTGACCTGGCACTTCTCAAAGCGCTTTTGCGACAATAAGCGCCCGCTTCGGGGCGGGTTCTCCCCACCCCCCAACCCCCTCCCCCAAGGGAGGGGGCTGTATTGCGGGGGCTTCGCCCCCGCACCCCCTAAGTACAGGAAGGCCGTATCGGCCTTCCTGTACTTTTTGCGTCAAAGTGCGGGTGCCAGCCCCCGCAAAAAAGCCGGGGTGGGAGGGATGCAGTCCCCCACGATAAGAAAAAGAGATCCCCCGCACACTTTCGCGTGCAAGGGGGCCGCAGGGGGACGCCATCCCCCCAAAAAAAGCA
>JAFTZY010000075.1 GCA_017460955.1 Oscillospiraceae bacterium
CACCCCGTTCCCGGTTCTAACTTCTAATCTCTCCCTCCCTAAAGGGAGGGTGTGTGCGGGGACTTCGCTCTCTGCGCCCCAGCAGGGGCAGCCCCTACACCCCGTTCCCGGTTTCTAACTTCTAACCTCTATCCTCTAACCTCTATCAGGGCAGATTCGTATATCCCATCAGTGCAAGATCCACCTCGCGGGCGGCGGCGCGGCCGTCGGCGATGGCATGCACGACCAGGGACTGTCCGGTGCGCATATCCCCGGCGGTGAACACCTTCGGGTCTGCGGTGGCGTGGGTGGCGCCGAGCGTTTCGACGCGGCACCGTGCATCCAGGGGCGTACCGAACGCCTCCGGCACCTCGCGCTGCGCTCCGAGGAAGCCCGCTGCGATGATGACAAGCTGCGCGGGCTGGACCCACTCGCTCCCCTCCACCGGACGGGGACTGCGTCTGCCGGTCGCAGGATCGGCTGTCCACTCGACATGCACGAGCTTTGCGGCGCTGACCTGTCCGTTCCCGTCCTTCTCAAGGGACTGCACGGTCGTCTCATACACCCGCGGGTCCTGGCCGAATACGGCAGCAGCCTCCTCCTGGCCGTAATCCGTCTTGCAGATGCGCGGCCACTGCGGCCAGGGATTGTCCTCGGCGCGGGTATCGGGGAGGCGCGGGGTGATCTCGAGCTGCGTGATGCTCTTCGCGCCCTGGCGGACAGCGGTCGCCACGCAGTCGTTGCCCGTGTCACCGCCGCCGATGATGAGGACATCGCGGTCCTTCGCCGTAACGGGGGTGCTGTCGGGATCGCCGGAGAGCACGGCGCGTGTGGCATGTGTAAGATACTCCACGGCAAAATGCACGCCGCCCGCATCCCGGCCCGGCACGTCAAGGTCCCGGGGGAGCCCTGCGCCGCAGGCAAGGACGACGGCATCGTATTTGCGCAGGATCGAGGATGCCTTGCGGTCCCGTCCGACCTCCACGCCGGTGCGGAACTCGATCCCCTCGGCCTCCATGAGGCGGATGCGGCGCTCGATCACGGATTTGTCGAGCTTCATGTTCGGGATGCCGTACATCAGAAGGCCCCCGGGGCGGTCGGCCTTTTCAAAGACCGTCACATGATGTCCGCGCAGATTGAGCTGGGCGGCGCACGCAAGCCCCGCAGGTCCCGAGCCGATCACGGCCACATGCTTTTCGCTGCGCACACACGGCGGATGCGGCTCCATCAGGCCGGATGCGAAGGCCTGCTCGATGATGAAGTTCTCGTTGTCCCGTGTGGTGACGGGGCTGTCGTGCAGCCCGCAGATGCAGGCGGCCTCACACAGCGCCGGACATACCCGGGAGGTAAATTCCGGGAAATTGTTCGTCATCAGCAGCCGTCCGGCGGCCTCGGAGAGCTCGCCCCGGTACAGCAGGTCGTTCCATTCCGGGATGAGATTGTGCAGCGGACATCCCGTCATGCTGCCGCCCAGGCGCATGCCCGACTGGCAGAAGGGCACACCGCAGTCCATGCAGCGTGCGGCCTGCTCGCGCCTTGCCTTACTGTCCATGGGGACATGGAGCTCCCCGTAGCTCCGGATGCGCTCCAATGCCGGCACATCCGGATTCTGACAGCGTGTATATTCCATAAAACCGGTTGGTTTTCCCATGATGGCTCCTCCTTAGTGAACAGTCAGGTAGAATGCTTCGATCTGTGCCTGCTCGGTCGTCATGCCGCGCTCCTCCATCCGCAGGATGGCCTCCCGCATCCGGGCGTAGTCATGGGGCAGGATCTTCTTGAATTTCGGGAGATACCCGGCAAAATCCGCCAGGATCCGCCTGCCCTTCTCGGAGCCGGTCGCTGCGACATGTGCCTCGATCATCTGCTTGAGCTCGAGGACCTCATATTTCTCGGTGACCTCCTGGAGGGAGACGAGCTCCTTGTTCAGGCGCAGATAGAGATCGCGCTCCTCGTCGAGGACGTAGGCGATGCCGCCGCTCATACCGGCCGCAAAGTTCTTTCCCGTCCGTCCGAGCACGACGACCCGGCCGCCGGTCATGTATTCGCAGCCGTGGTCGCCCACGCCCTCCACGACGGCATAGGCACCGGAATTGCGCACGGCAAACCGCTCCCCGGCGATGCCGGCGATGAAGGCCTTGCCGCTGGTCGCGCCGTAGAGCGCCACATTGCCGATGATGATATTGTCCTCGGCACGGAAAGCGGCGTTTTCCGGCGGGTACACGATCAGTGTGCCGCCGGAGAGCCCCTTGCCGTAGTAGTCGTTGGAATCCCCGCACAGCTCGATGGTCAGGCCCTGCGGGATGAAGGCACCGAAGCTCTGGCCGCCCGACCCCGTGCAGCGGATGCGGTAGCTGTCCTCGGGGAGGGTGTCCCCGTAGCGCTTTGTGATCTCGGAGCCGAAGATGGTGCCGAAGGTGCGGTCGGTATTGGTGACATGCACCTCGATGGGACCGGCCTTCCCTGCATCGAGGGAGAGCTTCCTGCACAGCACACGCTCATCGAGCGTCCGCTCAAGGTGGAAGTCATACGCATCCTGCGGCTCGAAATGGGAATTCTCCTTCTTGTGCAGCAGTGCCGACAGATCCATCAGATGCTCATGCGAATCCTCCCGGCTCTCGCGGATGCGCAGCAGGTCCGTCCTGCCGATGAGTTCATCGACCGTGCGCACGCCGAGCCTTGCCATGTATTCGCGCAGCTCCTCAGCGACAAAGCGCAGGAAGTTGACAACATATTCGGGCTTGCCGGAGAAGCGCTTGCGCAGCTCCGGATTCTGGGTGGCGATGCCCACGGGGCAGGTATCGAGGTTGCACACGCGCATCATCATGCAGCCCATGGTCACAAGGGGTGCAGTGGCAAAGCCGAATTCCTCCGCGCCCAGGAGCGCTGCGACCAGCACGTCCCGGCCCGTCATGAGCTTGCCGTCGGTCTCCACGACCACATGGGTGCGCAGGCCGTTGAGCAGCAGTGTCTGGTGCGTTTCGGCCACGCCCAGCTCCCACGGCAGGCCCGCATGGTGGATGGAGGTGGCGGGGGCTGCGCCCGTACCGCCGTCATAGCCGGAGATCAGGACAACGCCTGCACCGGCCTTGGCCACGCCCGCTGCGACCGTACCGACGCCCGCCTCGGAGACGAGCTTGACGGAGATGCGGGCCGCGGTATTGGCATTTTTCAGGTCATAGATGAGCTGTGCCAGATCCTCGATGGAATAGATGTCGTGATGGGGCGGCGGGGAGATGAGTCCTACGCCGGGGGTGGAATGCCGCGTCTTGGCGATCCAGGGGTAGACCTTGGCGGACGGCAGGTGGCCGCCCTCGCCGGGCTTGGCACCCTGGGCACATTTGATCTGCAGCTCCCGGGCGCTCACGAGGTACTGGGAGGTGACCCCGAAGCGTCCGGATGCGACCTGCTTGATGGCAGAGCTGCAATCATGATCGGTCCCGGCGGTGGCAAGGCGCTCTAAGCTCTCGCCGCCCTCACCGGAATTCGATTTGCCGCCGATGCGGTTCATGGCGATGGCCAGTGTCTCATGCGCCTCCTGCGAAATGGAGCCGTAGGACATGGCACCGGTCTTGAAGCGTTTCAGGATGCTCTCGACCGGCTCGACCTCGGCAAGGTCGATCCCGCCGTTCTCCGGGAAGTTGAAATCCAGCATATCCCGCAGCTGCATGCTGCGCCCCTCCTTATGGACGGCCGCGGCGTACTGCTTGTAGGTGTCGTAATCCCCCGTCCGGCTCGCCTGCTGGAGCAGGTGGATGGTCTCGGGGCGGTACAGGTGCTCCTCATGGCCGGCACGCGCCTTGTGGGCGCCGCGGCTCTCCACGGCGTTCTCCACGCCGAGTCCGAGCGGGTCGAAGGCGGACGAATGCAGGCGCTCCACGCGCTCCCCGATCTGGGTGAGCGTGATGCCGCCCACACGGCTGACCGTGCCGGTGAAGTACTCGTCGATCACCTCACGGCTGACGCCGATGGCTTCAAACAGCTTCGAGCCCTGGTAGGACTGGATGGTGGAGATGCCCATTTTCGAGGCGATCTTCACGATGCCGTGCAGGATGCAGGAATCATAATCGGATTCGGCGGCGTAGTAATCCTTGTCAAGGGCACCGCTCTCGGTGAGCTGACGGATGGTCTCATGGGCAAGATAGGGATTGACTGCGCACGCGCCGTAGCCGAGGAGTGCGGCAAAATGATGCACCTCACGCGGCTCCGCGCTCTCGAGCACAAGGGCAAGTGCGGTGCGCTTTCTGGTGGCGACCAGGTGCTGCTGGAGCGCGGACACGGCCAGGAGCGACGGGATCGGCACATGGTACTCGTCCACGTCCCGGTCGGACAGGATGAGGATGTTCGCGCCGTCCCGGTAGGCCTTGTCCGCACGGATGAACAGCTGCCGGATGGCCTTTTTCAGGGAGGTATTCTTATAATAGGTGATCGGGATGACCTCCGAGCGCAGTCCGGGCTCGTCGAGGTACTTGATCTTGAGCATGTCGGTATCGTTGAGGATGGGGTTCTCCACGCGCAGCACATGGCAGTTCTCCGGCTTCTCCTCGAGGAGGTTGCCGTCGGAGCCGATGTACATGTCCGTATCGGTCACGATCTCCTCCCGGATGGCATCGAAGGGAGGATTGGTCACCTGGGCAAAGAGCTGCCGGAAATAATCAAAGAGCGGCGGCTGGGCATCGGAGAGGGAGGGCAGCGGATTGTCCGCACCCATCGAGGCGATCGGCTCGCTCCCCGTTTCCGCCATGGGCAGGATGGAGCTGCGGATCTCCTCATAGGTATACCCGAAGGCCTTCTGGAGCCGGGTGAGCATCTCCCCGGCGGCATGCCCGACATTGTGGTTCGGGATGTGCAGGTGGCGCAGCTTGACCATATGGCTGTCGATCCACTCGCCGTAGGGCTGGCGGCGCGCAAAGCTGTTCTTGAGCTCCTCATCGTCGATGACACGGCCCTGCACGGTGTCCACGAGCAGCATCTTGCCCGGACGCAGGCGGTCCTTGAGGACAATGTGCTCCGGCGCAAGATCGAGCGTGCCGACCTCGGAGGACAGGATGAGGAACCCGTCGTCCGTCAGGCAGTACCTTGACGGGCGCAGGCCGTTGCGGTCGAGCACTGCACCCATGACATCGCCGTCGGAGAAGAGGATGGAGGCCGGGCCGTCCCACGGCTCCATCATGGTGGCATAGTACTGGTAGAAATCCCGCTTCTCCCGGCTCATGGCACGGTTGTGCTTCCAGGGCTCGGGGATGAGGATCATCACGGCCAGCGGCAGGGGCATCCCGGCCATGACCATGAATTCGAGCGCATTGTCCAGTCTTGCCGAATCCGAGCCGTCCGCCTCCACGATGGGCAGAAGCTTGTGCATCTGCTCGCGCAGTGCCTCACAGGAGACGGATTCCTCGCGGGCCAGCATCTTATCGGCATTGCCGGTGATGGTGTTGATCTCGCCGTTGTGGACGATGAAGCGGTTCGGGTGCGCCTTCTGCCAGCTCGGGATGGTATTGGTCGAAAAGCGCGAATGCACGGTCGCAATGGCGGAGGTGTAGTCCTCGCTTTGCAGATCCGGGAAGAAGCGGCGCAGCTCCCCGACGAGGAACATGCCCTTATAGACGATCGTGCGGCTCGAGAGGGACACGACATAGGTATTCTCGTTGCTCTGCTCAAAGACGCGGCGCGCCGTGTACAGCATCCGGTCAAATGCCAGGCCCTTGGGACATCCTGCGGGGCGCTCGACAAAGCACTGCCAGATCGACGGACAGCTCTCCCGCGCCTTCTCGCCCAGGATCTCCGGGACCGTGGGGACCTCACGCCAGCCAAGGACGTGCATCCCCTCCTTCTCGGTGATGATCTCGAAGAGCTTCTTGGCCTGACGTCGTCCGAGCTCATCGCAGGGGAAGAAGAACATACCCACGGCATAATCCCTTGCCTCCCCGAGGGTGATCCCGAGCTCCTGCGCCCGCGCCTTGAAGAAGGGGTGGCAGATCTGTGTAAGGATCCCCACGCCGTCGCCGGTCTTGCCCTCGGCGTCCTTGCCGGCACGGTGCTCGAGATTCTCTACGATATGGAGGGCGTCCTCCACGACACGTCTTGACGGGATGCCCTGGATATTGACCACGGCACCGATCCCGCAGGCATCATGCTCGAACTGCGGGTCATACAGTCCCTCCCGCGGGTGCGTCTGCATTGTTCTGAACTCATCCATTGTACCACGCTCCTACATCATGAAAAAACAAAAAATGCCCAAAACACGGACCACTCCCCGCATGGGAGATCCGGTTTCAAGCATCATTGCTTATCCTATTTCTCTGAACAGCCCCTGCTGTTCTATGCACTTCATTTTACACCATCCGAGGACATTTGTCAATCAGACGGGGACAGAAGTGAAAAATAGAAAGCATTTCGGCGGAAAAACTTTCGATTCTTCGGCATGGTACAAAAATCATAAAGAAAACGAAAGGCAGCCCCCTTGCTTTCACACAAGGGGGCTGTATGGGATCACTTGGTCACGGGAAGCTCCACGAGCTCCACGAGGGACTGCATGATGTACACGGAATCCGTGAACCGGAGCTGTCCGTCGCAGTCCACGTCGGCATTGAGCCAGCCCTGCGCACTCAGATTCAGGGAGCCGAGCTGGTCCTTGTTGACGCTGATGACATCGATGATGTCGGTATCGCCGTCATCGTCGGCATCGCCCCAGCGCGTTACAGAGAGCTGTCCGCCCTGTGTGGCTGCTTCCGTGGGTGCGGCCTCGGTGGGAGCGGCCGTGGGGGACTCGGTGGGTGTGGGTGCGGTGGTCTCGAGCTCGATGGGATCGGTCCTGCCGGCGGTGGCAAGGTTGCTGCCCTCGGAGTCGGCATAGCTTGCATAATACTCGCCGAGGCTGATGCCGTTCTCGCCGAGTGCGGTCTGGTGGTCGAGACCGATGAACTTGCCGGTCTCCATCGTCTGCCACAGGGAGGGCTTGAAGATACTGTACTTGAGCTCGTCCCACTCGACCTCGGTGTAATTGGCATCGGGACCGCCGTGGAACATGATGTTCTTCCACAGACCGCCCGTATCGCCGGAGTCGTCGTTCAGGCACCAGAAGGTGTGGTTGATGTGGTTCTTGATCATATAGTTGCGCAGGAGGATGAGCCACTTGACGTTCTTTTCCAGATCCGTCAGGGAATTCGAGGGCGTCTCAAGGAGCGCCGCCTCATCCACGCTGTCCGTGATGCGCCCGCCCCACTCACCGATGAGCAGCGGGGCAATGTCCTTGTCATTGACATAGGCCCAGGTGTCGTACCAGTAGTCATCGAGCAGGGTCTGCTCGGTGAAGTCCTTCTCGAACCAGGTCTGTGCGCTGACGATGGGGCCGTAGTCATGGGGCGAGTACACGATCTGGGACTGGTACTTGCCGATGTCCACGGGATGGTCCTTCACGCCGCGCAGATTGCCGCCCCACCAGGCGCCGTGGCCCTCGTACCCCTCGACACCCTCGATGAAGATCAGGGCGTTCGGGTTCTTCTCCATGATGGCAAGGGCGCAGTTCTGCGCTGCAAGCTTCCAGTTGTTCGGTGCGGTCGAATCATCCCAGATGGCATCGATCGGGGCACCGCCGTACTTGCTGTGCGGCTCGTTTTTCAGATCGAAGCCCAGGAGGGTGTCGTCATTCTTATAATAGTCCGCCGTCCAGGCAAGGGTCTCCGTCCATACCTCGGTGGTACACTCCACGGTCTTGCCGTTGGTATCCGTGAAGCTCTTGCCGTACCACAGACCGTAGTTATGCCCGGCATTGTCCGCATCCTGGCAGTGGATGTCGATGAACACCTTGATGCCGTACTTCTTGCACTTGGCCAGGAACACATTGAAGGCCTCCTGGCTGTTCATGACCGTGCCGTCCTCGCGGACAAGATCGGCATTGATGCGGTAGTTCGGGTCGGTGTTGGGATTGACGCTGACCATATCCGGCGGGTTGCCGATCATCCAGTCATACAAAAGCTCCGTCGAGACGGGCACGCGGATCACATTGATGCCGCGGTCGCCGATGGACTTGACCATATCGTCGATGTCGCCGCTCCACAGGTAGTGCAGGGCATATTCCGTACAGTTCAGGCCGAACCAGTTCGCACCGGTCAGCCACACCTCATTGCCGTCCTTGTCGTACAGGCGGCTGCCCACGGCATGGAGCCAGTCGTCGTTCGTGTCATCCGCAGCCTGCACGGCGGGGCTGACACTGCCGATGGCTGCCGTCAGTGCGAGTACTGCGGCAGCAGCAGCGGCTGCAATACGCCTTCCAAATTTCATCGCGGATCCTCCTTACTTTTCGATCGGGAGCGTGACCAGATCCACCAGGGACTGCATGATGTACACGGCATCCGTGAACTTCATGATCCCGTCGCGGTCCACATCGGCATTGACAAAGCCCTGTGCCGAAAGCGTGGCCGAGCCGAGCTGGTCCTTGTTGACAGTGATGACGTCGATGATATCCGTATCGCCGTCCTCATCCGCATCGCCCCAGCGTGTGACCGTCAGCTCCCCCTGTGCGGTGGGTGCCTCGGTGGGCGCCTTGGTAGCGGCCTCGGTCGGTACGGATGTTGCATCCTGTGTGGGGGCCGTGGTCTCGGTCTCGACGGGATCGGTCTTGTCACCGGCGCTCAGGTTGCTGCCCTCGGAGGCAGCATAGCTCTGATAATACTCCGTCACACTGATGCCGGTGGACGAGCCTGCGCCGCCCAGGGGCGTGGCATGGTCAAGGCTGATATACTTGCCCGTGGTGCTCGTCTGCCACAGGGAGGGCTCGAACAGGCCGTACTTGTCCTCGTCCCAGGTGGTAAAATCGTAGCCGAGCAGGCCGCCGGTATCGCCGGAATTGGGGTTGAGGCACCAGAAGGTATGGTTGATGTGGTGCTCGATCATATAATCGCGCAGCAGGGTCATCCACTTCTGGTTCTTGCCGCCGTCCATATGGCCGCCCCATTCGCCGATGAGCAGGGGGGCGATGTCCTCCTGTTCGATGTAGGCCCAGGTGTCGTACCAGTAGTCGGCCAGCAGGGTATCGGTATCGAAGTCCTTGTTGAACCAGGTCTGCTCATACACGGACGGGCCGTAGTCGTGGGGCGAGTAGACGATCTGGGCATTCTTCTTGTCCGACCCGAAATCGATCGGATAATCGCGCACGCCGCGCAGATTGCCGCCCCACCAGGCGCCGTACCACGGGGAGACGTCCGCCGGTGCCTGCCAGATGTCGGCAGTATCGTAGGTGTAGCCCTTCTCGGTCTTGGGATACTGCTCGACGCCCTCGATGAGGATGAGGGCATTCGGGTTGACGCTCAGGATGGAGTTGCCGCACTCGGTCGCGGCATGGGCCCAGTTGTTCTTGAGATCGGAATCATCCCATCTGGCGATGCCGTCCGGACAGGTAGTGCCGTCATAGCCGCGCTTGCCGTGGGGCTCGTTCTTTAAGTCATACGCGATGATGGTGTCGTCGTTTGCATACTGCTCTGCAAGCCAGGTGATCGAGTCGATCCACTCCTGATAGGTCATCTCATGGCCGTCCTCGGTGACCGCCATGGTATCGGCTGCCTCGGTATTTGCATCATAGTACCAGATATTGTAGTTATGACCGGAATTGTGCGCCGTCGGGCTGTGGACATCGATGAGGGCCTTGATGCCGTACTGCTTCATCTTCTGCATCATGACCTGGAAGATCTCATAGGAATTCTTCAGGGTCTTGCCGTCGGAGAGCACGAAGTCCTTGTTGATATTGCCGTAGGTGCCGGCGGGCGTGATGCTGCCGTCCTCGCCGATGACATCCTCGGGCGGGCTGTAGCTTGCCTGTACGCTCTGCACGGGATCGGGCTCCCCGTTCATCCACGAGCACAGAAGCTCAGTCGAGATCGGGAAGCGGATAATGTTGATGCCGTGTGCGGCAACGGCCTGCAAAAATGCGTCACAATCGGCGGCATACATGCCGTGTGCGCAGTTTTCCGAGCAGTTGAAGCCGAACCAGTTCGCGCCGGTCAGCCACACCTCATTGCCGTCCTTGTCGTACAGACGGCTGCCCACGGCATGGAGCCAGTCGTCGTTGTTGTCATCGACCGCATGTGCGGGCACGGCGAGCGTCCCGGCGATCGACCCGCAAAGTGCCAGTGCAGCGGCGCCTGCGGCAAGTCGTTTCCAGAGTTTCATCCTTGTTTTTACCTCCTCTTGCTGGTGCTTTCCGTCCCCCGCACCGTTCCCCCCCGGTGCGGCGGGGACAAAAGCGATTGTCATGCATTTAGATGCTACATTCATTGTAACGCATTTTTGCAGATTTGTCAATAGACCTCCTCAAAAACTTCCGAAGCACCATCTTCCTTGTCTATTTCCCGTCTGGCTGTGCATCTCTCCCTTGCAATACACGAAGTATTACAGCGGTCGAGATGCTTTGCCATACGAAAAATATCCTGCGGGATCTGGCACTTCTCCAGTTTCCGAGTAGGTCCATAATCTTACGGCTATCTTTTCTGCCGGATCCCGCCGGGCCGCAGAACGAGCAGCACCGACATGAGCATCAGGCACAGTCCCGGCAGCGGATGCGCACTCGGCTGCACGGCGGTGCCGGGGATCACCGCAGCGGGAAGTGCCTGCGGAAAGACGTGCAGCAGCGCATAGCAGAGCACTCCCGCGCCCGCCGCACAGATGCCCCTGCACAACAGCAGGCGTCCCCAGGGCAGTGCGCCTTCACAGACGGCGGCCACCTGGCAGTGGACGCACAGTCCCCCGAAGGCCAGGAGTGCTGCCGCGGCGGGCAGGGGCAGTGCCTCCCGGGTAAGAAAGCTCACCTCGAGGACACTGCGCCACGGCAGTGTCCCCGGCATCACCGGATCGAGCAGTGCCGTCAGTGCGCCGAACAGGAGCACCATCGCGCAGATACGCAGCATCGCCTGTGCGGCACGCTCCACCGCATCCGTGAGCAGCACCGCAAGGCCCGGCGGCGTCCCGGCGGGAGCGCCTGCGGTCCTTTCCCCGCGCAGGATCACAAGGCCGAGCAGTACGCCCGGAAGGCTCACCGAGAGCAGGAGCCACCGGGCCGTCCGCGGCGGCAGTACACCGCCGACCGTTCCGAGCACAAAGCCCGGCCCCGCCCCCATGCACACGCATGCGAGCCTGCCCTCCTGCGCACGGGTGATCCGGCCCTCCCGGTACATCCCGTGCAGGAGCTGGGCACCGACGGGGTAGCCCGCGATCTGGGAGAACAGCAGCACCGCCAGGAGCTCCGCATCCAGATGCAGCACCCGGCACAGCGGACGCAGGCAGCGTGTGAGGCGGAGCATCCCGGAGGAGACGGCAAATCCCGCAAGCACCGAGTAAAAGTACAGCGACGGCACGAGCACCTGCACACAGCGCAGGCCTGCCGCGGCGATCCCCTGCACCGTGCGTGCATGGCAGCCGGCAGCGAGCACAAAGAGTCCTGCCGCAAGCAGCGGTGCCCCGATCCGATACACACGTTCCCTTCTGCTATGTTCCATAACATCACCCATAGAGGGTATGCAGCTGACATTTCCCGTATGCACCGGGCATACCGCACGGATCCGATGCATAGGCTTGCCATGGGGTGATATGTATGGCTGGGACGATGCGGCGGCTGCGCAAGCTGTCCTATTTTGAGACCTGTATCCACATCCACGGGAATGAACAGCTTCGTGTGGAGAACTGCCGGAGGATCCTCACCTGCCATGAGGTGCTCGTCCGGCTTCAGACACGGGACTTCCCGGTGGAGATCCGGGGACGGGGACTGCGGGTATATGATTATCAGGACGGGAGCGTGCTGGTGGCCGGTCACATCACCGGCCTCTCGCTCGGGGAGGAAGGCCGATGATGCGGATCCGGGAATACTGTACGGCAGCCGTCCGGGGGCAGCGGCTGTACCCGTTCATCAATGCCGTCCGGGAGGCGGGGCTGATCTGTCTGTCGCAGCACTGCAAGGGCGGCGTATTCTACTGCCGGGTGCGGCGCTCGGAGATGCCCGCCTTCACGGCACTCGCCCGGCAGCACGGGCTGGAGGTGCAGCTGCGCGAGGAGCGCTCGGTCCTGCGGAAGGTGCGCAGGCTCCGGCTGCACATCGGGCTCCCGGTGGGGGCGGTGCTGGGGCTTGCCCTGCTCCTCTACCTCTCGAACATCATCTCCGTCATTGAAGTGCAGGGGGCGCAGCCCGCGCAGGTGCCGGTGATCCTCTCGGTCCTCTCCCAGGAGGGCGTGGAGCGCGGCACCTGGATCGGCGCGGTCGATGCCTACCGCTGCGAACAGCTCGTGCGTGCGCGGGTGGAGGGGCTGGCCTGGGTGGGCATCCGGCACACGGGGAGCCGTCTGGTGGTGGAGGTCACGCAGCGCACTGCCCCGCCTGCGATGCTCGACGAGCGTCTGCCGTGCAACATCGTGGCCGCGCACGATGCCCGCATCACGTCGATGGAGGTCTATGCCGGGCTCCCCGTGCGGCAGGTCGGGGACGGCGTGACACAGGGGGAGCTCCTGGTCAGCGGCGTGTCGGAAACGCCGGAGGGAACGGCGCATTTCCACCACAGCATGGCGAAGATCACGGGGGTCTACCGGCAGGAAACGGCACTGACGGAGTCCTACACTGCCGATGCGGCAGTCCCCACGGGCCGCACGCACACGGATGCCTGGCTGTGCTTCCGGCAGTTTTCACTGCCGCTGGGACTGCCCCATAAGGCGTATGCGCAGGGCACAAGTGTCGAACGGTATCTGCCGCTGTGCCTGCTCGGGCGGGAGCTCCCCATCGGCATCCTGCGCCGGTATGAGGAGGAGACGGCGGTGCAGTCCGGGCTGCGCACGCAGGAGGAGACAATGCTTTTGCTGCATGCGGGGATCGTGCGGTATGAAAAAAACCTCCTGCAGGAGGTGACGATCCTCGACCGGGAGATCCTGTACGATGTCACCGAGGAGGGCATGACGGCACATGTGACCTACACGCTTGAGGGCGAGATCGGCATAGTGCGTGAGATCTATGTAAAATAGACTTACTCGGGAACTGGAGAAGTGCCGGATCACGCAGGATATTTCGTTCTGTGCTTTGGAAGTTTCCGAGGAAGTCAAATAAAAAACATGGCAGCTTTCGCTGCCATGTTTTTTTAGGTTTTAGTTGTTCCGGTCTCAAGCAACAGGCAGAGTTACCAGATCAACGAGGGACTTCATGATGTTGACTGCATCAGCAAATGCCATTACGCCATTCTGATCAACGTCAGCATTCTTGATGCCCTGCTTGGTCAGCGTGAAGGAACCGAGCTGGTCCTTGTTGACGCAGATAACGTCGATAATGTCGCAGTCGCCGTCCACGTCAGCGTCGCCCCACAGGGTCACCTTGATGTCCTCTTCCTCGGAAGCTTCGCCGGCGTTGGGAGCCTCGTCAGCCAGGAAGGAGGATACCCATACCAGAGGTGCGTTCCAGTTGATGGTGATCTCGTTTACGGACCATGCATCGTTGTGGTCATAGTAGCACTTCATGCCGGGCAGCTCGCCGATAACATAACCTGCACCCTTGATGATCGGGTCGTTCATGTTGGAGTTAGGACCACCGGAGAGGCAGCCATCCGGGCACCACGGCTTAGAATCCATCATGCCATGGCACCAGTATCTGTGGTGCGGATTCTCCGTTGTGCTGTCGCCGAAGCCGGTGACATAGGAGTTCTCGAGCGGGTTTCTGCCGAGGATGTAGTCGAAGGCAGAGGATACACCGTTGAGGTATGCAACGTCCTTGTTGCCGTTGCCGTCGTCGGACAGGTCATATGCAAGACCCATAACGATCGCATTGTTGACAACCATGGAGTTGGAGCCCCAGCCGTAGCCCTTCTTGAGCTCAACTTCCTTCTCGGAGGAGGTATCGCCGCTGATGGTGGTCACCTTTACAGAGTAGTCAAGGCCCTTGTAAGGTGTACCGTAGCCGGTGTACTGGGAGTCGGTCTCGTACTGGATGTACTCGCCGGCAACCTTCTTGATGTTCTGGGAAACGGTCTTAAACTCGTCAGCCGTCAGCTTATCCTCATGCAGTGCCAGGGACATGGTACCCAGTGCATAGGTGGTGCCCCATGTGAAGGCAGTCGGATCGCCGGCATTCTCACCGCCGGATACGGCAGCGTTGATGCCGAAGGCTGCTGCGGACTTGTCCTCAACGCCCTTGTAGTTCTTGAGGTCGGTGTAGTACTCGCTGTCGCCGGTGGTCAGGTACAGCTCGCAGGCTGCCCAGTAGAACTCATCGGAAACATCGCTGTCACCGTAGGGGCCACCGCCCTTGTTCTGCTCGAGCGGAGCGAAGAACATATCACCGCTGGTGGTACCGTTGTTGTCAACGGTCTTTACCATCTCGCCCTTGGCATAGATGTCACCGTACTTGCCGGTGTATACCTTCTTGGCAGCTGCATAGGCAGTCTTTGCATGGGTCAGATACTCGGAAGCCTTGGCGGAATCATAATCCTGTACCAGACGGGAGAGCTGTGCCCAGCAAGCAGCAGCATTCAGGGTAGCTGCATAGGTAACGGGCTTGATGATACGGGTGGGGAATCTGGTGGTCTGTACCTTCTCACGGTCCTCAGCGGACGGATCGGTATCATCATAAGGCATTACGCCCAGTGCAGTCCACTTGTAGTCATGGATCTTGTGGAATACCATGCCCTCCGGAGCCTTATCGGAAGCATTTGCAGAGGTCACCTGCATCTTCTCGAAGAAGTCAGCCTCCCACATCAGCTCGTCGAGGATATCCGGGATACCGTTGCCGTTCTCCGGGATCTTGACAGTGCCGGAGCCATCCTTCCACTTGGTGATGTCGCCCTTGACATAGTCGCGCTCGAAGATGTTGGCGAGGGTCCACATGGAAACACCGCCGTTTACAACGTACTTACCGAAGTCACCGGCATCGTACCAGCCGCCGGTCACATCCACTGTGCCGTTGTTCTTATAACGCGATACAACCTGGGAGTTCTTCTTCTCGTCTGCGTAGATGAATACCCACTCATTGGTGATGTAGGCAACGTCCGGATCATGACCTGCGTCACGGGCCAGAGCAGAAGCAGAATCGTTCTGACCGGGAGATACGACATAGCTTGCCTCGATCGGGATACCCGAACGGTTCAGATAGTAGTAGTTCATCGCTGCGGGCAGCATATCGTCATACAGAGACTTGCTGATGTCGAATGCAACGGAGGTCTTGTCGCCGCACTTAACGGTGTAGCCGGTACCCTCGGTCGTCAGCTTGGAGAAGTCCAGGGTCTGAACATACTCGCCTGCTGCCTCGTCATAGAAGGTCTCGGAGGAGGTGCCGCTGAAGACTTCCTTGCCGGAAGCATCCTGTACGGAGAAGTTCTGCTTTGCAGTGCCGTTTGCCACCTGAACGGTAGCTACCTTGTTCAGGTTCGGATAGTAACCCATCTGGTTGAGCACCAGACCGGTCTTTACCTTCTCCGGGGGCTCCTCATAATCGTTCTCACTGCCGGTCATATCGATCAGGGCGAGGTTATCGAACTTCAGGATGGTGCCCTCCGGGAAGCAGATGGACGGGGTGAACGTACCGTCGCCGCCGAAGTGGAAGGCCCACTCAACGGTACCCTTTGCCTCGGGATGGTTCTGGATGTTGTTCATGTCGGACTTGTTGATCTGGAACTCGAATGCGAAGGTGTACCAGGTCTTTGCAGAATCGATCGCCTGCATCGGCCAGTTGTAGTACGGAACCTCGGTACCCGTAGATGCGGACTTCAGAGCGGACTCGAGCTCTGCCTGGGTCTCATGGCCCTTGTAAGCAGGCATGCTCAGCGTCTTACCGTTGCTGTGCCAGTACTCAGCGTCGTCGTTGGTTACGTCACCGAGCTTTGCATAGAGCTGGCCCCTATTGGTAGCATATACGGAGTAGGTGATACGATAGGTGTTGCCGTAGGTGATGCTGAGGTTTCTGTGACGGAACTGGCAGTCCCATCTGTCCTCACCGCCGTTGGAAACGCCGCCGGGATTGACGATCTCGATGGAATATACGCCATCCTTCGTGTCCACGTTGAAGTTCATCACGCCGGTACCGTTTTCGCAGACATGCCACGGCAGGCCGACACCGTTCTCAAACGTGCCCTCACCGAGCAGCTCGCCGGCAGATGCCGTCATCGTGGAGATAGAGGCTGCAGTTGCGCTGGCTACCATAGCGAGTGCGGAAGCTCCGGCGAGCAGTCTCTTGCCAAATTTAGATTTGAGCATTGGTTTACCCTCCCATAAAAATATAGATTTTCTATATCACATCCGCCAGTGCAAGCAGATGCAATAGACGCGATGGATCTTTTGTGCGGATCCTGTGAAAAATTTCACAGTCTATTCATCCGCCTTTCAGAATCCTATCATGATTATTATAGTATATCTGCACAAAAAAGGCAAGCGTTTTTTTGAAGTTTGGAACATAATCCAAAACATGTGCATATTTTTTATGCATGTCGCTTAAAATATGAAGGAAATATGAATGCCGCAGCGAAAATGACAATTGATTTTCGCTGCGGCAGTGTGTGTTACTGGGTATCGGTGAGAACGGGGAGGGTCACGAGGTCCACGAGGGACTGCATGATGTAGACGGCATCGCGGAAGGTCATGTCGCCGCTGCAGTCCACATCGGCATTGCGGAAGCCGTCCGCGGTGAGCGTGTAGGAGCCGAGCTGGTCCTTGTTGACGCAGATGACGTCGATGATGTCGGTATCGCCGTCCTCATCGGCATCGCCCCAGGTGATCTCCTTCTCCTGCGCGTCCGTTGCGGGATCGGTCCCGGGCTCATCGGAGGCATCGGTGGGCTTGACATAGGGGTCGGTGGAGGCGGTGGTGCCGTCGGGCTCGGTACCCCAGATGAGGGTATCGCCGTCGTACATGGTGATGTACGGGGTCACGCTCTCCATGTAGTCCTGACCGCTGATCTGGCCGCTTCCCAGCTCCTGTGCGGAGTAGTCGTTGGAGGAATCCCAGGCGCCGGCGGTGGACTTGCCTTCGATGGCATCGGGGATGGCGATACGGATCTGTGCCTCGCTGCGGTGCTCGGACTGACCGGTCGGCATCACGACTCTGCCGTCGTTGAAGGAGATCTTGATGTAGTAGATATTCCCGTCATACTGGATGGGCTTGGAGACGGATACCGCGCCCTCCTCACCGGCATGCTGGTCATAGCCGACGGAGGCGGTGATGTTGTCCACGGACAGACCGGCATCGAGCAGCTCGGTCACGTCGAAGTAGTAGTTGTACGACAGGTCCTTGACCACTCTGGTCGGCCATGCGGAATGGTTCATGGCCCATACCTGGATCTGGGTATAGCTGGGCTGATCCTGCTGGAGCTTGGCAGCGACCGCAAATTCGGCCCACTTCGGGGTCTCGGTCGGCGGGAAATCGGCCAGCGGCTTGCCGCCCTTATCGGCGATCATGGCGCACAGCAGTGCGGTATAGCCGGCATTGTAGTCAATGGCGACCTCGGTGTTCTGATACGCGCCCACATCGTCGGTGAAGGAGCCGTCCTGGTTCGGGCCGCCCTCCAGGGCACCGTAGAGCACATGGGCATATTCCTTGTAGGTATCCTTCTCGGTGTTGCCCAGGCCCGTCCACTGGTCATCCCAGACACCGGACGCGGTGCGGTGATGGAAGCTGTTGGCATTCTTCTCCCCCATGCCGAGCACATAGCACAGGCCGAGGTCGTTGTTGCCGAAGATGTACTGCATCTGGCCGTCCACCCAGGTATTGTACTTCTCCTGCTTGGCGGCGTCATCGACAAAGACGGTATCGCTTGCAAGCTTGGCGAGCCATGCCGTGGTGGTCATATGGCGTGCGGAGCCCCACTGGAAGAGCCATGCCATGCCGTCGGGGGTGTACTGCACCTGCTTGCCGCCGTAGCCGGTCGTCCAGTATTCGAGGTGCTTATAGACCTGCTGCTTCCACTCGTCCTTACCGGTATTCTGGTAATAGAGGAGGGCGGCTGCCTGGAGGGCATCGTCCCAGCAGAAGCCCCAGGTGAACTTGCGCTCGGTGGACTGCTCCTCGGTGGCGAGGTTCGGGATATAGTCGGACTCGCACAGATCGAGGTACTTCTGCTCGCCGGTGGCCTTGTACATCCAGTTGGCGGCATAGAACAGGTCGTCGTAATAATCCGAGCACTTATAATAGTTACCGCCGGCCGTCTGGCCCTGGTCCTCGTTGCTGCGCGTGGAATCGGCCAGTGCGAAGAGGGACTTGGCGTGGGTCAGATAGTTCTCGGCAAGGGCGGGATCCTCCTCCTTGAACACGATATATCCGGCGGCCAGTGCAGCGGCCATCTGGGACACCGTGGAGGTGCAGGTGATCTCGTCATAGGGTCTGGGGTCCGAGCCGCCCTTGAGGACGTACTTGCGCATATAGACCTCAGCACTGCCCCACCATACATGGTCAAAGGCATCGTCGGCGATCAGGCCGTAGACCTTGTCGCCGTCATCGGCGGCGGCAACGTAGTCCAGGCCCCACTGGAGGTTGTTCCTGTACAGGTCGTAGAGGCCTGCCTCCTTGACGGCATCGCCGTACTCGATCAGGCCCCATGCGAGGATGGCGGCAGTGTAGGCGTTGGTGTGGGTGATCTTGAGGTGGTCACCGGCATCGAACCAGCCGCCCGGAACGACATCGTTCACCATGGCGTCGTCACGCCACTGCACGAAGTTCCAGTCGGGCAGCTCGCCGCACTGCTGCACCTCATAGAAGAACATGGACTTCTGGAGGGCTTCGGCGTAGTTGATGTCCACCTCCTCGGCGGCATTGGCCGTCAGGGGTGCGGACGCAGTGAGGACCTGGGACACGGGTGCTGTCAGCGCAGAGGCACACATGGCAAGTCCGGAGATGAATGCAATGAGTTTTTTCATGGATCTTTCCCCTCTCTGAAAATATAGGTACTTTTATTTTACAACACTTTTTTGCAGTTGTCAAGGGATTTGCAGGATCTTGGAGATAAAAATACTCCCTCCGCCAAGCGGAGGGAGTCATCTTGCAGTAAATCAGCGGGGCGAATCAGACAACGCCCTGTGCCTTCATAGCCTCGGCAACCTTCAGGAAGCCTGCGATGTTGGCACCTGCTACCAGGTCATCGCCCAGGCCGTAGGTGTTGGCAGCCTTGACGGAGGACTGGAAGATGTTCTTCATGATGTCCTTGAGCTTCTCGTCGACCTCCTCGGCGCTCCAGTTGTAGCGCAGGGAGTTCTGGCTCATTTCCAGACCGGATACAGCGACACCGCCGGCGTTAACAGCCTTGGAGGGGGCTACGATCACGTTCTTGGACTTGAGGAATGCAATAGCCTCGTTGGAGGTGGGCATGTTGGAAACCTCCACATAGTACTTCACGCCGTTGGCAACGATCTTCTCAGCCTCAGCCATGCCGACCTCGTTCTGGGTAGCGCACGGCATGATGATGTCGGCCTTGACGCCCCACGGCTTTTCGCCTGCGTGGAACTCTACATTGCCGCCGAACTTGTCAGCATAATCCTGTACTCTGTTGCGGCAGGATGCACGCATCTCGAGCAGGTAGTCCACCTTCTCGTCGGTGGAGATGCCGTCGGGATCGTATACATAGCCGTCCGGACCGGAGATGGTAACGACCTTGCCGCCCAGCTCATTGACCTTCTTGATGGTGCCCCATGCAACGTTGCCGAAGCCGGATACAGCCACGGTCTTGCCCTTGATGGTGTCACCGAAGTGCTCGAGCATATTGACGGTGTAGTAAACTGCGCCGTAGCCGGTAGCCTCCGGACGGATCAGGGAGCCGCCGTACTCGAGGCCCTTGCCGGTCAGAACGCCGGTGAACTCGTTGCGGATCCTCTTGTACTGGCCGAACAGGTAGCCGATCTCACGGCCGCCCACGCCGATGTCACCTGCGGGAACGTCGGTGTTCGGACCGATGTGCTTGCAAAGCTCCGTCATGAAGCTCTGGCAGAAGCGCATTACCTCTGCGTCGGACTTGCCCTGCGGATCGAAGTCGGAGCCGCCCTTGCCGCCGCCCATCGGGAGGCTGGTCAGGCTGTTCTTGAAGATCTGCTCAAAGCCCAGGAACTTGATGATACCGATATATACATTGGGAGCAAAACGAAGGCCGCCCTTGTACGGACCGATGGCAGAGTTGAACTCTACACGGAAGCCGCGGTTTACCTGTACCTTGCCGTTGTCGTCCACCCACGGAACACGGAACACGATCTGGCGCTCCGGCTCTACGATGCGCTCGAAGACACCGGCCTCGACCAGGTCAGGTCTTGCCTCGGCCAGCGGCTCTACGGACTCGAATACCTCTGTTACTGTCTGAATGAACTCAGGCTCACCCTGATTTCTTGCCTTGACTCTCTCCAGGAGATCAAGCAAATACTGATTCTTTAACGCCATTGTTAAGAACCTCCTACATAAAATTCCGCCGGGACCGGTAAAAGAGCGGCAGGCCGTCCGGCCGCCCGTCTCCCGTGAACACCTGTCCTCCGTACACGGTACTTTTATTATAGCATCCTTTTGTGAAAATTGCAAGGGCTATTTGCAATTTTTTCTTTGTTTTGCAGATTTTTCCCGTAATTTGTAAATAGCACAGAAGATATTCCTGAAAGGGGCGGATTTTTTGTGAAAATTGCAAGGGGTGCAAAAAAGCCAGCAGGAGCGCATGGAACGTTCCTGCTGTGCCTTCTTATTTTCTGCCGGATACCGCCAGTCGGTTGAGCGCACGCTGTAATTTGAGATTGGCACGCTCGAGCCGGTCGGGCTCGTTTTTGTACTGCTCGATCTTGCGCAGGGCATCCTGCCGGGAGCGCTCGGCCCAGTCCGGGTCGATCTCCTCGGCCCATTCGGCGGCGGTGGTCATGACCGTCGTGCGCTCGTCGGATACCTTGAGCACGCCGCCCGCTTCGGCTGCGGTCCGGGTCGTGCCGTCGGGCATCTTGATGGTCAGTGCGCCGGTCTTGAGAATGGCCGCATACCGGATATGGCCTGCCAGGATCCCGACATCGCCCTCGGTCGTGCGGGCAATGAGCTCGGCGACCTCCCCGTCAAACAGGGTCTTGTCGGGCGTGAGGATCATCAGACGATAGGTATTCATGCGTCACCCCTCAGCCTTGCTGCTTCGCCTTCTCGACTGCCTCGTCGATCGTGCCGACGAACAGGAAGGCGGATTCGGGCAGGTCGTCATGCTTGCCCTCGATGATCTCCTTGAAGCCCCGGATGGTCTCGGCGAGCGGCACATATTTGCCCTGCATGCCGGTGAACTGCTCTGCCACCGAGAACGGCTGGGACAGGAAGCGCTGCACCTTGCGGGCACGCATGACCGTGCGCTTATCCTCCTCGGACAGCTCATCCATACCCATGATGGCGATGATGTCCTGGAGCTCGTTATATCGCTGGAGAATGGTCTGCACGGCACGGGCCGTCTCGTAGTGCTCCCTGCCCACGACCTCGGGTGCGAGGATGCGGGAGGTGCTCTCGAGCGGGTCCACGGCCGGATAGATGCCCAGGGAGGCGATGCTTCTCGACAGGACCGTCGTGGCATCGAGGTGGGCAAAGGTCGTGGCGGGGGCGGGGTCGGTCAGGTCATCGGCCGGCACATAGACGGCCTGCACCGAGGTGATCGAGCCCTTGGCGGTCGAGGTGATGCGCTCCTGCAAAGCGCCCATTTCCGTGGCAAGCGTCGGCTGATAGCCAACAGCGGAGGGCATACGGCCGAGCAGTGCGGACACCTCGGAGCCCGCCTGTGTGAAGCGGAAGATGTTGTCGATGAAGAGCAGCACATCCTGGCCCTCCTCATCACGGAAGTACTCCGCCATGGTCAGGCCCGACAGGCCCACACGCATTCTCGCGCCCGGCGGCTCGTTCATCTGGCCGTACACCAGTACGGTCTTTTCGAGCACGCCGCTCTCCTTCATTTCATTATAGAGGTCGTTGCCCTCACGGGTCCGCTCGCCGACACCGGTAAAGACCGAGATGCCGCCGTGCTGGTTGGCAACGTTGTTGATCAGCTCCTGGATGAGGACGGTCTTGCCGACACCGGCACCGCCGAACAGGCCGATCTTACCGCCCTTGAGGTAGGGGGCGATCAGGTCGATGACCTTGATGCCGGTCTCGAGCACCTCACTCGAACCGGTCTGCTCCTCATAGCTCGGAGCGGGACGGTGGATCGCCCAGTGCTCCTGCGTTTCGGGAGCGGGCTTCTCATCAATGGCCTCACCGAGCAGATTGAACATGCGGCCGAGTGTCTCCCTGCCGACCGGGACCTTGATGGGGGAGCCGGTATCCACCGCATCCATCCCTCTGACAAGGCCGTCGGTGCTGCCCATGGAGATGCAGCGCACCACATCGTCACCGATGTGCTGTGCGACCTCGATCACTAGCGTACCGCCCTCGGGGCGCTCGACCGTAATGGCATTGAGCAGTGCCGGCAGACTGTCCTTCGGGAAGCGCACGTCCACCACGGCACCGATGATCTGTACAATTTTTCCTGTATTCATAGTTCTTCCTTTCCGGTGCGGCTCATCCCTCAAGGGCATTGGCACCGCCGACGATCTCGGTCAGCTCCTGCGTGATGGCACCCTGCCGTGCGCGGTTGTACTGGAGCGAGAGCTGGTCGATCATCTCGGTCGCATTGTCGGTCGCATTCTCCATGGCAGTGCGTCTTGCCGCCTGCTCGGAGGCAAAGGACTCGACCACGGCACCGTAGAGCAGTCCCGACACATACTGGGGCACGAGCTTTTCAAACACGGCCTCGGGCGAGGGCTCATACTCCACGGCACAGCGTCTGGGATGGCTCCCGGCAAGCTGTGTCAGGGGGATCACCTGCATGCACTGCGCCTCCTGCACGAGGGGGGAGACATAGTTCGTGAACACGATCTCCACGCTCTGCACGGAGCTGTGCCGCCGATAGGCGCTGAGCACGAGCTCGGCCATATCCATGGCAAGGTAGATGCTCATATGCTCGGCGATATGGTCATAGGACCCGAGCACCTTTGCACCGCGGGCCGCAAAATGATCCACGGCCTTCTGTCCGATGGGGAGGACCACTGCCTCGCATCCCTGCTCTTTCAGCTCCCCGATGCGCTGCTGTGTCAGGCGCAGCACATTGGCATTGAAGCCGCCGGCCAGTCCCCTGTCC
The DNA here is from genome assembly GCA_017460955.1 of Oscillospiraceae bacterium. Classification (GTDB taxonomy): domain Bacteria; phylum Bacillota; class Clostridia; order Oscillospirales; family Ruminococcaceae; genus UBA3855. The sequence goes on from JAFTZY010000075.1 coordinate 23,084, forward strand.
CCTGCGATCACGATGAGAATGGCCGAGCCCTTCTCCGTGCGGGGACGGACGAACTGGGAATCGAAGTACGGATCCTCCGCCGCGATCTCCGACATGAGCTTATAGGTCTGCTCGAAGAACGGCTGGGACGCCTCCGCCCGTTCCCGGGCACGGCGCAGCTTGGAGGAGGCCACCAGCTCCATCGCCTTGGTGATCTGCATGGTGCTCTCCACACTGCGGATGCGCCGCTTGATATCCTTCAGATTAGCCATTGTCCACTCCCATCAGCTTCAGATACTGTGCATTGAACTCCGTCAGCGCCTGTACGAGCAGGCCCTCGGTCTCCTCCGACAGCTCCTTTGTACGCAGGATGTCATTGAGGATGACACTGCAGTTCTCCTTCAGATAGGAAAACAGTGCGGTCTGATAGGGTCCGATCTGTGCCGTCGGGATGTCGTTGAGATAGCCCTTGGTCACGGCATAGATGATGCATACCTGGAGCTCGACCGGCACCGGGGCATTGCGGTCCTGCTTGAGGACCTCCACGATGCGCTCGCCGAGTGCCAGACGCTGCTTGGTATCGGCATCGAGGTCCGAGCCGAACTGCGAGAATGCCTGGAGCTCACGGTACTGCGAATACAGCAGCTTGAGCGAGCCGGACACCTTCTTCATCGCCTTGATCTGGGCGGCCGAGCCGACACGGGATACGGAAATACCCGGATTGACGGCGGGACGCACACCGGCATTGAACAGATCCGTCTCAAGGAAGATCTGCCCATCCGTGATGGAGATGACATTGGTCGGGATATAGGCGGAAACATCGCCCGCCTGGGTCTCGATGATGGGCAGTGCGGTCAGGGAACCGCCGCCGTAGTTCTCATTATAGGAGCAGGCTCTCTCGAGCAGACGGGAATGCAGATAGAACACATCGCCCGGGTAGGCCTCACGTCCCGGCGGACGCTTGAGCAGCAGCGAGAGGGCGCGGTAGGCCACGGCATGCTTGGACAGGTCGTCGTACACGCACAGCACGTCCTTGCCCTGGTCGAGGAAGTACTCACCCATGGCACAGCCCGAATAGGGGGCAATGTACTGCAGGGGGGCAAGCTCCGAGGCGGTGGCGGAGACGATGATGGTGTACTCCATCGCGCCGGCCTTGCGCAGGGTCTCTGCGACCGTGGCCACCGTCGAGCGCTTCTGGCCGATGGCGACATAGATGCAGATGACATCCTGTCCCTTCTGGTTGATGATGGTATCGAGCGCGATGGCGGTCTTGCCGGTCTGGCGGTCGCCGATGATGAGCTCGCGCTGGCCTCTGCCGATCGGGATCATCGAGTCAATGGCCTTGATGCCGGTCTGCAGGGGCTTGTGGACGGATTTTCTGGTGATGACACCGGAGGCGACCTTCTCGATGGGGGCGCGCTTGTCGGTTTTGATCTCCCCCTCGCCGTCGATGGGCTGCCCGAGGGCATTGACCACGCGGCCGAGCAGTGCCTCACCCACGGGAACGGACATGATCCGGCCCGTGCGCTTGACGGAGGAGCCCTCCTTGATGCCGTCATCCGAGCCGAGCAGTACCGCACCGACGCTGTCCTCCTCGAGGTTCAGTGCCATGCCGTAGGTGCCGTTCTCGAATTCGATCAGCTCACCGGACATGCACTTGTCAAGCCCGTGGATCCCGGCAATGCCGTCGCCGACGGTGATGACCGTGCCCACATCCTCGAGCGAGATCTGCGCATGATAATTGCGGATCTGTTCTTTGATAATGCTGGATATTTCATCCGGGCGTAAATTCATACTCACACCTCAACTTTTACTAAAAACTTTCATTCTGACTTCGACTCCCGGGCAAACTGCGACAGCTGTCCGCGCAGGGAATTGTCCATCCGGGTGTCCCCGTACTGTACGATCATGCCGCCGATCAGGGACGCATCCACCTGCTCATGCAGCCGGATCTTTCTGGACAGCTTCCTGCCAAGGGTCTCACACAGGGCCTTACGCTGCGCATCGGTGAGCGCCACGGCGCTTGTCACCTCGACCTCGGCGATACCGAAGTGTTCATCATACATCGCATCGAAGCTCCTGCGGATCTCGGAGAGATGGGAGAATCTGCGGCGCTCGGTCAGAAGGCACAGAAAATTCTCCGTGATCCCCTGTGTATCGCCGATGATGCGGCGCAGCACCTCCACGCGCTCCGGGGCGCTCAGGGTCGGCACGTCGAGCAGCACCGCAAGCTCCGGATACTGCCCTGTCAGGTCGTCAAATGTATCGAGCTCTTCATGGATGCGTGCCTCGCACCCGGACTCCTGTGCCAGGGAGAACAGGGCCTCGGCGTACACTCTGCCTACTGTCTGCCTCATGCCTCATCCCCCGCATGCTCTGCATTGCTGAGGAAATCCGCGATCAGACGCTCGTGGTCGCTCGGGTCGATCTCCTTTTCGAGGATCTTCCCGGCAAGCTCCACAGCAAGACCGGAGATCTCGCCTTGCAGCTCGCTTCTGGCACGAAGCCGCTCACGCTCCGTCTCAAGCTGTGCCTTCTCACGGGCCGCATGGGCCTCGGCACGGGCGGTTTCAAGGATGGCATCGCCCTTGCTCTGTGCGGTCTTTTCGGCACGTCTGACGATCTCGTCAGCCTCCGCCTTCGCACCGGCAATGGCCTTTGCATATTTTTCCTGGTCGGCACTGGCTGCACTGCGGGCATCCTCCGCAGCGGCGTATGTATCCGTGAGCTCCTGCCTGCGCTTTTCAAGGATGGCATCCACACGTCCGAAGAGGAAGTGCTTGAACGCCAGGAAGATGAGCAGCGTATTGATGAGCGTGAACAGGATCGTGCCGACATCGATCGTTAAGAAATCAAGATTCAAGATCGTTACCCTCCATTCCGGGGCACTTCATTAAAGCTTGCCGATAAAGGGATTTGCGAACATCAGCAGCAGTGCCACGAGCAGACCGTAGATACCGGTGGTCTCAGCCACGGCGCAGCCGATGAACATCGTTCTGGTGACTGCACCCGAGCTCTCCGGCTGACGGCCGATGGACTCGCACGCCTTACCTACGGCGAAGCCCTCGCCGATACCCGGGCCGATACCTGCGATCATTGCAGTGCCTGCACCAAGTGCGGATGCTGCCAGTACAATTGCCTTTTCCATAATCGTTAACCTCCAGATTGTAAATAATGTGTGCTTATACCTCTGCGTTGCCGTCAACGTTCGAGATATAGGCCATAGTCAGCATAATAAAAATGAATGCCTGCATAAAGCCGCTGAACAGATCAAAGTACAGCGACATCACTGCCGGGATACCGATGGTACACAGCGCCACGCCGATCCCCTTGGTGATCATGGACAGCGCGTAGTACAAAAGGCTGGTGATGACCATGCCGCTGACCACGTTGCCGAAGTGACGCAGGCTCATGGAGACCGGCGTTGCGATCTCGCTGAGGATGTTGAACGGCAGCATGACCGGGATCGGATCGACATATCCCTTGAGATAGCCGCCCAGTCCGTTGGTGCGGATATTGGTCGAGTGGATCATCACAAACGTGACAAGCGCCCATGCCAGCGGCACATTGAAATCCGCCGTGACGCTGCGCAGACCGAGCATGCTGATCAGGCTCCCCAGGATCGAGAAGGTGAACAGCGCACCGATGTACGGCGCGATCGGACGCCAGCGCTTCCCCATGGAATCCTCCACCAGTCCGTAGACCGTCTGTACCGCCCATTCTGCCACTGCCTGCCGCTTGGAGATGTTCCTGGTCTTCATATCCTTCGTCAGCCACGCCAGCAGGAGCGTCACTGCCAGGATGATGACCCAGCTCAGGACGACTGTTTCTGTCAGATTGATCGTCACGCCGCCGATGTCGAACGAGCAAAGCACGCCCGGTCCCTTGACATCCACGCCGTCGGAGCCTCTGAACAGATCCGTGATCTTCAAACTAACGATCCCTCCGTTTCTCTGAATCTTCTTTCCGGTCCCCGCTCCTGCGTGCGGGAGTACCCGGTGTACGCACCGACAGGATCCCGAAGATGACCTTCGGGTACAAAAACGGCAGTACTGCCGCCGGAGCGCTCACATACGGGGACAAAAGCCCCAGTGCGATCACCGCCGATGCCACCAGGCACCGCAGGAGATACCCCGCCATATCCCGGGTCTTCCCGTGGTACACGGCACGCTGTACCGTGCGCCGCAGAAGCAGGAGATTGACGTACATCCCCGCACTGCCAAGGGCAAGTCCGATGGGAACGGCCATGTGCAGCCCTGTCAGGAGCACGGATACGAGCCAGAGCAATGCATCCAAGAGCACAGTACAGACTGCTGCAAAGCGCAGCTCCCGATGCAGATCCTCCTGCATATGTCCACCTCCCCGGTGCCGCTGATGCGTACAGATTCTATTATAACGCAATTGCACACAAATGTCAAGGAGCAACCTAAAAAAACAGGAAGTTCTTTCCTGCAAGGGGGTGCTCCCCTTCCTTTTGTAAGGCGTTTGCTTTCTTTATCATAGCACAAAACTGACCGGGAGTCAATCGTGAAACTGCATAAGTTTCCTCCCCCGCCCCTTCTGTTTTTTTGCCGGGCGTTGCACTGGTTTACCGCGGGAAACGGGGGCGTTTTTTTGCGAAAACACTGGCGTTTCTCCGGATAATTAGCATCTTCTAACAAAGAAAAAGCTTGCATTTTCCTGAATTTGTGCTATAATAGTTTGTGTCAGCTTATGACAGTATCAAAATAGTAAGGAGTCATGAAGTTATGAAGAACAAGTATTCTCTTCTGAGTCTTGCCGCCGCCTGTGCGTGCGTGCTCAGCAGCCTCCCGCTGCCTGCCACGGCCGCCGATGATACGGTGTACGGCACGATGCAGATCCCCTATGCCGATTTCTATGCCGCCGAGCAGGCGGACGATGCCAATGCCTTTGAGGTGGATGCCGTTTCCTCGGCCACGGCCAACAAGTGGACCATGGACGGCACCGGCTCCGTCGGTGAGGACGGCACCTGGACTGCCGGCGGTCTGGCAGCAGGCACCTATAATGAGAAAAACCCCGAGGGCGGCGGCACCATCCTCGGCGTGGTCTATCCGGTGGCCATCTCCCAGGCGGATCTCGATGCGCTCGGTGAGAACAATTACGGCTTTACCGCACTTGAGGAGACGCCCACGGCCTACAAGACCGTCACCGTGACCGACGGGAAGGCTGCCTTCTCCAAGGTACAGGATACGGACGGCGCCAAGGAGGTCGGCGGTGAGGTCACCCTCGAAACGCAGACCAGCTACGGCGATTATCAGCTTATGATCGAGAACTACCCGCAGGATGCCGACGTATACGGTGCCATCGTCCGCACGGCAGACGGCAATTCCTACCCGATGCGCTCGCTCGAGAACCTGTGGCGTCCCAAGGGTGAGATCGCATGGTCCGTCGGCTATGTGACGACCGTACACGGCAACAACATCGACAATCCGAAGTACTATGCCACCAACGGTGCCACCGTCAGCGAGATCACCTTTATCACGCTCGACGGCTACCGGACCGTTTCCGCCAATGTGTACCTGCCCGTACTGTTCACGAGCGGCGTGGACGTTACAGCGGGCGAGGCCGGCACGGGCAGCGTGACCTACGACCAGAGCATCTTCCCGGAGGATTTCCAGCAGACCGGTGCCGTTGCCGACAGCTTCACCGTGGAGGGCAATACTGTTTCCTACGAGAACGCTCTGCCGGGCCAGTACACACTGACCGTTTCCGATAAGGGCGGCAAGTACGGCGATGTAAGAGGCAAGTTCCTGCTGACAACGGACAAGGTCCCGGTTGTCATCGAGGACGGAAAGCTCGTGGCTGCCGAGGGCTTCACCGAGGAAGAGGCTGCCAACTTCATCAAGAACATCACCGCCGTGACCGTGGACGGTACGACCTATGCTACCGGCAAGCGCGGCACCAAGGTCATCGCTGCCGACGGCACGATCGACACCGCCGTCCAGAGCGGTGAAACGGCTGTCTTTGCAGATCCGCAGAATTACAGCATCTCCGTGACCGCCACCGGCTACACCAATGCCTTCGAGGCACAGGTCGAAGCACCGGTACTCTTTGGCGATATCAACAATGACGGCAGAGTCAATGCCAGCGATGCCTCGCTGATCTTGAAGTATGCAGCCGATTACGGCGCCAAGAAGTTCTCGGGCACGCTCGATGAATGGCTTGCCAGATAATTTGCATACCCCCTCCTCTATGGTTTTCCGCTCCCCGTGCATCTTCCGGGGAGCGGATCTTTTTTTGTTTTTGACTATGTTTGAGGCAGTGGATCAACCGGGGAGAGCCTGTGGGGTGCAGGGGCGAAAAGCCCCTGCTGGGGGTTTGGGGGCGAAGCCCCCCTAAAATCCCCTCCCTTCAGGGAGGGGGCAGGGGGAGGGCGGCTCACGGTACACCCGCCCCAGAATCATAAACGCCCCGCACGCTTTTTTTGGATTTCCTCTTGACAAGCCCCCGCCCATGTGCTATAATACAAATTGAAAATGATTTTCAATTTCAAAAGCAGAGGTGTGATAAGGATGGATTTCAGAAGGATCATCGGCGCTGCCGCAGCGCTGCTGCTGGGCGTGCAGCTGACCGGATGCAGCGGGAGCCTCCCGCAGGATGACGGGAAACTGCAGGTCGTCTGCACGCTCTACCCAGCCTATGACTGGGCGCGGGAGATCACGCGGGGACACGAGGACACCACGGAGCTCCGTTATCTGCTCGACAACGGGATCGACATGCACAATTACCAGCCGAGTGCGCAGGATATGGTGCGCATTGCCGACTGCGACGTGCTGATTTATGTCGGCGGCGAATCCGAGCGCTGGATGGAGGCTGCCCTGAAGGAGAAGAGCAACCCCGGCCGGCAGGTCATCTGCCTGCTCGACAGCATGGGGGATGCCGCCGTCGAGGAGGAGCTTGCCGAGGGGATGCAGCCCGAGGAGGACGAAGAGGAAGAGGAAGAAGAGGGCCCCGAGTACGACGAGCATGTGTGGCTCTCGCTGCGCAGTGCCGGGGTGCTCGTGCCGCAGATCAGCGAGGCGCTGTGCATGGCCGACCCGGAGCATGCACAGGATTACCGGGACAATGCCCAGGCCTACGGCGATGCCCTTGCCGCGCTCGATGCGGAATATGCAAAGGCCGTCGCCGGCGCACAGGAGCGCACGGTGCTCTTTGCCGACCGCTTCCCCTTCCGGTATCTGACGCAGGATTACGGACTGACCTATTATGCCGCCTTCCCCGGCTGCTCGGCGGAATCGGAGGCCAGCTTCGAGACGGTGAGTTTTCTCTCGGAAAAGGTCGATGCCCTCGGGCTCCCGGCGGTCTTTACCATCGAGAATTCCGACGGGTCCGTGGCACGGGCCGTGCTCGACAATTCGCAGCACCCGGACCTCCCGGTGCTGACGCTCGATTCGATGCAGTCGGTGAGCAGGGCACAGATCGAGAGCGACGTGACCTATTATGATGTGATGACACAGAACCTTGAGGTCCTCCGGCAGGGCCTGCGATAACGGAAGGTGCATGATGGCAGAGGAAAGAACGGACGCTCCCTCGCGGAGCGTACAGATCGAATGCAGGGACGCCGTGCTCGGCTATGAGGACGGCGTGGTGACGCGGGATCTGAATTTTGTGGTATGTCAGGGGGACTACCTGTGCATCCTCGGCGAGAACGGCTCGGGCAAGAGCACGCTCGTCAAGGCGCTGCTCGGCCTGCGCCCCCAGCTCTCCGGCACGATCCGGCTGTGCGGGGAGACCGGCCGCTCCGAGATCGGCTACCTCCCCCAGCAGACGCTGGTGCAGCGGGATTTCCCGGCAAGCGTCCGGGAGATCGTGCTCTCGGGGTGCATGAGCCGCTGCGGTCTGCGGCCCTTTTATAATAAGGAGGAAAAGCAGCTTGCCGCACAGATGATGGAAAAGCTCGGCATCACGCACCTTGCGGGGCGCTGCTACCGCGAGCTCTCGGGCGGGCAGCAGCAGCGGGTCCTGCTGGCGCGTGCCATGTGCGCCGCCAGAAAGCTTCTGCTCCTTGACGAGCCCGTCACGGGCCTGGACCCGAAGGCCACCCAGGAGATGTACGAGCTCATTGCCCGCCTCAACCGGGAGGACGGCATCTCGGTCATCATGGTCTCCCATGACACGCAGGCCGCCGTGCAGTACGCCTCCCACATCCTCCACATCGGCAGCCGTCAGCGCTTCTACGGCACCCGGGAGGATTACATGAACAGCAAGGTCGGACGCTCCTTCCTTGCACTGGAAGGAAGTGATGACGATGCATGAGATGTGGCAGACGCTGGTCTTTTATTTCAGCCGTCCCTTCGTGCAGTATGCCATGGCGGTGGGACTGCTCATCGCACTGTGCTCGTCGCTCCTGGGCGTCACGCTCGTGCTCAAGCGCTTCTCCTTCATCGGGGACGGGCTGTCCCATGTGGCGTTCGGCGCCATGTCCGTAGCGGCAGTCACGGGACTGACCAATAACATGCTGCTCGTACTGCCGGTCACGCTCCTCTCGGCGGTCCTGCTGCTGCACACCTCCCAGAACACGAAGATCAAGGGCGATGCGGCTGTCGCAATGATCTCGGTGGGGGCGCTGGCGGTCGGGTACCTGCTGATGAACCTCTTCTCGGGCTCGGCGAACGTGGCCGGGGATGTCTGTTCGACGCTCTTCGGCGCCTCCGCCATCCTGACGCTCTCGGCCTCCCAGGTGCGGCTGTGCGTGCTCATGTCCGCCGTGGTGCTCGTGCTGTTCTTTTTGTTCTACAACAAGATCTTCGCGGTCACCTTCGATGAGAGCTTTGCACAGGCGGTGGGGATCCGGGCGAAGGCCTACAATCTGATGATCGCCGTGGTCACGGCCTTCATCATCGTGCTGGCGATGAACCTGGTCGGCTCCCTGCTCGTCTCGGCGCTCATCATCTTCCCGGCACTCTCGGCCATGCGCCTGTTCAAGAGCTTTAAGAGCGTGACCGTCTGCTCGGCGGTGCTCTCCGTGGTGTGCGCCGGTCTGGGGATCATCCTGTCGATCCTGTTCTCGACCCCCGTGGGCGCGACCATCGTCGTATGCGACATTGCCGTGTTCCTTATATTCTCACTGATCGCCCTGTGTCTGAACCGCGTAAGGAGGAGCGTATGAAACGTCTGCTTTTGTGTCTGCCGCTGCTTTGCTGCCTGACGGCATGCAGCTCGCCCGTACAGGAGGCTCCCGCCGTACAGGAGAGCGTGCAAAGCGATGCCGCACCGGATTTTTCCGCACTCCCGGGCGCCGACCCGTCCGTGGACATCGACCTGACCGCCATGAGCGGGACGATGGTCTACAGCCAGGTCTACGATATGGCCTATGCGCCCGATGCCTACATCGGCAGGAGCGTGAAGGTCACGGGGCCGTTTGCCGTCTATCACGACGAGTCGAACGGGCAGGATTATTTCGCCGTGCTCATCCCCGATGCCGCCGCGTGCTGCACGCAGGGGATGGAATTTGACTGGGAGGGGCATACCTATCCCGACGACTACCCCGAGGAGGGCAGTCAGATCACCGTGAGCGGGACCTTCTCCACCTACGAGGAGAACGGCACCACCTACTGCTGCCTGCTCCATGCGCAGCTCGAGACGGCACAGGCATGATAAAATAAGCGGCTTTTATCTATTGCTTTTTCACAAAACCTGTGGTATAATAAGAGAAAATATTCTGCAAATTCACAGGAAGGGGGTGCCCGGATATGATCGGCGGCCGGAAGGTCATCGCACTTTGCATGTCCCGCATCCACGATATGGAAAACAGCCGGTTCATTGCCGAGCTCAACCGGCGGTGTGCCAAGGCGGCATGCAGCCTGTTCATTTACAACATCAATACGGATCTGTACTGGGATGACAGCCATCCGAGTGCGGAAACGGCCGTGTTCGACCTGATCGACTGCGACAGGACGGATGCGATCATCCTGATGGATGAGAAGATCAAGAGCCGCAGGATCTCCGGGAACATCTTAGACCGCGCCCATGCCGCCCGTGTCCCCGTCGTCGTCGTGGACGGCCCCGGCGAGGACTGCGCACGGGTGAGCTTTGACTATGCGCAGGGCTTTGAGCATGTCGTGCGCCATGTGATCGAGCATCACGGGGTACGGGATGTGCATTTCGTGGCAGGCATCCCGGGCAATCCCTTCTCGGATGCACGCATCGACATTTTCCGGAAGGTCCTCGCCGAGAACGGCATCCCCTTCACGGAGGATATGGTCAGCTACGGGCAGTTCTGGGCCAAGCCCGCCAAGGCCGCTGCCGAGCGCCTTGTGGCGGAGCACCGGGTACCCCGGGCGGTCATCTGCGCCAACGACATCATGGCCATCAATGTCAGCAATGTCCTGCGCAGCCACGGCTTTTCCGTGCCGGGGGACGTGATCGTCACGGGCTTTGACGGCATTGACGAGATCTTCTTCAGCGTGCCGAGCATCACCTCCGCCAAGTGCAGCAGTGAGGCGCTTGCCGAATCCGTCTGGCGCTGTGTGGAGGGCTGCCTTGCCGACAGGAACTGCCGGATGCAGCTCGAGGTCGTGCCGGCGCTCCTGCGCAATGCCTCATGCGGCTGCGCCGATCCCACCCACCAGCAGCTCCCCGACCACATCCACAGCTTCAATGACCGCTTCTACCGCTACCAGGACGACAACCGCTCCCTCTCGGAGATCTGCGAGAGGATGCAGTCCTGGGACAGCATTTTCGATACCGCCTGCTGCCTGTTCGATGAATGCATCCAGGATCTGTGCTGCCTCATCAACCGGCGGTGCCTGGACAATACGGCCGATTACTTCGCCGATACGGACGCGCCCGCCTTCGATGACACGATGTTCGTGTTCTTCGACACCGAGCAGGAGGGCTTCCGGCAGCGGGATTTCCGGCGCTCGGACATCCTCCCCGGGATCGAAGCGATCATGGAACGGGGCTTCCCCCTCATCTTCAACACCATCCATTTCCAGGGACGGCCCCTGGGGTATGTGTGCTTCCATTTCCGGGAATTCGAGATCACCGACTACTGCAAGGCCCCGCAGGTCGTGTCCACCCTGGGCATCGGTCTGGGCGGGTACATCACCCGGAGCTACCAGCACTACCTGACACAGCGCATCGAGGAGGTCTACAAATTCGACGAGCTCACCGGGCTCTACAACCGCCTGAGCTTCCACCGGGAGCTTCTGCGCCGGGAGGAGATCTCCCCCATCACCGTCATCCTTGCCGATCTTGACGGACTCAAGCAGATCAACGACAATTTCGGCCACAGCGCCGGCGATGCCGCCATCCGCACGGCGGCCCATGCCCTGCACGGGGCCTGTCCGGAGGAGGCCATGTGCGTGCGCTACGGCGGCGATGAGATGTTGGCCGTCATTCCCGGCGCGTGCGATGCCGCACAGATCATGGACCGCATCCGCCGGACACTTGCGGACTTCAACCGCACCTCCGGCCTTGGCTACCGGGTCTCCGTGAGCCTTGGCACCTTCACGGCCGCCCATTCCGAGGACGATCTCGAGCGCCTCATCAAGCTGGCCGATGCCTCGATGTACCTTGAGAAGCAGAAAAAGAAATAGTCCCCGCCTGCCATGCATGCCTCTCACGGCATACATGGCAGGCTTTCTTTCAAAAGCAGTTATTGACAAGCCCCGCCGTTCGTGCTATAATAGGAGTGTTCCCCGGCGCACGGATGTGCGGGGGCTTTCTCTTTGACTGTCAACTACAGGAGGCTTGGCATGGATACAAAATTTCTCAAGGCCGCCCGGCAGAAGCTCGCATCGATCCTGCCGCTGCAATGCGGACTGGTCGGCATCGGTGTGCTGCTCGGTGTGCTCGACTGGCTGCGCGTTCTGCCCCTGGGGGCCTTCGGCGGCGCGGTGATCTTCGCGGTCACGGTGCTGATGATCGTCTGGGCACTGCATTTTGTGCGCGACGAACGCTTCAAGGCAGCTGCCCGGGTCCTGCAGCGCGCGCTCCTGGTCAGCGCCCTCATCGAGCTTGTGCTCTTCCAGGCCAACAGCTTCCACCTGCTGAGCGGGGGATATAAGGAGCAGGAGCTCCTCCTCTCCGATGCGGTCACCGCGGGGATCGACCCGGAAACGGGGATCTGCCAGGGGGGCGAGGCGTCCATCGTCTTTGATGCGCTCGAAATGCCCGTCGGTACGCTGTCCGTTTACCTGGAGACCGACAGTGCCGCCTACGACGATGTCTGGGTGGACATCACCGACGATACCCACCGCCAGTCCTACCGCACGAGCATTGCCGGCATCCGGGCGCTCTCCGGCGACACCCGCTCGGCGACCATCCCCTGCAATTTCTCCGGG
>JAFTZY010000017.1 GCA_017460955.1 Oscillospiraceae bacterium
ACCGACAGTGCCGCCTACGACGATGTCTGGGTGGACATCACCGACGATACCCACCGCCAGTCCTACCGCACGAGCATTGCCGGCATCCGGGCGCTCTCCGGCGACACCCGCTCGGCGACCATCCCCTGCAATTTCTCCGGGACCGTCCACAGCCTGCGTCTGCGCATGACGCCCCGGGACGGAGAGGTGCTCACCGTCCGCTCCATCTGTATCAACCGGCCCGTCTATCTGCACATCTCCCTCCTGCGGCTCCTGCTGATGATCGGGGGCGCCATGTTCGTCTGGCTCATGACCTCGACCGCCTGGGCAAAGCGCAGCATCACCGACAACAAACGCACCGTGGCAGTCTTTGCCTATGCCTTCACGGCCGCACTGCTCGTGTGTGCGCTCGGACTTGCCAACCTCGGCCGCTTCTGCGACACCGAGCACAGCCTGAAAAAGGACTTCACGCAGGATCCCGGCAACCAGATCTCCCGCGAGATCGTGGAGGCCTTCGAGGACGGCCACACCTACCTGAACATCGAGCCCAGTGCCGAGCTTTTGGCGGCGGAGAACCCCTACGACTCCACCTACCGAGACGGGTACTACTACCCCTGGGACCATCTGCTGTACGACGGCAAGATCTACTCCTACTACGGCATTGCCCCCGTACTGACGGTCTTTCTGCCGTACCATAAGCTCACCGGGCATTATTTTCCGACCGTGTGGGCGGTCTGGCTCTTCACCTGCATCGGCATCTTCTTTCTGACACGCCTGTACCTGTACTTCATGTACCAGTTCTTCCCGCGCATGCGCACCGCGCCGGTGCTGCTCGGCCTGATCACGATGCAGCTCGTCTCCGGCGCCTGGTTCTGCCTGTTCAAACCGCTGTTCTACGAGATCGCCCAGATGTCGGGCTTCTGCTTCCTGGTGTCGGGTGCGTACTTCCTTGTGCGCTCGAACGTCATCGGCAAGGGGGACATCTCCCTGTGGCGCCTTGCCCTCTCCGCCGTGCTCATGAGCCTGGGCGTGCTCAGCCGCCCCACACTTGCCATCTACTGCATGGCCGCGATGCTGCTGGTCTATGCGGGCGCTGCCAAGCTCCGGCGTGCGCACAAGGACAAGGACGCCTTCCGCAAGGCCCTCGTCCCCTACCTGCTCTGTGCGCTCCTGCCCTATGTGTTCTTGGGGGGGGGACAGATGTACTACAACTACGTACGCTTCGGGTCCCCGCTGGACTTCGGCATCCAGTACTCGCTGACCATCAATGATTTCACGAATGCGCAGTACCACACGCATTTCGTCCTCATCGGCGTATGGAACTACCTGTTTGCCATCCCCGATTTCAAGCCGGAGTTCCCCTTCTTCGACTGCACGCCGGTCGAGCAGTTCTTCCCGCAGGGGTACTACTTCATTGCGACCGCCTCTGCGATCGGCCTGTTCTGGAAGGCGCTGCCGCTGTTTTCCTACACGCGCTTTGCCAAGGCCTACCGCTTAAGCGAAAGTCCCCTCAAAAGGCTCTATGCCGTGATCCTTCTTGCCGTGTGCATCGCCTGCCCGGCCGCCATCCTGTACTCCATCTGGGAGAGCGGCTACGGCGCACGCTACTGCGTGGATTTTGCATGGCAGATGCTCCTGGGTGCGCTAGTCATCGCCTTCCTGGTCTACCAGAGCTGGAAGGAGGAGACGCGGTATCACCTTGACCGGCTCTTCACCGGATCCGTCCTGTTCACCCTGTTCCTGACCGCCGGACAGACCTATACCTGGGTCTTTGGTGCGCTCTCCCCCGAGCTGCAGAGCAAGGCATTGCAGCTTGCAAGAATCTTTGAAGTCTGGAGATGATCTTCCGTCATGCAACGTGCAACATTATATCTTGTCATTCCCTGTTACAATGAGGAGGAGGTGCTCCCGGAGACCTCCCGGCAGCTCCTTGCGGTCATGGAGGGCATGATCGCGTCCGAAAAGATCAGCCCGCAAAGCCGCATCGTCTTTGTCAACGACGGCTCGAAGGACCGCACCTGGGAGATGATCTCGCAGCTCCATGCGGACGATCCCCACTTCCAGGGGGTCTGCCTGTCCCGGAACCGCGGGCATCAGAATGCCCTGCTTGCAGGCCTCATGACCGTCAAGGCGCACTGTGACATCACCGTCTCCCTCGATGCCGACCTCCAGGACGATGTGGGCGCGATCGAGGCGATGGTGGACAAGTACTACGAGGGGTGCGACGTGGTCTACGGCGTGCGCAGCGCCCGGGACACCGACACCTTCTTCAAGCGCTTCACGGCCGAGGGCTATTACAAGCTCATGAACGCCATGGGCGCGGACATTGTCTTTAATCACGCGGACTACCGCCTCATGAGCCGGCGTGCGCTCGACGGGCTCGAAGCCTTCCCGGAGGTGAACATGTTCCTGCGCGGCGTGGTCCCCATGATCGGCTACAAGTCCGACAAGGTCTACTATGCCCGGAAGGAGCGCTTCGCCGGGGAATCGAAGTACCCGCTCAAGAAGATGCTGGCCTTTGCCTGGGAGGGCATCACCTCCCTGTCCACCAAGCCCATCCGGATGATCACCGTGCTGGGCACGCTCATCTTCCTTGTGAGCATCGTCATGCTCGTCTACTCGGTCGTCCGTTATTTCCTTGGTGCCACGACCACCGGCTGGGCGTCCATCATGACCTCCATCTGGTGCATCGGCGGACTGATCCTGCTGTCCCTGGGCATCATCGGCGAATACATCGGCAAGGTCTACCTCGAGACCAAGTGCCGCCCGAAATTCCTCATCGACAAGTACCTGGACGACGAGCATTAAGGGAGCCCCCACCCCCAACCCCCTCC
>JAFTZY010000076.1 GCA_017460955.1 Oscillospiraceae bacterium
ACCAGAACCAGAATCAGAATCAGAATCAGAACCGCCAGGGCGGACAGGGACGCCGCCGCTACACCGTGCGCAGACCCGCCCGCAAGCCGAAGAAGTCGGAGCAGGCCATGCTCCTGCAGGCCCAGCAGAATGCGCAGCAGCCTGCACAGAAGTCCCGCTCCCATCAGAACCAGAACCAGAAGGGACGTTCCGGCAGCCGCCGCACGCCCGTGCGCATCATCCCGCTCGGCGGCCTCGGTGAGATCGGCAAGAACATGACCGTGTTCGAGTGCAGCAACGATATGTTCATCCTCGACTGCGGCCTTGCCTTCCCGGATGCCGAGATGCCCGGCGTGGACATCGTCATCCCGGACTTCACCTATGTCGAGCGCAACCAGGATAAGCTGCGCGGCATCGTCATCACCCACGGACATGAGGACCATATCGGCGGCCTTGCCTACCTGCTCAAGAAGGTGAATGCCCCCGTGTACGGCTCCGGCATGACCATCGGCCTGATCAAGCACAAGCTCGAGGAGCACGGACTGCTCGGCAAGGTCTCCCTGAATGTCGTCGAGCCGCGCAAGACCGTGAAGATGGGCTGCATGGCCGTGGAATTCATCAAGGTCAACCACTCCATCCCGGGCTCGATGGGCATGGCCATCCATACCCCCGCCGGCATCCTTGTGCATACGGGCGACTTCAAGGTGGATTTCTCCCCCATCGACGGCGGCCCCATCGATCTGGCCCGCTTCGGGGAGCTCGGCAGCAAGGGCGTGCTTGCCCTGATGGCGGATTCCACGAATGCCGAGCGTCCGGGCTATACGCAGTCCGAGCGCAAGGTCGGCGAGAGCTTTGACAAGCTCTTTGCCAGAGCCGGCAACCGCCGCATCATCATCGCCACCTTCTCCTCGAACATCCACAGAGTCCAGCAGATCATCAATATGGCCTCGGCCTGCGGCAGAAAGGTCGCCGTGCTCGGGCGCAGCATGATCAACGTCATCTCGACTGCACTGGAGCTCGGGTACCTCGAGGTCCCCAAAAACACCATCATCGACATTGAAACGGTCAATCAGTATCCGCCCGAAAAGCTTGTGCTCATCACCACCGGCAGCCAGGGCGAGCCGATGTCCGCACTGACCCGCATGGCCATGCATGACCATAAGAAGGTCAATATCACGCCGATGGATTTCATCATCATCTCGGCCACCCCCATCCCCGGCAACGAGAAGCACGTCACCCGCGTGGTCAATGAGCTGCTCAAGTCCGGTGCGGAGGTCATCTATGAGTCCATGTACGAGGTCCATGTCTCCGGCCATGCCTGCCAGGAGGAGCTCAAGCTCATGATGACCCTGACAAAGCCGAAGTTCTTCCTGCCGATGCACGGCGAGTACAAGCACCAGGTCAAGAACCGCGGACTTGCCATGGAGCTGGGCATCCCGAAGGAAAACATCCTCATCGCCTCCATCGGCAACATCATCGAGACCGACGGCCAGAAGCTCCAGATCGTGGGGCAGGCTCCCTCCGGACGCACCCTCGTGGACGGTCTGGGCGTGGGCGATGTCGGCTCGGTCGTGCTGCGTGACAGAAAGCACCTTGCCGAGGACGGCCTCATCATCATCGTGGTCGGTGTCAACAAGTCCACCGGCGAGGTCGTGGCAGGCCCCGACATCATTTCAAGAGGCTTTGTCTATGTGCGCGAGGCCGAGGAGCTCATGGTCGAGGCAAGACAGCTTCTGTGCCATACCCTTGCCGAGTGCTCCGTGTACGAGCTCAAGGAATGGAATTCCCTCAAGGGCAGGCTGCGTGATGCCCTGAGCGACTATATCTTCGGAAAGACCAAGAGAAGCCCGATGATCCTCCCGATCATCATGGAGGTCTGAGCGCTTCTTGAACGTTTCCTGAAGGAGGTGAGAGGTTGAAGCCAAGATCCCATTTTCTGGCGGCGGCACTGGTCGTGCTGCTGGTGCTTGCCACGCTGCTGCCCGGCATCGCCCTGATGCTCCGGGGGGAGCGCTACGGATGGTGCTACTGCGTACCGGCGCTGGCCTTTGCAGCCGCCGTGGCACTCGTTGCCGCCTATGCGGACCGGCACCGCGTCCGCTATGTTGCCAAGCTGTCCGAGAGCTGTGATAACGCAAAACTTTCGGCCCTGCAGCAGCTGCCCGTGGGCCTGTGCGTGGTCAACGAGAACGGGCTCCTCGTGCAGCAGAATGAGTTCTTCCGCGAGGACGTCCTGTCCGGACGGGATCTGTTCGGCCGCAGCCTCTATGCGCTGATCCCCGTGGATCCCGCCCTTGACGAGCAGGAGATCCAGTGGCAGCAGCGCTGCTACCATGTCTCCTCCATCCCCTATGAGCAGGACGGGGCACGCCTGACCGCCTTCCTGTGGCAGGACGTGACCGAGCTCGAGCAGCTGCGGCAGGACTATGTGAATACCCGCCCCTGCGTGCTGCTTCTGGTGGTGGACAATTACGAGGACCTGATCCAGAACGCCAAGGAGAGCGTCAAGCTCGAGATCAGTGTGGCCATCGAGAAGCTTCTGGAGAATCTGCTTACCCAGACGGGCGGCGTGATGCGCCGGCTCAAGAATGACCGGTTCTTCATCGTGATCGAGGAGCAGCATGTGCAGCGGCTCATTGCCGGAAAGTTCAAGCTGCTCGATGATGCCAGGAGCATCCGCGTGGATGAGAAGAACTGCGTGACCTTCTCGATCGGCGTGGGCTCGGGCGCGATGACGCTCCAGGACAGCGAGCGCTATGCCGTGCAGAGCCTGGATATGGCGATCGGACGCGGCGGCGACCAGGCCGCGGTCAAGACGGAGAACGGCTTCCGCTTCTTCGGCGGCGTCTCCAAGGGCGTGGAAAAGAAATCCCGCGCCAAGACCCGTATCATCGCCGGTGCCGTGCAGGAGCTGATCCTCAACAGCCGCAATGTGTACCTCATGGGCCATCGCTTCGGGGATTTCGATTCCATCGGCGGCTGCTGCGGCTTAGCAGGAGCCGTGCGCCTGATGGGCGTGCCGGTCCATGTGGTGGTCGATCCGGAGAGGAATCTGTCCGGCCAGCTCATCGATCTGGTCCGGGAGGAGGCCGGGGAGGAGCTGTTCATCACCCCCCAGCAGGCCCTGGAGGGGATCACCGAGAACACCCTGCTCATCATCGTGGATACCCATAACAAGGACATTCTTGAGAGCCCGGCACTGTACCAGGCTGCCAAAAAGGTCGTGGTCATCGACCACCACCGCAAGAATGTGAACTATGTGGACAATGCACTGGTGTTCCACCACGAGCCGTATGCCTCGAGTGCCTGCGAAATGGTCGCAGAGCTCCTGCAATATTTCCGGCTGCGGGAAACACCCGATTCGCTGTATGCGGATTGTCTGCTTTCGGGCATCATGCTCGATACCAAGAATTTCATCATGCGCACGGGCGTGCGGACCTTCGAGGCAGCGGCCTATCTGCGCCGGATCGGTGCGGATACGGTCCGGGTCAAGGGACTCTTTTCCGGGTCGATCGAGGCCTACCGCAGCCGCACGGAGATCGTCAGCTCCGCACAGCTCACCGGGCGCTATGCCATTGCCATTGCCCCGGAGGGCGTATCGGATATCCGGCTTGCAGCCCCGCAGGCAGCCGATGAGCTTCTGAGCATCAGCCATGTGGAGGCAGCCTTCGTGATCTACGCCGTGGGCGATGCGATCTCCATTTCGGCACGCTCCCTCGGTGCGGTCAATGTGCAGGTCATTATGGAACAGCTCGGCGGCGGCGGTCACCAGACCATGGCCGCCACACAGATCACCGATGTCACACCCGGGGAGGCCAAGGAACGCCTCCTGCGGGTGCTTGAGGAACAAAGCAGCGAATAGCTGCCATATCGAAAGGACGGATCATCATGAAGGTCATTTTCACACAGGATGTCAAGGGCTCGGGCAAGAAGGGTGAGGTCAAGAACGTCGCCGACGGCTATGCCCGGAATATGCTCATCAAGAAGGGACTTGCCGTGGAGGCCACCCCGGAGAACATCAACCACCTCCAGGGCCAGCAGGCCTCGGCACAGCACAAGGTCGATGTCGAGCGTCAGAACGCCATGGACATCAAGGCAAAGATCGACGGCAAGACTGTCAATGTCCCCGCCAAGGCAGGTGCCGGCGGAAAGCTCTTCGGCTCGGTGACGGCCGCACAGGTCGCCTCGTGCCTGGAAAAGCAGTACGGCACAGCCGTGGATAAGAAGAAGATCACCCTCGGCTCGGAGATCAAGGCCTTCGGGACCTTTTCCGCCGAGATCCGCCTGTATACGGGCGTGAGTGCTTCCGTGACCGTGGAGGTCACCGAGGCGTAAGAACACATCCGATAAGCCGCCCCCTGCACGGACCGCAGGGGCGGCTTGTTTCGCCGGAGAGGAGGAAACCGCATGCCGGGACAAGCCGATTATCATGATATGGACATGCCCTACAGCCTGGAGGCGGAGCAGACCGTGCTCGGTGCCGTGCTCATCAATTCCGATGTGCTCGGGGTCGTGCTCGAGCGTGTCCGGCCGGAGTGCTTCTACATCGACCAGCACCGGGCGCTGTTCACCATCATGGTGCAGATGTTCACCGCCGGCAAGAAGGCGGACATCATCACCGTACTCAACGAGGCCGTGGCTGCCGGGATCTTTGAGACCGCTGCCGAGGGCCGCAATTATCTGGCCAATCTCATCAATATGGTGCCCGCCGTGTCCAATGTCGGCAGCTATTGTGAGATCATTGTCAACAAGTACTACATACGCACGCTCGCCGAGATCGCCAAGGGCATCCTGTCGGATGTGGTGAGCGGCGAGACTGATGCGGGGCTCCTGCTCGATGCCGCCGAGCAGCGCATTTTCGACATCCGGCAGGGACGCGAGGTCACGGGCCTGGTCCCCATCCGGGAGATCGTCGCACAGACCTACAACCACATCGGGCAGATGGCCGGCCCCGACCGGGAGGCCTACCTTGGCACGAGCTCCGGCTTTACGCACCTGGATGCCGTGACCTCGGGCCTGAACAAGTCCGACCTCATCCTCATCGCTGCGCGTCCCGCCATGGGCAAGACCGCCTTTGCGCTGAACATTGCCCAGAATGTCGCCAAAAACAACCGGGAGAAGGACATCTGCATCTTCTCGCTCGAGATGCCCCGGGAACAGCTCGTGTCCCGTCTGCTCTCGTCGGCCGCGCAGGTGGATTCCCATAAGCTGCGCAACGGCCGTCTGACGGGGGATGACTGGGTGCGCCTTGCCTCCGGTGCCAGCTACCTGTCGGAAATGCCGCTGTACATCGACGATACCGCCAGCATCACCGTGCAGCAGATCAAGGCAAAGCTCCGGCGCATGAAGAACCTCGGCCTTGTCATCATCGACTACCTCGGCCTCATCCAGACGACGCTGCGCACCGAGAACCGCGTGCAGATCGTCGGCGAGATCACCCGGCAGCTCAAGATCATGGCCAAGGAGCTCAATGTGCCGGTCATCCTGCTCTCCCAGCTCTCCCGCGGACCGGAGAGCCGTACCGACAAGCGCCCGATGCTCTCGGACCTGCGTGAATCCGGCTCCATCGAGCAGGATGCGGACATCGTACTCTTTCTCTACCGCGATGCGTACTATAATAAGGAGAGCAAGACGCCGAACGTGGCAGAATGCATCGTTGCCAAGAACCGCCACGGCGAGACCGGCACGATCAATCTGATCTGGGACGGCCAGTTCACGCGCTTCACCACCATGGAAAAATCCGATGCGCCCGCTTGATGCCGCAGCACGGTTCTTCCGGGAGCACGGCATCCATGATGCCCGTGTGACCTGTGCGCTCTCGGGCGGCGCGGACAGCGTCGTGCTCCTGCACTGCCTGATGCAGCTGCGGGAGCGCTTCTCCCTCAGTGTCGATGCCGTCCATGTCCAGCATGGCCTGAGAGGGGAGGAGAGCGACCGGGACGAGGCCTTCTGCCGCACGCTTTGCGCATCCCATGGGATCGCGCTCACCGTGCAGGCCGTGGATGCGGCGGGCACGGCAGGGGCGCGGGGGATGTCCCTCGAAACGGCGGCCCGGGAATGCCGGTATGCCGTATTTGCGCAGTTCCCGTGCGTGGCGACCGCCCACACTGCCTCCGACCAGACCGAGACCGTCCTCCTGCATCTTGCACGCGGGACCGGCCTGCGCGGATTGTGCGGCATCCCGCCGGAGCGTCCGGGCGTGATCCGACCCCTGCTGCACTCGACCCGTGCGGAGGTGGAGGCCTATGCCGCGCAGGAGGGTCTTGCGTTTGTGACCGACTCGACCAATGCCGATGTGCGCTTTTCGCGCAACTATATGAGGCAGTGCGTGATCCCGCCCCTGCGGGAGCGCTATCCTGCCATCGAGCGCAGCATCACTGCCATGACACAGCTTTTGCGGGAGGAGGAGGACTATCTCACCCAGCAGGCCGATGCCGCCTACCGCGCTGCCCTGCAGCCGGACGGCTCCCTGACGGGACTGGGGTCTCTGCATCCGGCCATGCAGCGGCGGGTCATCCGGCGGTTTCTTGCGGCGCACGGTCTGCATGATGCCTCCGCACAGGTCCTTGCCGTGCAGGCGCTCCTGCAAGGGGGCGGCAGACTTGAGCCCGAACGGGACGGCAGATGGATCTGTGTGAGCCGGGATACCCTGTGCCTTGTGACGCCGGGAGCCCCGGAGGAGACGGTGCTGCAAATGGGGGACAACCGGGTGTTTCCCGGGCTAACCGTCCGGGCCGCGCTCGTGACGCGGGAGGATCCGCAGGAATTTTCAAGAATTCACACAATGTTTGCAAATTCCGTGCTCGATTATGATATAATAAAAGGGTGTGCAGTGCTGCACGGACGCAGACCGGGACTCCGGATGCGGCCCGCAGACAGGGCGCATACCGTGCAGATCAAGAAGTGGCTCGGCACGCTCCCGCCCAGGGAGCGGCCCTTTGTACACTTCCTCTCCGATGACGAGGGACTCCTCTGGACCGAGGGGCTTGGTGCTGCGCTGCGGTGCGCCGTGACACCGGCCACACAGAAAATGCTGGTACTCACTGTTTGTCACAGAACATACACAGAATGCACATAAGCTCATCACATAGGTGGTGTATACTAAAGCATCAAATTAGCAGTCAGAAAGAGAGAGTGCTAATTTTTTGAAATATAAAAAGATAAGGAGTGGATGATTTGACACCGAAAAGAAGCAGGGGTATCGTCGCATACCTACTGATCGCAGCCGTGCTGATCTTCCTGGCCGCGTATATGCTGCCCAGGCTCAACCAGAAGAAGCCGGAGCATACCTATTCCGAGATCATTCAGCATTTTGATGATCTGGAGGTCACCTATTACACGCTCGATCTCGGCACCGGTGAGCTCGAGCTCCAGCTCGAGGGCGAGGAGGAGAAGCTGACCTACACGGTCCCGAACGTGTCCATCTTCCTCGATGACACGGAGGATTACCGCCTGAAGTACAACGAAGCGAACCCGAAGGATCCGCTCGATCAGGATTACTACAAGATCACGGACAATTCGTGGCTGCTGACGTATATCCCGACCTTCATCATCCTGGTGATGGGCGTGGCGCTCTTCATCTTCATGATGCGGCAGGCGGGCGGCACGAAGTATACCAATTTCGGCAAGGCCAACATCAAGAACCAGGCACAGGGCAAGAAGGCCACGTTCTCGGATGTGGCCGGTGCGGAGGAAGAGAAGTTCGAGATGGCAGAGATCGTGGACTTCCTCAAAAATCCTCGGAAATACGCGGACATCGGCGCCCGTATCCCGAAGGGTGTGCTGCTGCTGGGACCTCCCGGCACCGGTAAGACCCTGCTGGCAAGAGCGGTGGCCGGTGAGGCAGGCTGCCCGTTCTATCCCATCTCCGGTTCGGATTTTGTGGAAATGTTCGTCGGTGTCGGTGCCTCCCGTGTGCGCGACCTCTTTGAGATCGCCAAGAAGAACGCGCCGTCGATCATCTTCATCGACGAGATCGATGCCGTGGGCCGGCACAGAGGGGCAGGCCTGGGCGGCGGACATGACGAGCGCGAGCAGACCCTCAACCAGCTCCTGGTGGAGATGGACGGCTTTACGGGCAACGAGAGCGTGATCGTCATCGCGGCCACGAACCGCCGTGACATCCTCGATCCGGCGCTGCTGCGTCCGGGCCGTTTTGACCGGCAGATCGTGGTCGGCTATCCGGACATCAAGGGCCGTGAGGACATCCTGAAGGTCCACACCAAGAACAAGCCCTTGGGGCCGGATGTGGATCTTGCGACCATTGCGAAAAAGACCGCCGGCTTTACCGGTGCGGATCTGGAGAACCTTGCCAACGAAGCAGCGCTCCTGGCAGCGCGTGCCGACCGCAAGGCCATCACCGCCGAGGACATCGAGGAGGCGACCATCAAGGTCGTGGCAGGCCCCGAGAAGAAGTCCAAGGTCAAGACCGAACGCGAGATCAAGCTGACCGCCTATCACGAGGCCGGCCACGCCATCTGCACCTACTACTGCCCGCATCAGGACAAGGTGCATGAGATCTCGATCATCCCCCGCGGCATGGCGGGCGGCTACACGCTCTCCCTGCCCGAGCATGACAAGTCCTACAACAGCAAGCAGGAGATGCACGAGGAGATCATCGTCCTCCTCGGCGGACGTGTGGCGGAAAAGCTCATCATGGACGATATTTCCACCGGTGCCTCGAATGATCTCGAGCGTGCCACGGCCACCGCACGCAGCATGATCACCCGCTACGGCTTCAGCGAGAAGCTTGGTCCCGTGGTCTACGGCCACGACCAGAGCGAGCCGTTCCTCGGCCGGGATTTCAGCAGCACGCCGAATTATTCCGACGAGGTCGCTGCCGAGATCGACGAGGAGATCCGTGCCTTTGTGGAGGAGGGCTATGAGAAGGCGGAGACCATCCTGCGCACCCATATCGACCAGCTCCACACGGTCGCACAGTACCTGATCGCACATGAGAAGGTCAATGCCGAGACCTTCGAGCAGCTCATGCAGGGACAGAATCCTTCGGATGCACCCCTGCCGGAGGTGAAGGTGGACGATCTGCGCGAGGAGGAGATCACCCCCACACAGATCGATGATTTCACAGAAGCCTGATGCTTTATCGTATGCAGCACCGGATCCTCCCGGTGCTGCATTTTTGTGCAGGACTCACTGCAAAAAACATGAAAAGGACATATGAAGGATACATCCGTTTGCTATACTGAGCTCACAGGAGAACACAGAAGGGAGGCACGGGCTATGGAACGCATCCTGCTCATCGAGGACGATCCGGAGATCTGCGAGGTCATCACGGAATACTTTGCCGGCCGCGGTACGCGGGTGGATGCCGTGCAAAGCGGCGGGGAGGCGGAGCTCCTCATCGTGCAGGGACTGGATGCCTACGCGCTCGTGCTGCTCGATGTCATGCTCCCCGGCGTGGACGGCTTTACACTGTGCCGGAAGATCCGGCGGCGCTCGGAGATCCCCGTGATCTTCATCACCGCACGCGGCCGGGAGGAGGACATCCTCTACGGCTTCGATCTCGGCTGCGATGACTATGTGGTCAAGCCCGTGCTGCTCTCGGCGCTCCATGCCCGGTGTACCGCCCTTGTGCGGCGTGCGCAGGGCTGCGTGCGGGATACTGTGCTCACCTGCGGAAGGATCCGGCTCGATGTCCGGCGTCTCACCTGCGAAGCGGACGGACGGGAGATCGAGCTTGCACCGAAGGAATTCGCCGTTCTGCGCTATCTTCTCGAGCACAAGGGCTGGGCGGTCAGCCGGGAGGCGCTGCTCACCCGCATCTGGGGGACGGACTACTTCGGGAGCGACCGGGTCGTGGACAATCACATCCGCAAGCTCCGTGCCGCCCTGGGCAGTGCCGGCGGACAGATCCGCACGGTCGTGGGCAGGGGGTACAGGCTTTCGGAGGAATAGGGGGTATCCTATGAAACGCAGAAAGAAAAGACGGTATCCGAGCTTTGCCCGCAGGCTCACCGGCAGCATTGCAGCGGCACTCATCGTGTCCGGCATCTTCGCGGGAGGACTGTTCGAGTACGGCAGGAGCTACATCTTCACACAGACACAGAAGCTCATGCAGGAGCACCATTCGGTCATCCTCAGCTCCATGGCAGGTCCGGAGGCGGATACGGGTAAGCTTAACATGATGCTGCGGGCATGGGGGGAATATGCGGTCGCTGTCGCGGGCGGGCATATCCAGCTCGTGTCGGGTCTGACACCGGGATGTACCTCGACCCATCTTGTGTGCGATCCGGACGGGCGCATTGTCTGGTCGGGCGAACGGGCGCTCATGGCGCTTCTCAAGGACGATGAGAAGGTCTACCGGGGCTTTGTGCAGTGCGATACGGGCGGCACCGTCATCCCCGAGCTCGATGCGGCAGAGAAGGCCTATGCCGCCTACTATGCGCAGGCGGATGCGAACACCTACCCGCAGGTCACGATCGACAGCGCATGGGTCGAGCCGCAGACGCACCGTTTCCTCCCCCGGTCGATCACTGTTTCGCAGATGCACCTGCTCGCAGGGAACGGTGAAGCACTCGGCGAGGAGGAGGTGCTGGAGGAGCAGCACTTCACGATCCCCGATCCCGGATGGGACGGCTTTACGCTGGTGGAATTTGAAGAGGGCGACATCCATGTCTCCCCCCGTATCATGCTCGACAATTTTTACGGCACCCCGCCGGAGGAATATGCAGCGCTCTTAGAGGCGCCGTATGTCTCGGAGCTTCTGACCGATGACAGCACGGGCGGCACGGGCGGCTTCTGGGGCGGCAGCAGTACGTCCAACTACTACTACGAACGCTCACCCATCTATGTGGACGGCACCGCCTACAGGCTTCTGAGCATCTACCGTGTCGAGGCCTGGAACAGCCATACAAAGCCGCTGTATTTCACGCTCGTGGGTGCCTTCACCATGCTCGCGCTCCTCATTGCCGCCGTCGCCGCAAGGCTTCGGTATCTCAGAGAGAAGGCCGATGCGGACTTTGCCGCCTATCAGCGGGCGCTGACAAACGATCTGGCGCACGATCTGAAAACGCCCCTCATGGCGATCGGGGGCTATGCCGAGAATGCCATGGCAAAGCCGGAGAATGCACAGCGTTATCTGGAGGGGATCCTCCGGAACGTTTCCTACACCGATGCCATCATCAGCCGCACGCTCGAGCTCGGGGCGCTCGAGGAGATCCGCAAGCCTCTGCGGGAGAAGGTCTCCCTGCATCCCGTCGCCGAGGAGCTCCTCGAGAAATACGCCTGCCTCCTCGATGAGCAGGACATTACCGTGGGGATCGAGGGGGAGGCACAGGTCACGGCCGATCCCCAGCTTCTGCGCACCGCACTGGAGAATCTGCTCTCGAATGCCGTGCGCTATACCCCCCGCGGCGGGACGATAAAGCTCACCATGGCGCCGGGGACCTGCACGGTCACCAACACCGTGGAGAACCGTGTGGAAACGCAGGACCTGTGCCGCCCCTTCAAAAAGGGCGATGCCGCCCGCAGCGGCAGGCAGGGCAGCGGCCTGGGACTCTCGATCGCACGGGCCGCCATGGACGGCTGCGGCGGTGATCTCGTGCTCTCCTGCACGGATACGGCGTTTACAGCCGTGCTCCGGTTCTGAGCTTTAAGACGCAGCATACCCCCGCAGGAACGTCCTACGGGGGCATGGTATCGGAAAGCAGAAAGCCTGCTTTCCGACTGTGAAGCGGGCTCCTCTGCGGACACCTCCCTCAGCGGGGGTGCCACCCCCTTGCGCGGTAAGCATTTTTTCTGCTGGTTATAGTTTATGCAGAAATCCGGATTTTGCAACTGGTAATCTATGGGACATGCATGTGCCTTAAATAAACTTTGAAAATTTTTTGAATTTTTTTTGAATTTATGATTGCTTTTTCCGGTAAGGTGTGCTATAATGGGTGTACAGAAACATGAAGAGGAGGCATTCACATGCAATTCACATTAGGGATCGGGATCATGATCGCCGGAGGTCTGCTGGCGCTGCTGGGCGCACTGCTGCTGTTCAATCACAACGGTGTGGCCAAGATCGTGCTGGGCATTCTCCTGGCCGTAACGGGTGTGGGCGGCCTCGTGGTCGGCTACAGCTTGGACCAGTTCTCGGAGACGGAGTACACGGTCTCCGACATCCAGGAGCTGACAGCGCGGGACACCAACCAGTACTACCGCGTCACACTCAAATATGACGGCGGCGAGACATGGGTCTATGCCGACAGCGATCAGATCTTCCGCTTTGAAAAGGACAGCACGATCGTCTTGAAAAAGAGCGAGCTCAAGCGCCTGCGTGACGAGAGCAACCGGACGAGCTGATAGAATGAAGGGAACGGACATCCGCTATAGGGTGTCCGTTCGCTTTTGGGTGCGCGGCAGAAATATTTGAAAAAACACTTGCAATGCAGCAGGGAATCTGCTATAATATAGTTGTGTGTCGTTTTGCTGCGTTGGTAAAGCGATGAAATCTATCAAGAAAAGAGGAACTATCATGCCTGCAAATATCGTGATCGGCACCCAGTGGGGTGATGAGGGCAAGGGTAAGGTCATTGACATCCTGGCATCCCGTGCTCAGGTGGTCGTCCGTTCCCAGGGCGGCAACAATGCCGGCCATACCGTTGTCAGCGGCGGCGAGGTCTACAAGCTGCATCTGGTACCCTCCGGCATCCTGTACCCGGATACCCAGTGCCTGATCGGTGCCGGCGTCGTGCTCGATCCGAAGGACTTCATCGGCGAGCTCGATGATATGGAGCGCAGAGGCGTTTCCACGAAGAACCTGAAGATCGATCCCCGCGCCCATGTGGTGATGCCCTGGCATATCACACTCGACGGCCTGTCCGAGGCCTTCCGCGGCGGCAATGACATCGGTACGACCAAGCGCGGCATCGGTCCGACCTATATGGATAAGTACGAGCGCTGCGGCATCCGCATCTGCGACCTTGTCGATCCCGCACTCTTCGAGCAGAAGGCACGCTCCACGGGCGAGCTCAAGAATAAGATCATCACGGCCGTCTACGGCGGCAAGGCCCATGACCTCGATGCCGTCATTGCCGAGTACAAGGCCTACGGGGAGCGTCTGCGCCCGTATGTGGCCGACGTCTCCGTGCTGACCTATGAGGCGTACAAGGCCGGCAAGACCATCCTGTTCGAGGGCGCACAGGCAACATTGCTCGACATCGACTTTGGCACCTATCCCTTCGTGACCAGCTCCCACCCGCTCTCCGGCGGCGTGTGCGTCGGCACCGGCGTGGGGCCGAAGATGATCGACAACATCATCGGCGTGGCCAAGGCCTACACCACCCGCGTGGGCAAGGGACCGTTCCCGACCGAGCTCTTTGACGAGACGGGCGATACCATCCGCAACAAGGGCGGGGAATTCGGCACCACCACCGGCCGTCCGAGAAGAACGGGCTGGTTCGATGCCGTGATCGTGCGCCATTCCGTGAGAGTCAACGGCCTGGACGGGCTGGCCATCAACAAGCTCGATACCCTGTCCGGCATCGGGGACCTGAAGATCTGCACGGGCTATGTCAAGCCCGACGGCACGACGCTCCGCGATTTCCCCTCGAGCCTCGAGGAGCTTGCCGAGTGCGCACCGGTCTATGAGGAATTCCCGGGCTTTGATGACGATATCACCGGCTGCCGCAGCTTTGAGGAGCTGCCGGAGACCTGCCGGAAGTACATCGAGCGCCTGGAGGCGCTGTGTGAGTGCAGGATCTGCATGGTCGGTGTCGGCCCTGACAGGGACCAGATGATCGAACGATAAGTACAGAAGAAGAACAAAGAGGTGACTGCAATGCCGGATTTGGAGAAGCTCCCGGAGGGTTTCGAGGAAACGACCGGATATAAGGAAGAAGAAAAGCTCGGCGCACCGAAGATCGATGCCTCCGAGCTGGAGGGACTGCTCGGTGACGAGCCGGCAGTCTGGACGGGCAGCGGTGCCGAAAAGCGCGGTGCGCCCGTTCTGGAGGAGCAGGTGGAGCTCGATGCGCCGGAGATGAGCTGGCAGCAGGACACGGCGGCGGCCCCCCACGGTGCGCCCGTACTCGAGGAGAGCGCGGCGGATCTGCTGGGCGAGGAGCCGGCGGCCTATGATCCGGTGGCGGATTTCTGCGAGAAGCTCCAGTTTGACGAGGCACTCAAGGCCAAGTTTGTGACGCTCGATGCCGAGCAGCAGATGCAGGTCGTAAAGATGCGCGCACAGGGCCTGGGGATCCCGGAGCCCATGATCCCGAATGAGCTGCGTCCGAAGATCGAGGAGGCGCTCCCCGAGGCCGAGGAGGTCGCTCTGGAGGAGGCACCCGTACAGGAGGAATACGTTCCGCAGTTCAAGGACGAGGATGCCGAGCGTGCCAAGGAGGAGGCCAAGAAGCCCCGTGCCTACCAGCCGCCGCAGCAGGAGCTGACGGAGGAGCAGAAGCAGGAGAGCCGCCGGATGATGGCGCAGCTGCGTGAGGAGCGTGAGCGTGAGCTGGCTGCGAAGGGCTTCAAGACGCTGATCATCATGGCCATTGTCGGCGTGGTCGGTGCGATCTGCTTTTCGATCTTCTTCTCCGGTGCCTTCGGACTTTCCTACAAGATGGAGGAGGAGCTGGGCTGGATGAAGCACATCAAGTCCTATGCACCCTTGCTGGGCATTGCCATCGGACTGGGCTCCGTGGCGCTCATCGCACCGGTGCCGGCACTCAAGGGCGTGTCGAAGTTCCTGGACGGTCTGGGCTTTGTGCTGATGCTGTTCCCGGGCATCCCGCTGCTTCTGCAGAAGGACGGCCACGGCCTGCTCAACGGCCTGTTCTACGGCATTGCCATTCTGGCACTGGCTGCAAGCGTTTTTGTCCTGACGACCAGCGATTCGGTCGCCGCCTATAATAAACACGGCAATGCCGGTTAAAAAAGAGAGCTGCATGTTCCCGCATGCAGCTCTTTTGCTTTGTCCGGCGTTACACAGGGCCGTCCTCCGGCACATCAAACCGCACCGGCAGGAGCGCACCGAGCGTATAGTGCCCGTCCTGTAAGACAATGCGCAGATCATCCTCCCCGAACTGCGCCAGGATCTGCCGGCAGGCACCGCACGGCGGACACGGCTGTGTGGGGACCTCCCCCGCAGCGCCGCCGCAGATGGCGACCGCCGCAAAGTCCCCGCGCCGGTAGCCCTCCGAGACCGCCTTGCAGACCGCCGTGCGCTCCGCACAGGTACACAGCGGATATGAGGCGTTCTCCACATTGCAGCCCGTAAAAATACGCCCGTCCTTCATCAGGACCGCGGCTCCCACGGCAAATCCCGAATACGGGCAAAATGCCTTCTCCCTGGCCTCCATGGCCTTCTGCATCAGTGCATCCATTCTGTCCTCCTTCCCGCCGCCGTTTTCCACAGCAGCGGATTTTTTGTGGAAACTTGCCGGAATCCCTTGCATTCGCACGATAAACATGCTATAATGGAAAAGCGGGGGCACTGCCCACAGGACAGCACCCCCGGCCGGTTTCTTACTTCGAAATCAGTGCCAGTGTATCACGGGCGATGAGCAGCTCCTCATTGGTCGGTACCACCCAGATCTCCACCTTGGAGTCGGAGCGGGATACCTTGCAAAGCTTGCCGCGCACGCCGGCATTGGCGACCGTGTCGATCTTCATGCCGAATACGTCCATATCCGAGCAGACCTGCTCGCGGACATCCGGTGCATTCTCACCGATACCGCCGGTGAAGAGGACGGCATCCAGACCGTTCATCGCAGCTGCAAAGGCACCGATGTACTTCTTGATCTGGTATACCAGCATCTCTTTGGCAAAGATCGCTCTCTGGTTGCCGGCATCGGCAGCCGCCGTCACGTCACGGTTGTCCGAGCCCACGCCGGATACACCCAGGAAGCCCGACTTCTTGTTCATATAATCGGACATCTGCGCCGGTGTGAAGCCGTGCTTTTCCATCACGAAGGTCACAGCGGACGGATCCACGCTGCCGCATCTGGTGCCCATGAGTACACCGTCAAGGGGTGTAAAGCCCATGGTCGTGTCCACGGACCTGCCGCCGTCCACAGCAGTGATGGACGAGCCGTTGCCCAGGTGGCAGGAGACGATCTTCAGATCCTTCGGGTCCTTGCCCATGGCCTTGGCCAGTGCAGCGGAAACAAAGCGGTGGGAGGTGCCGTGGAAGCCGTACTTTCTCACATGCAGCTCCTCATAATCCTCATACGGCAGGCCGAACATGTAGGCCTTGGCCGGCATGGTCTGATGGAAGGCAGTGTCAAAGACAACCGCCTGCGGAACATCGGCGGGCATGACCTTCTTGCAGGCACGCAGCGCCAGTGCATGGGCATGGTTGTGGACCGGGGCGAGCTCGCGCAGCTCGTCGATCTTCTCGATGACCTCATCGGTGACAAGCGTTGTCTCGGAGAATACCTCGGCACCCTGCACGATGCGGTGGCCGACAGCGGAGATCTCGCTCATGTCCTTGATGACAGCGGCATCGCCGGTCGTCAGGACCTCCACGAGCTTCATGAATGCCTCGGTGTGGGTCGGGAAATCGCAGTCTGCCTCGAAGCTTCTGCCGTCAGCGGTCTTGTGTGCCACATGACCGTCGATGCCGATGCGGTCACAGTTGCCCTTGGCAAGGACGCTTTCGTCATCCATGTTCAGGAGCTGGTACTTCAGCGAGGAGCTGCCTGCGTTTACGACTAAAATCAACATTTCTTTTCGTTCCTTTCAGATGGGATATTTGTCGTTCCTGCAATGGGAACACTACATATATATTATACCGTATTTTGCAAAAATTGCAAGCCTTTTTGCAAAAAATTCACAGTTTTTGTTCAAAAATATGCCCGATGGGCATACAAAAGAGAAAGGAGAACCACCATGAAGATCAGTGCCATTATCTGCGAATACAATCCGCTGCATAACGGACATGTCCACCACATCCGCGAAACGCGCCGCCACGGCTGCACCCATCTGATCGCCGTTCTGAGCGATAATTTTGTGCAGCGCGGGGATGTTGCGCTGCTGGGGAAATTCGACCGCGCAAGCCTTGCCATCCAGGCGGGGGCGGACTTGGTGCTCGAGCTGCCCGTGGCATTTTCGTGCGGTGCGGCCGAGGTGTATGCGACCGGTGCCGTCTCGCTCCTCAATGCCCTGGGCGTGGTCGATGAGCTGTCCTTTGGCTCCTCGAGCGGCAACCTCGAGGTGCTCGAGCTCCTGACCGAGGCCTCCCTGTCCACCACGCGCACCTATCAGAAGCAGATCCGGCAGCGGATGCAGGAGGGGGATTCGTACCCGGCCGCCGTGTGGGAGATCATCAAGGAGCGCTACGGCGCCAAGGTCGCCGGGATGATGCGCGACCCCAACAACCTCCTGGCCGTGGAATACCTCAAGGCCATGCACCGCTCGGACTCCCGCTTCTCGGCCTACACGATCCCGCGCCGCTGCGTGATGCACGACAGCACCGAGACGAGCGGACAGTTTGCCTCCGCCAGCTTCATCCGCAAATCCGTGGCCGAGGGGGACAGCTCCTACCTCGACTTCCTGCCGCCCTATGCCGCAAGACTCCTGGCCGACCGCCTGCGCTCGGGCGGCACGGCAACCGTCTCCCAGCTCGAGCGCGTGGCACTCTACCGGATGCGCACGATCACGGAGGAGGAGCTGCTGCTTTTGCCGGACGTGAATGCCGCGCTTGCCGGACGCTTCTATGCGGCCCGCAATGCCAACAGCCTCGAGGAGCTGTTCGGTGCCGTCAAGACCAAGTGCTACACCATGTCCCGTATCCGCCGCATCGTCATGAGCGCACTCATCGGCATCCGCCGGGAGGACCTGCAATGCGAGCCGCCCTATGCCCGGGTGCTTGCGCTCAACGCACGCGGCAGCGAGATCCTTGCCAAGGCCAAGGGACGTGCGGGCATCCGGATCGACACCTCGCTCTCCCGTCTGCGCGCAGCCGGCGGCGATGCCGAGCGCTTTGCACGCCTTGAGGAGCGTGCGGCACAGGTCTACGGGCTGGCCCAGGGGGAGATCAGCTCCGCCGAGCAGGACTACCGCGCCCGGATCGGACTGGAGGCATGAAGCGTGTGATCCGCGCCGTGATCCTCGATATGGACGGCACGCTCCTCGATTCCATGCCCATCTGGCCGGAGATCGACCGGCGATTTTTCGAGGAGAACGGCCTTATGATGCCCGAAGGCCTGTCCGAGACGGTCAGCACAATGTCCATGGAGGAATGGGCGGCGTACTTCATCCGCGAATTCCACGCACCCTACACGGTGCAGGGGGTGATCCGGCGCATTGAGGAGATGGCCGCGGAGTACTACACGTCGAGCATCCCCTTAAAGCCCCATGTCCCGGCATTTCTCGATGCACTCGATGTACACGGCATCCCCTACGGCATCGCCACGGCGACCTACCGCAGCTCCGCACGGGCGGCGCTCGGAAGGCTCCAGATCCTCTCCCGGATGCGCTTTGTCCTCACCGGGGAGGACGTCCCGTCCGGCAAGCGGCACCCGGAGATCTATCTGGAGGCGGCAAGGCGCTTGGGGAGCCCGCCGGAGGAGACGCTTGTTGTGGAGGACTCGCTGCACTGCGTAGAAACCGCCGTGCGGGCGGGCTTTCCCACCGCCTGTGTGTTTGACCGGAGTGCCCCGCCCGGGGACTGGGAACGGATGTGTACACTGGCGGATCTGTCTGCACAGGACCTGGCAGAGCTTCGCACACAGCTTTTCCCGTAAAAATGCCCCTGAACGGAGTCAAGCCGTTCAGGGGCATCGTGTTGTTAGTCGGACAGGTGTGCGTCATAGAATGCCAGAAACGTGTCAAAGAGCGACGTGTCGAGCATGTGGGACCAGCGGGTGCGGTCCAGGTTGGCATGGATGTAACCGGCCTTGTCGGCGATGAAGCGGTCCTTGTTTTCCGGGGCATTGTAGTCATACTCGAGGGTTTCGAGCCATTCGTCAAAGCCGGCGTTGAATTCGTTGATGTAGTCCCTGTTATCAAAGACGTAATTATGCCCGCGGTCCTCCAGGCGCAGGAAGGTGAAGCGGGGATCGTCCTTGTAGGCGGCATAGTACCGGTCAAAGCCGTATCCGATCGGGACGACCTCGTCATCCGCACTGTGGACGGCCATGACGGCCGCGTCGCTCGCGGCAAATCCCCCCATGGCCGTGGCCCCGGCATATTTTCCGTAGCGGATGCGCTCGTGCAGCCGGATGAAGGGCATCATCGTGTAGATGACATCTCCGGCCTGTGCCTTGCCGCCCGCCTCGAACAGATCGGAGGAGCGGTCACAGCCGGATACCTCGATCACGGCCTTCACCTCGGGATGGTAGTTCAGTACACTGCATACGCTGTAGCCGCCCCAGCTATGGCCGAACAGCACGATCGGCAGTGCCGGGAATTCCCCGCTCTCCTCCACATAGGAGATGGCATGGTCCAGGTCGATCACGCCCTGCGGGATGCCGCCGACACCCTCGCCTTCGCTCTCGTCATTGCCCGTGGCATCGTAGGCGAACACCAGATAGCCGTGCTGCGTAAAATGATCCGCACAGGACATGTAGGAATTGTGTCCGGCACCCAGGCCGTGCGCAAGGATGACGATCCCCCTGGGGTCCTCCTCCCCGGCACGGTAGAGATAGCCCGTGAGCATCTGCCCCTTGTCGGAGGGGAAGCGGTACTGCTCCCGTGTCAGGTCCTCATAATCGTCCGTATACAGCAGATACGGCTCGTAGCTCTCGAAGCGCTTGTTGAAATTCTCGTTGTAGATGCTCACGCAGAGGGCGTAGTAGCCGATGAGCAAAAGAAGGATGAGGACACAGATGATCGTCAGGATGATGCGGCGTTTTTTGGACTTCATTTTGATACAGCCTCCGTGATCTGTAAGAGCACCCCCGCCATGCAGCAGGGGTGCCCGTGTGTGTTACTCGTTTGCCTGGATCTGCTTTCTCTTGCGCACTGCCTTGACGATCTGGTTGACCACAAAGGCGCCTGCGACGAGCAGGATCTCAGCGACTGTCTGCCAGATACGGGAGATGACCGAGATGGTCACCGCGTATTCCTCCGGCATGATGAGCAGCAGTCCCGCCATCAGGATGCCCTCCCGCACGCCAAGTCCGCTCGGCGTGAAGAGCGCCAAGATGCCGATGATGGTCGAGAGCCCGTAGATGCCCCCGATGTACAGCCACTGCGAGGCCGGCACCGGATAGATCGCATGCACCAGCATGTAAAAGCCCGAGCCTGCCACCAGCCAATTGCAGATGAAGAACAGCACCACCCGCAGCATGTCCGGATAGGTCATCGGGATGGACATGTCTTTCTTCATGAGCTTGCCGAGGATCCCTAAGAAGAAATTGATGATCTTCGGGTTGATGCAGATGAAGAACGCCGCGATGAGCAGGATCGTCACCCACATGTACTTGTCAAGCAGATCGTTCGGGAAGAAAAAGAGCGAGATGAGGAACAGGAACGCCGCACCCAGCAGCGTACAGATGTTCTCGAGCAGAAAGCATACCGTCACCGTGCGCAGCGGCTTGCCCTGCCGCTCATAGGGCGGGAAGCGGGCGGCCAGCATGAACACCTTGCCCGGGATGTACTTGCCGGGAATGGAGTAGATGTAGGCGATGACCGCATCAAAATGCCCGATGCCGATGCCGCACAGCTTGGTGATATAGTGCCAGAGTGAGGCAAGCGTGATGATATAGGCAAAGTAGAACACGAACGAGAGCACGATGCTCATGGGATCGATCGACCAGTCCATCGTGCGGATGGTGTCCCAGTTCTCGTAGAAATATTTTCCCAGGAAGTAAAAGACCAGGATGAGGAACACGGCCTTGAGCGCCGTCATCAGGTGCCCACGCAGACCCTTCTTCTTGCCGGCAGCTTCCTCCTGCACGGCAGCCTCCTCCGGTACGACTGTTTTCTTTTCCTCCATCAGTCCTTCTCCCTGTCCGGATCGCATTCCATCTTGCGGATGCGGTACTGCATATCCTCCATGATCTTGCGGTTGGCGGCGATGGTGTCACCGAGCAGACCGATCGTGATGGTCTGGAAGCCCGTCATGAGCAAAATGGCCGTGAGGATGAGGGACTGCACATGCCCGTCCCCGTCACCGAGTGCCATAAAGATCAGGAACCGCACGCCGATGACCGCGCCGATGAGGAAGAGGAGGAGTCCCACGATGCTGAAAAAGCGCAGGGGCTTGTACATCACGAAGGAACGGGTGATGACCACGGCCGAGCGCTTCATGTAGCGCCACATGCTCGAGAAAAGACGGGAGGGTCTTGTCTCCGCATTCGTGCGGATCGGCACGGAGGTCATGGCGATCTTGTTGTGGCCGGCCTGGATGATGGTCTCCAGTGTGTAGGTGTATTCATTGACCACGTTCATGCGCAGGGCCGCATCCCGGGAGTACGCACGGAAGCCCGAGGGCGCATCGGGGATGTCGGAATTCGAGGCCACGCGCACCACCCAGCTGCCCAGGTGCTGGAACTTCTTCTTCTTCCAGGAGAAGTGCTCGGTCTGGTCGATCGGACGCTCACCGATGACGATGTCGGCCTTCTCATCGAGGATCGGACGCACGAGCTTTTCGATATCCGCACCGCAGTACTGGTTGTCCGCATCGGTGTTGACGATGATGTCCGCCCCCAGGTGCAGACAGGCGTCCAGACCTGCCATGAAGCCCTTGGCAAGGCCCTTGTTCTGCTTGAAGGAAACAATGTGATGGAAGCCCAGCTCCCGTGCCTTGGCGACGGTGCCGTCCTTGCTGCCGTCGTTGATGATGAGGTATTCGATGGTATCGATGCCGTCGATGTAGCGGGGCAGGTCGTTGTAGGCCAGCTCCAGGGTCTCTTCTTCGTTATAGCAGGGGATCTGGATGATGAGCTTCATGGGGGTACTTCCTTTCTTTTGTTATCTCTTCTGTTTGACTTACAGCTCTTCCGCAAAATGCTTTTGCAGGCGGTTGAATACCACCCAGCCCAGCACTAAGAACAGCACACCGAGCAGGAAGGCGGAGAGGAGCGAGGAGAGCTGCGGGATGCTCTTTTCATAGAGCACCGCACGGTAGCACTCGATGACATGGGTCATGGGGTTGATGTTGAAGATGGGCTGCACCTGTTCGGGAACGATGGATTTATCGTACATGATGGGGGTCAGGTACATCCATGCCATGGAGACGATGCCGAGGATGTGCTCGAGGTCCTTGAAATAGACCGTCACGGCCGAGGAGAGCAGCGCCATGCCCAGCGCCATGATGTATTCGACGATCATGATGACCGGCAGGCACAGGACGGCCAGGAAATTCATGCCGATGCCGGACACGAGCACGACAATGAAGATGACGATGAAGCACAGGAGCATGTTCACAAAGCAGCTCGTGACATAGGAGATCGGGATGACCTGGCGGGGAAAATAGATCTTTTTGACCAGGTCCTTCTGCGCGATGATGCTCGAGGCACCGCCGGTGATGGACGAGGAGAAGAAGATCCACGGGATGAGCGCGACGAACAGGTAGAGATAGTACTTGTCGATGCCGCTCTTCAGGATGTAGGAAAAGACGATGGTATAGACGATGAGCTGGAACAGCGGATTGATGAAGGTCCACAGAAAGCCGAGCACGCTGCCCTTGTAGCGGCCGCGCAGGTCCTTCCTGACCAGACTGATGATCATCTGCCGGTAGGCATACAGCTCCTTGAGTTGACTTACCATAACTGCTAACGCTCCTTCTCTTTGTTCGGAAAAAACGCATCGGCACAGCTGCCGGTGCAGACACTACCATTATACCCCCGGGCGCTTTAAAAGTCAAGGAAATCCCGTGCCTTTTGGAGCTATGAGCATAAATGTGAGCGGCGGTCACTTTATTTTTGTGAGAAATGGATATGACCGCCCGTCAGCCGGCGCTGTCAAAACGGCGGAGCGCACCGAAACCGGTGCGCTCCGCCAGCAGGATATAGGAAATGGAGACAAATTGCAAACGTTTGGACGGATCAGCCCTTGCCGACCAGCCACTCGTACATGCCCTCGTACTGTCCTGCGGAATTGTTCCAGGAGAAGTCCTTGTGCATCCCGCGCACGAGCATGTCGTTCCAGTTGTCACGGAAATTAAAGTATACGGATTTTGCATAATTGACTGTATTGAGGAAATCCTCGGAATAGAACGGGCCGAAGGTGAAGCCCGTACCGGTCAGCTCGTACTCGTTGTACGGCTCGACGGTATCCTTCAGGCCGCCCGTTTCCCGCACGAGCGGGATGCTGCCGTAGCGCAGGGCAATGAGCTGTGTCAGGCCGCACGGCTCGAACTTCGAGGGCACGAGCATCATGTCCGCACCGGCATAGAGCTTGTGCGCAAGCTCGTCATTGTAGCAGATGTTGGCGGACACCCTGTCCGGATAGCGGCCGGCATAGTACCGGAACATGTTCTCATACCCCGGCTCGCCCGTGCCGATGACCACGAACTGCGTGTGCTCATCCAGGAAGCGCTCGAACACATCACCCAGCAGGTTCAGACCCTTCTGGTCGGTCAGACGGGAGATGATGCCGATGAGCATCTTGTGATCGTCCTGCGGCAGACCCAGCTCCGCCTGGAGCTGACGCTTGTTCTCGGCCTTGCCGGAGACCGCATTGTCCGCATTGTAGGTGCAGTAGATCTTCTTGTCACGCTCGGGGTCGAAGATGTGGTAGTCGATGCCGTTGACGATACCGCGCAGGGAGGCCGATCTTGCGGAGAGCAGACCGCCCAGGTTCTCACCGTATTCC
Organism: Oscillospiraceae bacterium; assembly: GCA_017460955.1. Taxonomy (GTDB): domain Bacteria; phylum Bacillota; class Clostridia; order Oscillospirales; family Ruminococcaceae; genus UBA3855. The sequence continues at coordinate 23,692 of JAFTZY010000076.1, forward strand.
GGCGTCTTGATCTCCTCGGCATAGGTCTCGCTCACGGTGGTGATATAGTCGGCATAGACCAGGCCGCCCTTGAGCATGTTGGCATCCCGGTGGAATTCGAGCTTGTCCGGCGTGAACATGTAGTCGGGCAGCTCGGTGTTGCGCTGGAATTCGTCAATGCTCCATACGCCCTGGAAGCGCAGGTTGTGGATGGTCATGATGGACTTCACACCCTGGTAGAACGGATGCGTGGCAAAGGTCGAGTGCAGCAGCACCGGGATCAGACCCGTCTGCCAGTCGTGGCAGTGGATGATCTCCGGGTGGAAGCCGATGACCGGCATCATGGCCAGCACGGCCTTGCAGAAGAAGGTGAAGCGCTCGATGTCCCAGCGCATGTCGCTGCTGTAGGGTGATTCGCCGTTGAAGTAGTACTCGTTGTCCACGAAGTAGAACTTGATGCCGTCAAACTCGTACTCCATGATGCCCACATGCTCCTGCCGGCCGGCATAGTCCATGTAGAAATGATGCCGGTAGTGGAAGAAGTTGCGGTACCTGCCGGGGATGCAGGTGTAGTACGGAATGATGACACGCACGTCAAAGCGGGATTTATCGAGATTTTTCGGGAGCGCACCGACCACGTCGGCCAGACCGCCGGTCTTGACAAAGGGTACGCATTCGGAAGCTGCAAACAGAATGTTGGTCAAGGGTAATCCCTCCTTATGGTTTTTATTTATTCTTATTATACTCCATTTCTCCGCATTCGTCAAGAGAATTTTTCACATTTTTTCTGTATGTTTGTGAAAATTGGCCAAGGTACGCAGCATTCCTCGGCGATGCAGCATCTTTGCAGGACGGGGAAAGTGCGCCGAAAACATCCCGAACAGGCGGTATTTCGGGAAATCTATGCACTCTTTTGCTAAAAAAGCCTTCCCTGCGGACGGTTTTCTTGTGTTAAATGCAGAAAATCTGCGATTTTCATTGACGAATAGCCAATTATCCTGTATAATGGAACCGTAAACCAAATCCATGGCAGAGTTGCTGGTGCACGGCTGCCTATGAATGAAAAGAAAGGTGAGTTAAGCATGACATATCAGGAATTAGTGAAAAAGGTCCAGACCGCACTTGCTAAGGCTGATGCTTCCAAGATCGCTGATCACATCGCTGTTCAGGTCAACGTGACCGGCGAGGCTGAGGGCGCCTTCTACATGGAGGTCGCTGGCGGCGTTCTCTATGTGGCTCCGTATGATTACAATGACCGTGACGCTCTGCTGACCGCTGACGGCAAGGACATCCTGGCTGTCGCACAGGGCAAGAGCACGCTTGAGGCTGCTGTTGCCGAGGGCAAGTTCGCTGTAGAGGGCAACTATGACAAGGTCCTCGCACTTGCAGGCACCATCCCGGCTGCCAAGAAGAAGGCGCCTGCCAAGAAGGCTGCTGCTGCCAAGGCTGAGGAAGCTCCTGCTGCCGAAAAGCCCAAGAGAGGCAGAAAGCCCAAGACTGCCGTGGCTCCGGCCGAGGAGAAGGCTGCAGAGAAGGCACCGGCCAAGAAGAAGGCGCCTGCCAAGAAGGCTGCCAAGTAATCGGATCACTGACATGCAAAGCGCCCTGCGGCTGTCCGGCTGCGGGGCGCTTCGTGAGCCCTGAAGCAACGAAAAAGGCATGCCGTTCGACCGGCATGCCTTTTTCAGCAAAAATAAGAGAAAGAGGTTAGAAATCATTTTCTATTTTTTATTATAGCAGAAAAACTGCTTCTTGACAAGGGCTTTTTTCAAAAACTCAATTTTTGTATGGATGCACAAAAGTGCCGTCTGCATTTTCGTTATAATGCACAAAAACTGCGTTTTTCGCAGGAAAAAATCCCGGAGCCCTTGCAATCGGGACGGATCTGTGGTATAATAATGTGTGTTCGGTCATGCGGAGAGATCCTGCATGGGCTTTCGGAATATAGGTGTGCGGGCCCTGTGCAATGAAGCACTGTGAACCATGTCAGGCGGGGAACCGAGCAGCATTAAGCGGATCGTTTCATGTGCCGCAGCAAGCCTGCACACCTATGTTCCGAAATTTTATTGGACCTGCCCGGTGCAGGCAAGGAGGTGCTCGCTGTGTATCAGGCGCTTTACCGGAAATGGCGTCCGGAGACGTTTGACGATGTACTCTCGCAGCCCGTTGTCACCCGTACCCTGATGAACCAGCTGCGCACGGGGACCACGGCGCATGCCTACCTGTTCACCGGCTCACGGGGCACCGGCAAGACCACATGTGCCCGGATCCTTGCCAAGGCGGTCAACTGTGAGCACCCGCGGGAGGACGGCAACCCCTGCCTCCGATGCAGCATCTGTAAGGATGCCGAGGCCGGTGTGCTCTCCGATCTTATCGAGATCGACGCCGCCTCCAACAACAGCGTCGAGGACATCCGCGATCTGCGGGAGGCCACGGTCTACACGCCCGAGCGCTGCAAATACAAGGTCTACATCATCGACGAGGTCCACATGCTCTCCCCGAGCGCCTTCAATGCGCTTCTGAAGATCATGGAGGAGCCCCCGCCCTATGTCAAGTTCATCCTCGCCACGACCGAGATCCATAAGGTACCGGCCACCATCATTTCCCGGTGCCAGCGCTTTGATTTCCGGCGCATCCGCCAGGAGGATCTGGTGGAGCGGCTGCGTTTCATTGCAGGGGAGGAGAAGATCGACCTTGCCCCCGATGCCGCACAGCTCATGGCAAGGCTGTCCGACGGCGGTATGCGCGATGCCATTTCGCTGCTCGACCGCTGCTCGGCCTACGGAGAGACCATCACCGCCCAGCTCACCGCGGAGGCCGCGGGTGCGGCGGGACGTGAATACCTCATCCGGATGCTGGAAGCCCTCCACAGGGGCGATGCCGCATCACTGCTCGGGGATGTGGCGGCACTGCACGACAGCTCGAAGGATCTGTCCCGGCTGTGCGAGGAGCTCATCCTCCTGCTTCGGGACGAGATGCTGCTCAAGGCCACCGGCGACACGGGACTCCTGCGCTGTATGGCCGATGAGATCCCGGCGCTCCAGAAGCTTGCCTCCGGCAGTGATATGGAGACGGTCATGGGGATGCTCGATGTTATGCAGTCGTGCCGGGAACGGATGGGACGTGCCATTGACAAGCGCGTGGAGCTTGAGATGACGCTCATCCGCCTGTGCAGCCCGAAACGGCAGAGGACGGCGGATGCTGCCGACAGTGAACAGGTCCGCGCCCTGATGCAGCGCATCGAACAGCTTGAGGCCGGTGCGCCTGTGAAGCCGGCGCCGGCTGTCCCCCAGGCACCGCCCGCTGTGTCCGAGCCGACACCGGAGGTGGATCTGAAAACCGCGAAGATGGCGGATTTCAAGCCCCTGTCCCAGTGGCCGGAGATCCTGGAGGAATGCGGGAGACGCAATCCTGCCGTGCGCGGCACGCTTGCCGGATCCCAGGCGGTGGTCAATGCCAATGTCATCCTCATCGTTGCGGAGAACCCCTTCTTCCTAACGATGTTCAAGGACAAGCAGAATGCCCAGTCCCTCGGCGATGCCGTGGAGACGATCATGGGCAAGCGCTATGTCATCCGCGCCAAGTGCTCGGCGTCCGCATCCAAGCCGCGGCCCGTGGAGGAGATGCTCGAGAAGGCAAAGAATGCCGGCATCAGCACCACACAGTCGCAGAATTAGTTGACAGAAGAGCGATGCTCCTTTTGCTGCACCGCTCCTTCATGTGACCTCTCCGGGATCCTCCGGGCAGGTCCCTATAAAAAACAAAGAAAGCCAAAGGAGAAATCGTTATGAAAGCAAGAGTACCGAAGGGTATGGGCGGCGGCGCCCAGAACATGAATTCCATGATCCGCCAGGCACAGAAGATGCAGGACCAGATCACGGAGCTGCAGGATGATATCGAGGCACGCGACTTCACTGCCACTGCCGGCGGCGGTGCTGTGGAGCTGGTGATGACCGGCAAGAAGACCATCAAGTCCCTGACGCTCAAGCCCGAGGTCGTGGATCCCGAGGACATCGAGATGCTCCAGGATCTCATCATCAGCGCTGTCAATGAGGCAGTGACCCAGATCGAGACGGTCACCGAGGACGAGATGAGCAAGATCACCGGCGGCGTTTCCCTGCCGGGGCTGTTTTAATGGCTAAGGCAGATGCACTGCCGCTTGTCGTACTGACGGAACAATTCGCAAAGCTGCCGGGTATCGGAATGAAGTCCGCTGCCCGGCTTGCGTATCATGTCATGTCGATGGAGACGCAGGAGGTCGAGGAATTTGCCGAGGCGCTCCTCAATGCCAAACGCACCGTCCACTACTGCAAGTGCTGTGAGAATCTGACCGATCAGACGCTGTGCCCCATCTGCGAGGATGAGGAGCGCGATCACGGCACGGTCTGTGTCGTGGAGAACCCCAAGGACATCACGGCATTCGAGCGCACCGGAGAATACCGGGGCGTGTACCATGTGCTGCACGGGCTGATCTCCCCCATGCATGGGGTACTGCCCGATGATCTGCGGATCCGTTCGCTCCTGGCGCGTGTCCAGGCAGGCGGGATCCGGGAGGTCATCATGGCGACCAATCCCACGGTGGAGGGCGATGCCACGGCGGCATATGTCTCCGCGCTGCTCAAGCCCCTGGGCGTGCAGGTGACGCGGCTGGCATTTGGCCTGCCCGTGGGCGGGATCCTCGAGTATGCCGATGAGGTGACGCTCTATAAGGCGCTGGAAAACAGAAATGAGATGTAAGACACCGCCCTCCCTTCGGGGGGCGGCTTTTTGCGTCCGCTTCACAATTTGGTAAAGACCACTAAAAAACTGCTTCAAATTTCTACATCCGGAATCCGGAAAATTCATAAATTTAATAGAATATTCACAAATTCGGTGGGTAAATATGCTATAATAATTCTGTACAGATGCACGGTACTTTTGTGAACTGTGCTGTGTATGACACCTAATGATATGAAAGGAAGAGGTAAAAATGATTTCTAAAGCAATGAGCAACCGTATGAAGGCTGCTGCCATCGCTGCACTGATGGCACTGTCCGTTGCCGGCATGACCGTTCCCGGCATGATGACCGCATCGCTGCAGGCGGACGCCGTCGAGATCACCGACTGCGATGATCTGATCCCGTCCAAGCGCTCCGGCGTTGCAGGCTCGGAGACGTACAAGGGCGCGACCTGTGCGATCGCATCGAGCGGCATCGAGACCATCACCTTCACCGTTCTGCCCGATTACACGGGCTCCTTCTCCTGGGGCTTTGGCATCAACACCAATGATGATCCGGATTACTGGGCAGAGGTCGCCGAGGGTGAAGTGAAGAGCGTCGAGGAGGATGTTCCCTTCGAGGTCACCATCGATGTGTCCGATATCAATGTGCAGTACAATCCCGTCGGCTCCCAGTGGGAGTCCCACTATGAGTTCCGCAACTACTACAGCGGTGCGGACGGTTCCGTCAAGGTGATCGCAGCCGTGGCCAACAGCGGTGAGACCGAGGAGCCCACCGGCGCGTCCGAGGATCCGACCGATGTACCGAGCGACACTGCCCTCCCCTATGACGTAGAGGCTGACGGCGGCGTATATCTGGGCTATACCGCAGACCTTGCCGAGAGCGGCATCAAGAACATCACTATAACCTTCACGGCCAACTTCACCGGCTCCGTAGCTGTCGGCTTCGGTATCGGCCTTGCCAAGGATCCGTACTGGAACGAGTACGATGCCAATGACGGCTTCAAGGAGGGCGGCGAGGGTGCCACCATCGCAGCCAAGACCCTGAACGTTGTCGAGGGCGAGGAGTATGTGGTCAAGTACGACACCTCCAAGCTGACGCTTTCCTACAATCCCTCCACCGACCAGTATCCCGGCAAGTTTGAATTCAGAAACTACAGCAAGGACGGCTCCATCACCGTGACCGCTGTGGAGGCCAACAGCACCAAGCAGGAGTCCGAGACCGGCGCTGCCGAGGATCCCAATGCCCATGCCAACCATGACGGCTGGAAATCCGCGAACCGCACCAGCGGCTCCTGGGGCTTCACCGACAACGGCGACGGCACCGGCGAGATCTGGAGCACCCAGGCCCGTCAGGTCGAGTTCCCCGACGAGCCCCTGACCCTGACCAAGGGCTATGATGATGACTACTACCTGCTCAACGAGGAGCGCCATGCCATTGAGGGCGAGGATCTCATCAACAGCCACAAGTTCAGCTTCATCAATGACTTCGGTCTGGGCGATGTCGGCGGTACGCAGACGATCGAGTCCCTGACGGCCACCATCCAGAGTGCGACCGATGTTGCCGCATTCATGTACGGCGGCGGTGTGAATGTCACCAGCGGCTCCCCTGCCGATACCGAGACAGCCAAGGCACTCAAGGGCCAGACCATTGACCCGAAGGCCGGCTACTGGTACAATGACATGGGCTATGACACCTATGAGGCAATGGTGGATGCCGGCGTGGAGTTCGGCGTCACACCCGGCTACGGCTATTATCTGACGTCTGAGGACGGCCAGCTCGGCGGCTACTTCAGCGTGGTATGGGATGTTCCCGAGGAGGTACAGCCCTATGTAACGCCCGGCGATGTTTCCTTCCAGTACTGGTACGGTACCGACAATGCCGAGGAGCCGGCCGAGATCGAGGCAGTGGACCTCGTCGGCGGTGCAGTGACCTACACCGAGACCCGCACGATCGATTACACCGGCAGCAAGGTCGTGGATGTGGCCAAGTCCCTGACAGCCGGCGATGACAGCACCAACAGCATCAACCTGAGCATTGCCGACGATCTTGGCATCAAGGCAAACCAGGATGTCCAGGCCCTGGTATTCACGCTCGATACCGGCAGTGCGCTTGACAAGCTCGTATACGGCATCGGCGCTTCCGTTGGCGATGACTTCAAGATGTTCTCCGATGCCGAGGCCGGCGACAACTGGAACTTCGTAGTCCTGAATGCGGACAGCGAGACCGTTGAGATCGCATGGATCGTTCCTGCTACCGCAGATCTGAACGAGGAATACGGCAACATCCTGTTCGGCTACTGGTACGGCGATGCAGCAGGCAAGCAGGCCGACACGATCAACCTCAAGTCCGTAGAGGTATTCTACGCTGAGGTCGAGGAGCCGACGGAGGAGCCCACACAGGCCCCCACCGAGCCGCTGAAGGTCACCCTCTGGGGCGATGCCGATGTGGACGGCGACTGCGATATCATCGACGTTATCTGCGTGAACAAGGACCAGCTCGGTTCCTTCACCCTGACTGCACAGGGCGTTGTCAATGCCGATGTGGACCAGAACAATGTGATGACCTTCTCTGACGGCGTCAACATCCTCAAGTCCCTGGTAGATCTGGTAACGCTCCCTGTATCGGGATCCTAAAGTAACCGATCATAACACAAAAAAGCATAACGGCCGCATAGGCCGTTATGCTTTTTTTGTGTCATCGGATTGCGCCGCAAAGCGCTCGGCAAGGTTCTTGGTAATGCTCGCGGAAACGCCGACCTGCATCACCAGATCATGGATGCGCTCGGAGATGTGCTCGGACTCCTGGAGCAGCGGGATCGCCACGCTGTCAATGTTGTCGGCCACAAAATGATAGGCCTTGACCTGGTTGGCCACAAAGGCGTTGTACCGCTCCTGCAGGAGCGCCCCCTCCATCCCAGGCGGGAACATCTGCCCGATCACTGACATGCTCAGTGCCTCCTTGAGCAGGCAGATCACGATCAGATACGCCAGATGTGCCCGCCCGTACTTCTTCCTGACCGGCGGCGGCATCATCCGCATCTTGACATAGTTGTTGATCATCGAGGCCGTCACCTCCTTGCCCGTGCCCCCCACGGGACTCAGGTAGCGGTTGATGAGCACGATCATCTGGTCCATGTACAGCTCCAGATCCGGCAGCTCCTCCCAGGACGGCAGCACAAAGCACCGCAGCGTGTCCGATGCCCGGCGGTAATCCTCCGAAAAGGCGTCCTTGTCATATTGCATGCCCGCACCTCCCTTCTGTTCCTATTATAACATGTTCCGGCGAATTTGTAAAGCCCCCTCCCTCGCCGCAGGACCTGTTTTTTGATAAAAAGATGAAAATTTCAGAAAACCACTTGACAAAATCCGATAAATGATATAATATAGTATTAGATACCAGATATGAAGATGAACAAAACCGTGTATAAACAGGAAACACATTGCCCATACTGCGGATGAAGCACAGAGGAGGGAGATCATGGGTGAGTACAGAATTTTTACGGACGGGGCCTGCGATCTGAGCGAGGCCTATTGCCGGGAGCACCGGATCGGTGTGATCCCGCTGTATTACAGTCTGGCGTCGGCGGTGCCGGTCGCCTATGCGACGGGGCGGCGGTTTGCGTCGAAGGCCTACTACGATCTGCTGCGCGCGGGGACGCCGGTGCGCACGTCGGCGCCGAGCATAGAAGACTGCAAGGATGCGATGCGCCCGGTGCTCGAAGCCGGGATGGACATACTGTATGTGGGATTTTCCTCGCAGCTCAGCGGCGCGTACAATACGGCACGTCTGGCAGCGCTGGAGCTTTCGGAGGAATTCCCGTCGCGGACGGTCACGGTGATCGATTCGCAGTGCGGATCCCTGGGACAGGGGCTGCTGGTCATGGAGCTGGTCAAGCTGCGGGAACAGGGAACGGGGCTTGTACAGGCTGCCGCACAGGCACAGGTACTGCGGCAGCACATCCGGCATTATTTCACGGTGAGCGACCTGATGTACCTCAAGCGCGGCGGCCGGATCAGCGGAAGCACGGCGGTCGTGGGGACGGTATTGCAGATCATGCCGCTGATGCAGCTCGGGGAGACCGGTGCGCTCGAGCTGTGCGGGAAGATCCGCGGCCGCAAAACGGCACTGCGGGAGATCGCCGACCGTGCCGGAAGGGCGGCAAAGCCGGGGACGACCGTGGCAGTGGGACACTGTGATGCACCGGAGGAAGCCGCCTTTGTCAAGGACATCCTGCGCAGGAAGTACGGCGTGCGCTCCGTGCTCGTCGGGGACATCGACCCGATCGTCGGCGGACACGGCGGCCCCGGTGCCGTGGCAGCGTTCTGCATTGACGGCGGCGGCTCCCGGTGACCGCAGACACATGCATCTTCTTGCTGTAGCAACAAACTAAAAATGCCCCCAAAACGGGGGCATTTTTTATGTGGTGCTTTCTGTTGCAGCGGTCGTTTCGGTATCATGGGCGATGCTGTCGATGGCGATCTTGTACGAGCCGACTGCCCATAGGTGCTCTTCGTTGTAGAACGAGATGCTCGCGTCCTCCGTGAAGGACATGCTCTGGGTGATCTCATGGTTCTGGAGGTCCACCGCAACGATGATGTCCTTGGCATTGAGCTCCTCGAGCTCCTCCTCCGGGCCGATCACCGTGACCGTCAGGCTCTTGGTGACCACGTCGAAATCATAGCCGCTCGGGACATTGATGACATTGATGTTGTCCCGCGTGACCGCCAGATCCCGGGAGGCAAGTCCCTCATTGTCCAGCGTGAGCGTCACCTGCTGGAGGTTGCTGCGGTTGATGAGCTCCTCGCCCGTGTCGATCGTAAAGGTGTTGCTGTAGTCCAGACCGATGTCGTCAAGCTTCGTAAAGCCCACGTTCCAGTCCTTCTGGCTGGCAAGGGCGGTGTTGGTCTTGGAGGCCAGCGTGATCGAATCCTCCGAGAGCGTCAGGCGCTCGCGCAGCCAGTCCTCATCAAAGGTCGTGGGGGCATTGCGGATCGTATAGGTCAGCGGCAGCTCCATCTGTGTGAGGATGGGGATGTTGATCTGGAAGCTCGTGGCAGGGATCTCGTAGGTGTCCGTATCCAGGATGGCACCCTCGTCGGTGTAGAGATTGACCTTACTTGCATAGAGCGAATAGGTGCTGTCGAGGGACAGGGACTTGTCCGTGTAGACCTCCACCCGGCCGATCTCGTCGAGCTGTGTGGCGGGGCCCGTGATGTTGATGGTGGGCGGCTCACAGGTGATCTCATCCTCCGCCATGGCATGTCCGGCGGTGATGGAAATATACGGGAAGGCGGCGGTGACATCGTAGGGGCGTGTCTCGATCTTGTCCAGACTGACCACGGCATGCGCCGGACTGATGCTCTCGGCCGTGAAGGCGATGCCGTTTTCGGTGCGCAGGACGATGTCGAGCGTGTATTCGCCGCTCGTGCTGATGTTGCCGAGCTCCGCATAGGCGGTCAGGTCCTTGTTCGTCAGGATGCCGACCTCGGAACGGTTGCCGGTGATGACGGCATTGACTGTGTCCAGATCACAGGAGACCACGCTCAGTCCTGCGGCCTCCGCTGCCGTGCCGGTCAGCTCGACCTCCACGGGGATGTGGTTGACGGTGACATGGGTGGTCTTGTAGACCGTGACTGAAATGGTGAACCAGATCAGGACCGCTGCCAGGACCGAGAGGGTAATGAGTACCGGACGCCGGCGCAGCAGTCCCTCCATAAAGAGCTGGAAGCCGTGGATGGGCTTGCGCACCGTGCGCAGTGCCGCATGCAGCGGTGAGGTATGTGCCGACTCCTCGGGCGCGGTATCGGGCCGTTTGTTCAGATCCTCGTTCATTTGGCCTCCTTCCTCCTGCTCCGGCGCTTGTGGGATGCAGTCTCCGCAGGCTCCTCACGCGGGATGAGCTGACGGGTCAGCTCGGCACGGAGCTTGTCCTCCGTATAATTGCGGGTAAGTGTGCCGTTGTCGGCGATGGAGATCTGTCCGGTCTCCTCGGATACGACAATGACAATGGCATCGGAATTCTCGCTCATGCCGATGGCGGCACGGTGACGGGAGCCGAGATTCTTGTTGATGAGCTCCTCCTTCTGGGGCTTGGGCAGGAAGCAGCCCGCCGCTAAGATCATGCCGTCGCGCATGATGACCGCACCGTCATGGAGGGGGGCTTTGGTGTAGAAGATGTTCCCGAACAGCTCCCTGCTCGGGGTGGCATTGAGGATGGTGCCGCTCTCGATCTGTTCGCCCAGGCGCGTCTGCCGCTCGATGACGATGAGCGCACCCGTACACGAGGCACTCAGCTCCACGCAGGCCGCACAGATCTCATCAATGGCCGTCTGCCAGCGGACGACGGTCTCGTCACTCGGCGCCACAAGGCCGAGCGCCTTGAGGCCGAACCGGGAATGGCCGAGCTTTTCCACCGCACGGCGGATCTCCGGCTGGAACACGATCATCAGTGCGAGCAGGCCGATGTTGAAGATGTGCTCGAGGATCCATTGGATGGAGTTGAGGTGGACGAAGCGGCTGATCGCATAGATCAGGAGCAGGAACAGGATGCCCTTGAAGAGCTGCCCGGCACGGGTCTCCTGGATGAGCTTGAACAGGTAGTAGATCACATAGCTGAGCAGGGCAATGTCCAGGAAATCGAAGATCGTCATGGTCTGGACAACACTGTAGATGGATTCGAGCATTTCATTGAATGACAGCAGCATCGGCTCACTTCCTCTCTTTGACAGGGTGTGCCTTGCCGGAAGGATCCGCTCCGGCAGGGCTTACCCTTTATCATACCACAAAACGCAGCATTTTGCAAGTGTTTGCACAAAATTTATTCCGCGCTGCCTGATTTTTCCTTCTGCACGAGCTGCCCGATGGCATGGCAGAGTCCCGTCACGCCGGCGGCATCGGAAAAGGCGGAGGGGGCAAAGCGCACGGTCCCGTCGGGGGTGCCAAGGTGCCGGTGAGCAAGGGGTGCGCAGTGCAGGCCTGCACGCAGGCAGTACCCGAGTACACCGAGCCGGGCGGCGGCCTCCTCGGAGGGGATCCCCGGCAGATTGAACGACACGAGCGGGACGTAGTCCGCGCCCGGCGTCCGATAGACCCGTGCGCCCTCCACCGTGTTCAGGTACGCGATGAGCTTTTGGCACAGCGCCTCCTCATGGCGCCTAAGGTGTGCCATCCCCCGATGCTGCACAAAGCGGATCCCCGCATCGAGCGAGGCGATGCCGATGACACCGAGCGTGCCGCATTCGAGTGCATCGGGGAGATGCCCGGGCATATCCGGCAGGTTCGAGAGGCTCCCCGAGCCGCCCTGCATGAGGGGCGGGAGCGGATAGCGGCCGTTTGTGAGGAGCATCCCGGTACCGGTGATCCCGTAGAGTCCCTTGTGGCCGGCACAGCACAGGATGTCGATGCCGTCGGAGAGCTTTACGGGCAGGATGCCGCAGGCCTGTGCTCCGTCCGCAACAAAGCAGATCCCGTGCTGCCGGCACAGCGCACCGATCTCCCGCCAGGGGAGGATCTGTCCGGTGACATTCCCGGCGAGCGTACACACGACGGCCCTGGTATCCGGCCGGAGCAGCGCCGCAAACTGCCGCACGGTCTCCTCGGGGGAGGGGCTCACGCGGGCGATGCTGTAGCGGATGCGTCCTGCCTTGGCGAGGGCATAGAGCGGACGGATGACGGAATTGTGCTCGATGCTGCTTGTGATGAAATGGCCGCCGTCACGGGCAAGACCCTGGATGGCCAGATTGAGCGCATGGGTGCAGTTCTGGGTGAACACCACATGCTCCGGCTCGGTGCCGAAGAAGGCAGCCGCCGTTTCCCGTGTGCGGTACACCAGATCCGAGGTGTAGGCAGCCAGCGGATGCCCGCCCCTGCCGGCACTGCCGCAGCGGGCGAGTGCCTTCTGCACGGCAAGCCGCACCTCCGGGGGCTTGGGGTAGGTGGTGGCGGCGTTATCGAAATTGACCGTCATGGCCCCCCACGCTCACTTGTGATGCGCCGCACCGGGATCCCGGCACGTCCGAGCAGGTCCGAAACGGCCTCACAGCTCCCGACGACACGCAGCCCGAAGGTGCAGCCCTCCCGGGAACCGGAGGCACGGATGATCTCACTTATCAAGCCATTTGCCGCAAGGACCCTGTGCGCCTTGTGCGCATAGGTCTCCGAGGGCAGAACGACTCTGCATACCATAGTATCACCCCTTCCAGATTGTGATACTATAGTCTATGCGGGGAGGGGGTGGGGGGTGAACATGCGGGGAAGGGGGCGTCTCAGCCCTCCCGCATCAGCAGTGCTACACAATGCGCCGAGATCCCCTCCTGCCGTCCTGTGAAGCCAAGGCGTTCCTCGGTGGTGGCCTTCACGGAGATCTGCGAGATGTCCGCACCCAGATCCTCGGCGATGTTCTGCCGCATGGTGTCGATGTAGGGACGCAGCTTCGGTGCCTGCGCAATGACAATGGCATCGAGGTTGCAAAGGGTGTACCCCTGCGCCCGCACGAGTGCCATACATTCGCGCAGCAGCACCCGGCTGTCCGCGCCCTTGTAGGCAGGGTCCGTATCGGGGAAATGCTTGCCGATGTCCCCCAGGGCCAGTGCGCCGAGAAGCGCGTCCGAGACCGCATGCAGCAGCACGTCCGCATCCGAATGCCCTAAAAGGCCGAGGGTGTGGGGGATCTCCACGCCGCCTAAAATCAGGGCGCGGTCCTCGACCAGCTTGTGAACGTCATATCCGTGTCCGATCCGCATCATAGCAATACCTCCGCAATGGCCCGGTCCTCGGGCGTTGTGATCTTGATGTTGGAGTAATCCCCCGGTGTCATGTACACCTTGCCGCCGATGGCCTCCACGAGCTGGCAGTCATCGGTGAAGTCGAGCCCGTGCTCGAGGGCAAAGTCCACCGCCTCGAAATACAAACGCTTCCGGAACACCTGGGGCGTCTGGGTGATCCAGAGGGAGGCGCGGGGCGGGGTGTCGGTGATGAGTCCGTCATCGACCGCCTTGATGGTGTCCTTCACGGGCACGCCGAGCGTGGCGCCGCCAAAGACTCTCGCGTCCTTGATGACCGCAGCGATGTGCTCCGGGCGGACCAGCGGCCTTGCCCCGTCGTGGATGGCGATGTACGCCGCCTCCTTCGGCACAAGACGCAGTCCCTGCATGACGGACTGCTGCCGGGTCTCCCCGCCCTCGGTGACGTCCCGGAGCTTGGTGATCGAGAGCGCCCGGGCCGTGACCCGGATGGCGTCGAAGAACTCGGGCTTGGTCACGACGATGATGTCGGAGATGTCCGGACACGCTTCAAAACGCATCATGCTGTGTCCGACGACATTGGAATCCCCCAGGGGCATGAGGATCTTGTTGATCCCCTGCATCCGGGAGGCGTTCCCGGCGCATACGAGAATGGCAGCAGTATCGGCCATGGTGATCCCTCCTGTGATAAGATGTTACTATCAGTATAACATAAGGGAGGAGGGGTTGTCAAGCTTGCACCGCGGGGCTTTTCAGGCGGGACAGCTCCCGTCCGGCACACAGAAGCATGCACAGGACGTACACCCCCGCACCGGCACAGACGGCCAGCAGATAGCCTGCATGAAACGGCAGCCGCCCTTGCAGACAGCGGCACGAGAGCCATGCGGCTGCGGCACACATCACGCCGCTGTAGAGCATGCACACAAGGGGCCGCCCCAGATGCAGCGGCACGCCGAGCACCCGGCGCAGGCACACCAGCGACAGCGCGAGGATGAGCACATACCCCGCACTTGTGGCCAGCCCCGCTCCCGCTGTCCCGTACCGGGGGAGCAGCAGGAGATTGAGCACGAGCTTGACGGCCGCGCCCGGCACGAGGAGCTTCACCGGCAGGTCCGCACGCCCCGCTGCCTGGAGGATGCTGAAGATCCCCGAGGACAGGCACAGGCAGACCATCCCGGGTGCCAGGCACACAAGGCTCCCGGCAGCGGCACGGATCTCGCCGATGCGTCCGGCAAAGAGAAATGCCAGTGTCTCCTCCCCCAGCACGGCGATGCCGCAGCCGGCGGGGACGGCGGCCAGTGCGGCCAGCAGCAGGACCTGCCGGGCATGGAACGCCGTCCCCTCCCGGTCCCCGCGGCAGAAGCACTGTGCCGCACACGGCAGGGCGCTTTTGCCAAGACTGCCCGTCAGGGACGGCACCAGATTGAACACCGTCACCGAAAGCCCCATATAGGAGCCGTAGGCAAAGGACGCCGCCTCCTCCGGCGGGATCTCCGGGGCAATACGGGCCGCGGCATAGAAACGCTCCGGGTCCTGCATGAGCTGCCCGGAAAAGCAGCGCATGACCGTCACAAGGTCAATGAGCGACGTCAGATTGGTGACCAGCGCCCCCACCGAGACCGGCAGCATCAGCCCGAAGAGCAGCCGCAGGATCCGCCGGGGCGGGAGACTCCCGTCGGGCCTGTGACGGGTGCGCAGGCTGCATCCCCACAGGTACACAAGGCTGCCGAGTGCGCCGAGCGTGACGCCGCACACCGCCCCGAACGCGCCGTTTGCCGCCGGGGAGAGCGCCGGCAGGGGCGGGTGTGCCATGCAAAAACGGCACAAAAGCAGTCCGAGCACGCACCGGAGCGCCGCCTCGACCGCCTGGGAGAGGGCCGTCGGTGTCATCGAGCACAGGCCCTCGTAATATCCCCGCTCCACCGCCGTCAGACAGCACACAAGCACGGCCGGGGCAATGGCCAGCACCGCCGGGAGCGCCTCCGGAGAGGCACCCGTGTGATGCAGGAAGGGGGAGGCAAGCACACACGTCAGGAGGCTGCCGATGAGCCCGAGCAGGAGAAAGCTGCGCCTTGCCGTGCGCCGGATGCAGGCACACGCGCCGGGGCGTCCGAGGGCGGCGTACTGCGCGACGGGCCTTGCCACGGCGGTGGACATGCCCGTGACCAGCACGGCATACAGCGGCAGGAACAGCCCGTAGGCGCTGCTGAAATACCCGAGCCCCGTACCGCCGAGCATGGCCGTCAGCGGCAGCTTGAAGAGGGCACCGAGGACCTTCGCGGCAAGGGCGGAGAGCGTCAGCAGGAGGGATCCGCGCAGGAAGCTTTGTCGTTTCATGGAGGCTCCTTTCGGGCAGCGTGCGAAAAAAATGTCCGTCATAGGAAGTTTTTTCAAAATCTGTATTGCAGAACGGAAAAAAATGTGGTATAATAGTAGAGGTTTCCTTCCGGCGCTCCGGAAGGGCCGCTCACAGTCAATTTTATGTAAAAGGAATGAGACATATGAATTATGTATTTTCAGAAAAGGTGTCCCACCTTCAGGCCTCCGCCATCCGTGAGATCCTGAAGTTCACCGCGGACCCCGAGGTCATCTCCTTTGCGGCCGGCAATCCCGCCCCCGAGGCCTTCCCCGTGGACGCCGTCCGGCAGATCACGCAGGAGCTCATGGCCGAGGAGCCGATCAGTGTGCTCCAGTACGGCATCACCGAGGGCTATACCCCCCTGCGGGACCTGATGAAGGCACGGATGCAGGCGGCCGGCAACTTCAAGCCGGAGACGGAGGACCTCATCATCACCTCCGGTGCCCAGCAGGTCATGGAGCTTGCCTGCAAGTCCCTGTGCGACCCGGGCGATACCCTCATCGCCGAGGCACCGAGCTTCATCGGCTCGCTCAATGCCTTCAAGTCCTACAATGTGAACCTGGTCGGCGTGCCGCTCGATGACGAGGGCATGATCCCCGAGCAGCTCGAAGCCGCCCTGAAGGCCAATCCCAATACCAAGCTCATCTACATCATCCCGAATTTCCAGAACCCCACGGGCAAGACCACCTCGCTGCGTCGCCGCAGAGAGCTGTATGCGCTTGCACAGAAGTACGATACCATCATACTCGAGGACAACCCCTACGGCGATCTGCGCTTTGCAGGGGAGGATGTTCCCACCATCAAGAGCATGGATACCGACGGGCGTGTCATCTACGCCGGCTCCTTCTCGAAGGTGCTCTCCCCGGGCATCCGTGTGGGCTATGCCATCGCCCCCGCCGAGGTCGTCTCCAAGATGGTCGTGTGCAAGCAGGTGTCCGATGTCCAGACCAATAACTTCGGACAGATGCTCGCCTACCGCTTCATGCAGAAGGTGGATTTCGATGCGCACCTTGCAGGCCTGCGTGCCATCTACAGGCAGAAGGCAGAGCGCATGATGCGCGGCATGGAGGAGACCTTCTCGAAGAAGATCGCCTTCACCCGTCCCGAGGGCGGTCTGTTCCTGTGGTGTACCCTGCCCGACGGGTGCGACATGATGGGCTTTTGCAAGAGAGCCGTGGCCGAATACAAGATCGCCGTTGTTCCCGGCAGTGCCTTCATGATCTCCGAGGACGATGTGACGTATTCGTTCCGCATGAATTATTCCACCCCCACCGATGAAGCCATCGACAAGGGCGTGGAGATCCTGGGCCGCCTGACCCGGGACATGTTTGACTGACACACAACAGAAAGGAAAGAATCACTATGGCTATCACAAGACGTTCGCCGCTCGATCCGTATGCGGTGACCCCCGAATATCTCGCGACCAGAAACGCTGCCCTGCACATCCCGCCCGCACAGTTCAAGAACATCAAGTTCAAGTCCGATGAGGTCTACGGCATCGTGGTGGACATCCCCATGGGGCCGTCCATCCTGACGACCATGGTGTGCTTCATCAACGGCGCGGCCAACCTGTACTTCAATGCCGGCGGCGAGTACACCGGCGCCTCCACCCGCTACAAGGGCGTGGTCCAGGCAGCCCGGAACCTCGTGGTCAATTCCAATCCCCTCAAGGAGATCTCCAAGCGCACCAGCTCCTTCCCGCTGCCCACCACGGGTACGCACTATGTCTACATGCTGACCAAGCGCGGCGTGTTCAAGGCAGAGATCGAGCCGCGGAACATGACGGAGGATGACAAGGAGAAGCGTGTGGTCTACTACCTGTACCAGCAGGTGATGAGCGCACTGCGCACCGCACAGATGAAGGATGCACAGGGAGGCGCACAGGCATGAGTGACGAGAAGAAGCTGATCCTCAGCGGCATCCAGCCCACCGGCACCTTCACGCTCGGCAATTACATCGGTGCCGTCCGCAACTGGGGACCGCTCCAGGACGAATGCCGCTGCTTTTACTTCATCGCCGACCAGCATGCCATCACCGTGAAGATCGAGCCGGCCCAGCTGCGGCAGAAAACGCTCGAGGCCTATGCACAGCTCATGGCGTGCGGCATTGACCTGAACAAGTCCCTCATCTTCATCCAGAGCCATGTGCCGACCCATGCCCAGCTCTCGTGGGTGCTCAACTGCTCGACGCAGTTCGGTGAGCTCTCGCGCATGACACAGTTCAAGGACAAGAGCCGCAAGCATCCGGATGACATCAATGCGGGTCTGTTCGATTATCCTGTGCTGATGGCGGCGGATATCCTCATCTACAATGCGGACCTTGTGCCCGTGGGTGTCGATCAGATGCAGCATCTTGAGCTTGCCCGCACCATTGCAAGGCGCTTCAACGGCCGCTACGGCGAGACCTTCAAGATCCCGGAGGGCTATGTGCCGCCCGTGGGTGCCAAGGTCATGAGCCTGCAGGAGCCGACCAAGAAGATGTCCAAGTCCGACGACAACCCCAACGCTGTGATCCTCATCCTCGATGACAAGGACACCATCATCCGCAAGTTCAAGCGTGCCGTCACCGACAGCGAGTCGGAGATCGCCTTCCGTGAGGGCAAGGACGGCATCAACAATCTGCTGACCATCTATTCTGCCGTAACGGGCAGGACCATCGAGGAGTCCGTCCGGGAATTCGACGGGCAGGGCTACGGTACCTTCAAGCTGGCTGTCGGTGAGGCAGTGGCCGATCACTTGGCACCGGTGCGTGAGGAATATGCCCGCCTGATCGCCGACAAGGCCTATCTCAAGGAATGCTACACCCGCTGCGCAGGGGAGGCACTGCGGTATTCGTACCGCACGCTCAACAAGGTCTACAAGAAGGTGGGCTTTGTGCCGACCGAGCTGCGCTGACCCCACAGGAGGAGAGCACCCATGGTATCGTATGAACAAAAAGCGCATTACGGCATTGAGGACCTGCGGGAGATCGTGAAGCTCCTGCGCTCCCCGGGCGGCTGTCCGTGGGACAAGGAGCAGACCCACACCTCCATCCGGAACGACTTTCTGGAGGAGGCCTATGAGGCAGTCGAGGCGATCGACCTGCTCGACATGGACCTGATGCGTGAGGAGCTCGGCGATGTGCTTTTGCAGGTGGTGTTCCACTGCACACTTGCCGAGGAGGAAGGGGCATTCGGCTTTGAGGCCGTGTGCGATGAGATCTGCAAGAAGCTCATCGTGCGCCATCCCCATGTATTCGGGGATGTGAAGGCGGAGGATACGGATACCGTCCTGAAAAACTGGGATGCCATCAAGAAGGAAACGAAGGGCCAGGAGACGTATGCGGATACGCTGAAAAGCGTTGCCAGGTCCCTGCCGGCGCTCAGCCGGGCCCAGAAGGTGGGCAAGCGTGCGGCAAGAGCGGGGATGGATTTCCGGGATGCGAAATCCGCCTTTGACTGTGTACGCGCCGAACGCGCCGAGCTCGATGCCGCCATCAGTACGGGCGATACCGCGATGATGGAGGAGGAGCTGGGCGATCTGCTGTTCTCGTGTGTGAACACGGCACGGCATTTAGGGATCGATGCCGAGCAGGCCCTGACGAAGGCAACGGAGAAATTCACGCAGCGCTTTGCACAGACCGAACAGCTCGTGGCAGCCGACGGGAAGGATATGCCCGAGCTGCCGATCGAGGAGCTCGATCTGTATTGGGACAGAGCCAAGAAGGCCCAGCGCGAAGCGCCGACGGAGTAAGGAGGAATAGGCTATGACAAAATCCGAGCTGATGGCATTGTATGCCAAAAAGCGTGACCGCCGCAAGAAGGATGCACAGGAGGATGTGGATTTCATTTTCGACACCATCCGCGAGGTGCTGGCAAGCGGAGAAAAGGTCGTACTGACGGGCTTCGGGACATTCGATGTCCGGGAGCGCAGTGAAAAGCGCTGCCTCAATCCCCGCACCCGTGAGCCCATGCAGCTCCCCGCCGGCAAGGCCCCCGTGTTCAAGCCCGGCAGAGCCCTCAAGCAGGCTGTCAACGGGGAAGAGGAGTGAGACGCCGCACACGCGCACACCTGGCAGCATGGCTGCTCCCCGCGATGCTGCTGACAGGGTGTGCAGCAACGGAGAACACACCGCCCCCGGAGACGCAGGCGGCACCGGAGACGCAGGCACCCCCGGAGACAGAAACGCCCCCGGAGACAGAAACGCCCCCGGAGACACAAGCGCCTCCGGAGACGGATGCGCCTTTGGAGGATGTGCAGCAGGAGACGCTGTGGGATTTTTCCGGCGAGCAGCACAATGCATGGAAACAGGCCTACCGGGATTTTCTGTGGGGAAGCGAGTATACAACGGTTGTTGACAGTGACTACAAGGATTACAAGTTCATGCTGCTGTGTCTGGATGACGATGACATCCCGGAGCTGTGCATCCGGGGGGATTTCACAGCAGCACTTTACTGGTACAATGAAGAGACCGGAGAGGTCGTCTTTGTGGACACCTTCCCGGCGGATGGGTATTATCAGGATCCTAACAGCATCCTGCCCGGCGGCTGTGCGATCGCTTCACTGCAAGGCTCGGTGATGGGAGAAGGTTCCTATCTGCTGATCAAGACCTATGAAAGGCAGGAGGACGGACTGCATCCGTTGCATACCTACGAGGTTTCCAGACGCGAAAGCTCAGAGATCGCCGGGGATCCTTACACAGCGGATGATCTGCTGGCCCTGCATATGGACTACATCGATGGCGACTATGAACTGAACCGCGCCGATTGGGTGTACGATCATGAACTGTACCGGCCGTTAGAGCGCGATGTCTTTAACGAGTGCTTTGATACCCGCCCTTGACTGAAAGGAGCTCCCATGCGTCTGGACAAATACCTGAAAAATTCCCGTCTCATCAAGCGGCGCACCATTGCCAACGAGGCATGCGATGCCGGCAAGGTGACGGTCAACGGCAAGGTGGCAAGAGCGTCCTACGACGTCAAGCCCGGCGATGTCATTGAACTCCAGATGGGCACCCGCCCCGTGAAGGTGCAGGTGGTCACGGTTGCCGAGCACGCCACCAAGGCGGACGCCGCACAGATGTACACGGTGATCGGATAATACACAAGCCCCCCGGAAAACGGGGGGCTTTTTGTTTGCGGGGGGAGGGGAATGCCTTAGGAGTACTTCGGCTCGCAGGTGAGGTTCACGCCCAGGCGCTTGAAGATGCGCTCATCGACGGCCGAGAGGATGACGGTGGAGTGTACCTCGCAGCCGCGCAGACGTCCGATCTGCTCCATGGCAAGGCGGGCATTCTCGTCCGTGTTCGCACAGATGGCCAGTGCCAGCAGCGTCTCGTCCGTGTGCAGCCGGGGATTCTGGTTGCCCAGGTGCTTGACCTTGAGCGCCTGGATGGGCTCGATGACATGGGGGGACATCAGCAGGACCTCGTCCGGCAGGCCCGCAAAATGCTTGAGCGCATTGAGCAGAAGCGCGGACGACGCGCCCAGCAGCTCCGAGGTGCGGCCGGTGAGAAGGGTGCCGTCGGGCAGCTCCATGGCGGCTGCCGCATCGCCCGTCTCCTGCTCCCTGGCAAGCGCTGCCGCCGCCACACGGCGGTCCTCCGTGGACACGCCCGCCTGCTTCATCAGAAGCTCGAGCTTGTACAGCTCCTCCTCCGAGGCATTGCCCTTGCGGTGCTCGCACAGTGCCACATAGTACCGCCGCACGATCTCCTCACGGGCGGCCTCCTGCACGATAGCATCGTCGATGATGCAGTTGCCGGCCATGTTCACACCCATGTCCGTCGGGGATTTGTAGGGGGACTCGCCCAGGATCTTCTCGAACATCGCCGAGAGCACCGGGAAGATCTCCACATCCCGGTTGTAATTGACCGTCGTCTTGCCGTAGGCCTCGAGATGGTACGGGTCGATCATGTTCACATCGTTGAGGTCCGAGGTGGCTGCCTCGTAGGCCAGATTGACCGGATGGCGCAGCGGGATATTCCAGATCGGGAAGGTCTCGAACTTGGCGTAGCCCGCATTGATGCCGCGCTTGTGCTCGTGGTAGAGCTGGGAGAGGCACGTCGCCATCTTGCCGCTGCCCGGACCGGGTGCGGTGACCACGACCAGACGGCGGGTCGTCTCGATGTAATCATTGCGCCCGTAGCCCTCATCGCTGATGATGAGCGGGAGGTTGGACGGGTAGCCCTTGATCTGGTAGTGGCGGTAGACCTTCACATGCAGCGCCTCCAGACGGCTCTGGAAGGCGTCGGCGGACGGCTGGCCCTCATAGCGCGTGAGCACGACACTGCTCACATACAGACCGATCTTCCGGAACTGCCCGAGCAGGCGGATCACGTCCACATCGTAGGTGATGCCAAGGTCGCTGCGGACCTTGTTCTTTTCAATGTCCGCGGCGTTGATGACGATGACGATCTCCGCATCCTCCTTGAGCTGCAAAAGCATTTGCAGCTTGCTGTCCGGCCTAAAGCCCGGGAGCACACGGGAGGCATGGAAATCATCGAAGAGCTTGCCGCCGAATTCCAGATAGAGCTTGTCACCGAAATGGGCGATGCGCTCACGGATATGGGCGGACTGCATTTTCAGATACTTTTCGTGGTCAAAGCCAATTTTTCCTGAACTCATGAAACATCCTCTTTCCTGTAGAGATTACCTTTCTATTATACCATAGATCGGATGTCCATGCAAGGGGGACGGGAAAATTTTTCCCGGTGTCAGTGCGCCTGCCCGTGCTCCACCGCAGCCCGGATGAAATCCGCGAACAGCACGGCCGGGCGGTTGGGACGGGATTTGAATTCCGGATGGAACTGCACGCCCACGAACCACGGGTGATCGGTGCGCTCGACGATCTCCACGAGCCTGCCGTCCGGGGAAAGGCCGGCGATGGACAGCCCTGCGCCGGTCAGCACCTCCCGGTAGGCGTTGTTGAACTCGAAGCGGTGGCGGTGCCGCTCATAGATCAGCTCCTCGCCGTAGAGCGTCCGCACGCGGCTGTCCCCGCACAGCTTGCACGGATACAGCCCGAGCCGCATCGTGCCGCCCTTGTCGGTGATGTCCTTCTGCTCGTCCATGATGTCGATGACGCTCTCGCTGCCCTCGGGGTCAAATTCCGAGGAGTTGGCGTGTGTAAGACCCGCTATGTGCCGGGCCGTCTCCACGACCATCATCTGCATCCCCAGACAGATGCCGAACACCGGGATGCCCTCCTCACGTCCGTAGCGGATGGCCTCGACCATCCCCTCGATGCCGCGGCCGCCGAAGCCGCCGGGGACGATGATGCCGCTGCAGGTGCCAAGCAGCTCCGATGCCGTATCCGCTGTGACCTTCTCGGAGTCGATCCACAGGATCTCCACCTGCACGTCATTGACGATGCCGCCGTGGCGCAGTGCCTCGGCAACGGACAGGTACGCATCCTGCAGGGCCACATACTTGCCCACCAGTGCAATGCGTACCGTGTCCGCGGCACGGTTCTGCCGCTCGGTCATGGCGATCCAGTCGGCAAGGTCCGGGCCGCGGTTGATGAGGCCCAGATGGTAGCAGACCTCGCGGGCAAGGCCCTCCTGCTCGAGCATCATCGGCACCTCATAGAGGGAGGGGGCGGTCATGTTCTGGATGATGTCCTCCCGGCGGACATTGCAGAACAGTGCGATCTTCTCGGCCACCTCCTGCGGGATCTCCTGCTCGGTGCGGCAGACGATGATGTTCGGCTGGATGCCGATGGACAGAAGCTCCTTGACCGAGTGCTGTGTGGGCTTGGATTTGAGCTCGTTGGAGCCTGCAATGAAGGGCAGGAGCGTGACATGGATGTACATGGCATTCTCCCGGCCCACCTCGGCGGCAAACTGCCGGATGGCTTCGAGAAAGGGTGTGCTCTCGATGTCGCCGACCGTGCCGCCGATCTCGGTGATGACCACATCCGCCCCGGAGCTCTTGCCCACCCGGTAGATGCGCTCCTTGATCTCGTTGGTGATGTGGGGGATGACCTGCACGGTGCCGCCCAGGTAATCGCCCCGGCGCTCCTTGTTGAGCACCGTCCAGTAGATCTTGCCCGTGGTGGCGTTGTTGTTCACCGAGAGGTTCTCGTCGATGAAGCGCTCATAATGGCCCAGGTCCAGGTCCGTCTCGCCCCCGTCCTCGGTGACAAAGACCTCCCCGTGCTGGTAGGGGCTCATCGTCCCGGGATCGACGTTGATGTACGGGTCGAGCTTGAGCACGGTGACCTTGTAGCCGCGTGCCTTGAGCAGCCGCCCGAGGGAGGCGGCCGTGATGCCCTTGCCAAGGCCCGATACCACGCCGCCGGTGACGAATACATATTTGGTGTGACGCTCTTCCATGATCTTGTTCCTCCTTAGAATCTTCCTTGAAAAAAGCGTATGCTCCACCTGCACCGGCCGGGAAAGCCGCTGCAAATGGAGCACCATTGCTCTTTTTGATGAAATTATGTAGTGAACCTGTCTTCCCAGGATCGGCTCAGCGGTTCCGGGGAGCCGGTGTGCGGGTCTCGGGGATCCCGCCGTTCATATAGAAATTGCGCATGAGCACGAGGGAGCACCCTGCCAGGAAATCCGTGCGGTCCTCCACGCTCGAGCAGACGATGCGGTCCGCGATGTCATCGCCGGCATACTGCTTGACATAGCTCTTGAACTGCACAAAGCCCTTGTCGCTCAGGGAGAAGTGGTGCAGCACCACGCGCTGCGCCTGGAAGCAGCAGACCATGTTGTGGAGCAGCACGCTCCAGTCCTGCATGATCTCCTGCACGACCTCCTCCACGCGGGTATCGCCCGAAACGGCGGCCTGGTACATCTGCTCGAGGGTCACATGCTCGATGTAGCCGTCGGTGGCGGTGTACAGGAAGGGGGTGCGCTCACGGCTGTAGACCTCGGCGATACGCGCCTGCATGGCGGCCACGGAGAGCTGCGCACGCACGGAGCCGGCCGGGTAGCCGTCCTGCTGCCGTCCGCCGGGACGGATGATGCTGCGCTCGGTCAGGTAGCTGTAGGTCAGGTAATCCTGCTCGGTCTTGTCGGGGCGGAGCACGGAGATATGGATGTGGCTGCCCAGGTGGATGTAGACCTCATTGGCGGTCTGGATGCCCATGCGCTTGACATCGGCATTGGCCAGGGAGAGCAGCCAGACGGCATTGCCGCAGAACACAGGCGGCAGCTGGGGATAATTGAGGGAGCGTCCGAGCTCGCTGAAATCGAGCATACCGTCCTTGTAGAACACGCGCATCCGGCCGATCATGATGGGCATGACGCCGATGCCAAGGCCAAGGACGTTTTCCCGATCCAGGCAGGCATTGGCCATCATGCGCTCACAGGCGCTGACGATGAATTGCAGGATCTCCTTGCGGCTGGTGTGGTCGGTGCAGGGCATAACAGCCTTGTCGAGGATGTCCATGTGCATGGTGCAAAGCCCCACGCAGACCTCCTGCTCGCTGATGACGGCACCGAGGACGAATTTATAATTGGCATTGATGTCCAGCAGGATCTTGCGCCGCCCCTTGGGCAGGCCCTTGTCCTGGTGGTTGGGGTAGGGGGCCTCACCGATCTCCGTGAGGATGCCCTCCGCGATCATGGCATTGGTGATCTGGGTGATGGAGGCGCGGGTGATCTGCAGCTTCTGCGACAGATCCACACGGGAAATGGGTCCCGCCTCCCATACGGTACGCAGCACCTGCATACGGTTGATTCTCTTAAGATCCAGCTTACTGATTCCGCTGAGCATGAAGATGCCATCCTTTCCTTTTCTTTCTCTGTGCATCGATTTTCATCTGTTAATTATAACACATTTTTAACTAAAACGCAACCGGATTTCACAACCTTCCAAAACTCTGTAGGCTTGCACAAAAACCGGTGCGGCTTTTTTGGATTTTTGATAGAATCGGAACAGGGAAGCGGCCCCGGGATCCTCTCCGGGGGCCGCTTTTTTCAGTTCTGCTGCGTGAGCACCTGCTTGAGCAGGCACAGGTCCAGGACGTTGAGACAAGCATCGTCGTTCATATCGGCATTGCGCCAGTAGGGAAGTGCATCGGCGGCCGTCAGGAGCCGCTTCTGGAGCAGCACGGCATCGGCCACCGTGACAGCGCCGTCAAAGTTGACATCGCCCTTGACAGGGGCCTGTACCCGGATGCATCCGTCCTGGGTGCGCATGTCGATCTGCGCCCCGTCAAGACTTGCGGCACTTGCGCTGACCGTGAGCGGATAGTCCCCTGCCTTCTCGGGCACGGTGAAGAACACGGAAAAGAGCGCCCCCGTGTTCGTGGTGGCCTTGCCGGTGTCCACGAAGCTGATCCACCCGGCGGACTGGTTGACGGTCGCGATGTTGCTGCCCGTCAGTGCCGCAGGACCGCTGATCGTGTAGGCACCGTTTGCGACCCCCGACTCCTTGCGCACGGCCAGGGAGGGACCGAACTGCATGGTCAGGGAGATCGTGTCATAGCCGGGATTGCGCTCGACGAAAACCGGGCAGCGCACGGTCTCGCCGGGGGCTGCATACAGCGTGGGGATGTACAGCCGCACCTGTGCGGGCAGGGGGGAAAAGAGTCTGCAATAATAACCGGAGCTCCCCGCACTGCCGCCCGCGATCACAGCGTAGGTGCCGTCGCCGCTGATGCAGGTCTCCAGGTCCTCGTCGGTCACCCAGCCGTAGCCGTTCCGGAGGGCCATCTCCTCGGTGATGCTGCCGGTCTGCGGTCCGACACGGAGCAGCTCGAGCATGCCGCAGTTTGCAAAGACATCCGTCTTATCGGATACGCGGTCGAGCGCAAAGGCGTCCAGATCCACGGTGCGCAGCAGGGTGCAGCCGTCAAACATGTGCGCCATCGTGACCAGGCTGTCCGAGCGGAATGTGCTCAGATCCAGCTCCTGGAACGACCCGCAGCCGCGGAACATCCCGCTCATATCCGTGACGGCGGCGGTGTCAAGGACCATCTGCTCCAGATCGGAGAGGACGGCGCAGTCCCGGAACATCTCACGCATATCCGTGACAGCGGAGGTATCAAAGCCCGTCAGATCCAGTCGGCTAAGGGAAGCGCAGCCGCGGAACATCCCGCTCATATCCGTGACGGCGGAGGTGTCAAGCCCCGTCAGCTCCAGATCGGAGAGGACGGCGCAGTCCCGGAACATCCCCGCCATCGTCCGCACCGCGCCGGTATCCATTCCGCCCGTGTAGAGGAAGAGCAGGGAGGTGCAGCCGTAGAACATGCCGCTCATGTCCTCGACGCTGTGCGTATCCCATCCGTACAGCTCGATGTCGGGGAGTGCAGTGCAGCCGCGGAACATCCCGGCCATGGTCACGACATGTCCGGTGTCAAGCTCGTCCAGCGTGACCGTATGCAGGGAGGTGCAGCCGCGGAACATCTCACGCATATCCGTGACGCGGCTCGTGTCGGCAAGGGATAGGTCGATGCTTTGGCAGCTTGTAAAGTCCGCAAACAGGGTGGAGCAGTCCTCGGGGAACACGGCCGTGTCCTCTGCCCAGATGGCCTCGACGGCCTCCTTCTGCGCAAATCCGGTGATCTCCTCGGCTGTCACCTCCCCGCTGATCTGGAGCACGCTCCCGTCCTCGATGAAGCGGCAGCACGTCCCCTCGGCGCGTGCGACCGGCGGAAGTCCTCCGCTCATGCCGCACAGCAGCACCGCAAGCGCACCTGCCATGAGCTTTCGGATCCTCATTTGCGATCCCCTCCTTCATAAAAGTCAATGTGCCTTACACTCCCGCCTCCGGGTCCCACCGGAAGCTTTCCTCCATTGTACCATAATCCTCGCGGATTGTCAACAGTTTTCTGCATAATGCACAAAAATGGGATGCTGCACACATTGCAGCACCCCGGGCACGTTCAGCGGATCCCGGCTTCCATGAGCTCATAGAGGACCATGACGCCGGGCATGGTGGCGACGGAGAAGAGGGTGGTCACGCCGAAGAGCTCGGAGGCATAGGCGGCATTGCGGTTGTAGTTGATGCACTGCATGGTGCAGATGGCAGCGCTCGGTGCGGCGCAGGCAGCCAGGACCGTCATTTCCATGGTGCGGTCGAAGGGGAAGAGGAGGAAGAGCCCCGCCGCAGCAAGGGGGATGACCAGGAGCTTGATGAGGCAGATATAGTACACCCGGGGCTTGCGCAGCACGGCGGGCAGGTCGGTCTGGATGATGGTGGCGCCGGCCACGAGCATGGCCAGGGGGGTGTTGAGCTCCCCGACGCTCGAGAGGGTGTCATGCAGCAGGGGCGGCAGGGTGATGCGGCAGAAGAAGAGCACCATACCGGCAGCAATGGCAAGGATGGCGGGGGAGAGGAGCACGCGCACAAGGGAGCGCAGGGAGCGCTGTCCGGACATCTGCATGACGCCGTGGGACCACACGAGGAAATTGAAGCAGATGAGGAAGGCGGTGAGGTAGAACACGCCGTCCTCGCCGAACATGGCGTTGACGAGCGGGATGCCCATGAAGCCGCAGTTCGAGTAGATGCACGAGAAGCGTTCAATGACGGTCTCACGGCCCTCCCTGTCCCGGATGCCAAGGTAGGCAGCCAGGAAGCTGACCGCATATGCTGCGGCGGAGAGCACGAAGGTCCAGCCGAGATTGGCGACGAATGCAAGCTTGAATTCCCGCTGGTAGGCCAGCAGGATCACAATGGGATTGACGACCTTGAGGACGAGTGCGGAGATCTGTTTGGTACTCTCCTGTGTGAGGATGTGTGCCTTGAAGCAGAAGGCACCGAGCAGAATGAGCAGGAACATCATGACCGCCTGCCGCAGAACAATGATAGCCATATTTGACCCCTTTCCTTTTTTTCCGGATACTATTATAGCACATATGGAGGGTATTGTCAAATCCCCGGGCGGGGCCGCACTAAGAAGAGAAAAAGCCCCCTCCCGCTCCCGCGTCAGCGGGAGAAGGGAGGGGGATGGGTTACGTCGCCCCGGAAAGGAAGTCCGTCCTTGTCCGGGGACCTTCTAACCTCTAACCTCTCACCTCTAACTTCTAAAAGTTCAGCGCTTCGATGGCATCCTCCGTAAAGGGGTGGAACTCGGGGGTGATCTCCTTCCCGTCACCGAACAGGCTCTTGTGCCAGGTCTCAAAATCCTCCGCATCCATCGGCTCGGTCTCCGAACCGTCCATGGCCGTGTCCACATAGTACACACGCCCCGTGCCGCTCGTGTCCGCTTCCTCCGGATACCCGTCGGGCTCGAGCGCCTGTTCCCATGCGCTCACGGCAGCGGTCTGCGTGTAGGTGTCCGTGCTGCTGTCATAGGTGTAGAGCATGTACGGCCAGAGATCCCCGGACGGTCCCTGGTTGTGCAGCCAGTCCGCCGTCACCGTGCCGCCCTCATAGAAGGTCAGATGGGGCGTTGCCGTCAGCTCCACATGCAGTCCGCCGTCCGCATCCTCACCGTAGACCACACCGATCATGCTGGCAGCTGCGGTCGTCGTGACCTTCACGATCAGCTCCTGCGCACCGTCACCGTCCACGTCACAGAGCGCAAATTCGTTCCCGGAAATATCCCCGTCGGTCAGGATCTCCAGATCCACTCCCTGCAAATATCCGCCGTAGTAGAACGATTCCACGACCTCCCGGAACGCCTCGGGGAGCTGTGCTGCCGGCTGTGCGTCATCCTCGTTCTCCGCCGCAGGGGTCCCCGCAGCTGCCGTTTCCGGATCGAGGGCGGCTTCCTTCGTCAGCGGGATCTCCCGGCCAAGGGTGAGCGCCTCGCCCGTCACAAAGCCGTCGAGCATGGCACGGTAGGCCTCCCCGGTGACCGGCTGTCCGGCCAGCTTGTACATGGGCTGCTCGTCGGAGTCCGGATCGACCGCACCCTCGTTGTCCTCATAGGTAAGCACCTCCTGAAGGACCAGATCCTCCCCGAGCGCCAGGTACGAGCCCGTCGTGTAGCCCATGCCCGAATAGGTGCTCAGCAGGCGCTTCTGCACGGGAAAGTATGCGACCTCGCCGTAGCTGCCGAGGTGGCCCAGACTGCGCAGGCCGTCCCGGTAGGTGAGGATCTGCACCCCGGCGGCATGGTACAAGCCCTGCGAATAGAAGAGCTCCGGGGTACCGTCGGCATTCAGATCGTAGAGGGAGAAGGCGGGTCCCCACTCGGGGTCCTCCTGCTCCTCCGGGAGTTGGCTGATGAGGAAGGCACTGTAGGCGTCCGCCCACGGGAGGTCCTCCCGGAGGACGGCATCGACAACGGCATCGTCGAGCGGAAAATCCTCCCCCAGGTATTTGGAAAAGCCCCCGGAATACTCGTAGAAGGCATCGTAATAGGTATCCGCATCCACGGACTCGTCGTCGAGCTCGTAGGAGGATTCATCCCCCGCCCAGATGGTCTTGAGAACATGGTCCGGCGCGAAGGTGTGATCGGAGCGGAGCTTTGCAAAATAGAGGCAGGATGCACCGTCCTCCTCGCCCTGGAGCAGGAGGTGTCCGGAGTCGGTCAGAAGGCTCATGCTGCTGTAATCATCGGCGGGGATCTCCACGCCCGCACCGTTCGCAAAGGCGTAGCAGACATGGCTGCCCTTGGTCCAGGTGCCGTCAGAGAGGATGAGCTCCGGGGTGCCGTCGGCATTGAGATCGTCAAGGGAAAAGAGGGCATCCGCGTTGTGGTCCTGCCGGTAATCGGCGATCAGCTGCCGGTAGACGTCATGCCAGTCCCCGCTCGCCGGTGCCTCGGTACCGTCCTCGGAGGTGGGCTCGGTCTCCTCCGGCAGGGCCTGTGTCGGGGCATCCTCCGCCTCGGTCGCCTCCGCCTTGCCCTGTGTTTCCTCCTCTGCCGCGGACTGCGTTTGCTCACGGGACTGCAGCAGGGAGGCAGCCAGTCCGCAGCCCGTCTGTGTACATAGTAATGCGGCGATACAGCCTATTGCGATCTGTTTTTTCATGGACATCTCCTCCTGTCATACAGCATTCGGCCGCTGCTTCTATGATTATAGCATATACGGCGAAGGTTGTCAAATGGGAAATCGGCCCCCGCAAGAAAAAAGAAAAGCCCCCTCCCGTATCGGAGGGAGGGGGCAGAACGGACTTTGCCGCTTATACCAATTCTCGTTCAAACGATTGATCACATCCATCGTTTGATAGCCGCCGCAGGCGGCGTCGAGAATGGCATGAGACGGATCTTGTGACGCTTTGCGTCACAAAATAGCGGGCGCGTAAGCGCACGCTTCTAATCAAGCTATTTCAATAGCTTGATTAGAAATTAGTATTAATAGAACGTGGCCACTTCCTGTGCGGGTGCCTCGGTGAGGACGGCAGCCTCCACATGCAGGACCGGACCCTTGCCCTTGTAGAGCTTGTGGCGCTGGATGGAGACCTTGCCGGTCAGGCGCACCCATTGCCGGGTGTCGAACATCTTCGCCTTGTCCCATTCGCAGACCAGCCAGCAGTACTGGATGTCCTCCACACAGCAGGTCATGACATGACGGCCGGAGGCAAAGACATTGTCCGGGAATTTCCGGTCACGGGCGACCACGCCCCGGAAGGTCAGGGTCTTGCCGTTGTACTTGTCCGGCTCCTCCATGATGTCCCGGTAGAAGAGCGCATAATCCTCATCCTTGATCTCGATCTCGTCCGCATTCACATCGAACGGCAGCGGGTCCTCAATGTCATCATAGGCCACCTCGCCGTCCGTGGTCTCGTAGGCGATCTGGGTGCGGCGGCTCACACCCCGCACGATCTTATGGAATTCTACCTGGTCCATCGTCTGTGTGTTGAAACGGTTGAATACCACCAGCTCACTGACGTTGATCTTATCGACCACCAGGCTGCGCATGTTGGCATTGTAGCTCAGGAACGTGTTCGAGTCCACGAAGCACATCGCCTGGTAGACCGCCCACTCCACGGGAAGCTGCTCGAACAGGTTCTGGATCGTCCACATACCGTTGTATTCGAGCACCACGCGGGTCGCACCGCACTCCTTGAGGAGCTTTTGCAGGTTCTGCGGATTGAAATCCTCCTCGTCCTCGATCACACGCTGATAGACGTTCTTGCTCGGGAAGCGGGAGGGGTCGTATTCTTCCTCGCCCTCCTCACACAGCAGCAGGAGCGTCTTTTCGCCGTTGTTGAAGCGCTGATCCTCCAGCGTCTCCTGAATGAATTTGGTCTTGCCGCTCTCCAGGAAGCCGACAAAGAGATAGACCGGGATGTCCTCCACGGGTTGGTTCATGGGCATGGCAGATCCTCCTTATCGGTCACTTATGCGACGCCAAAGAGCTTGGCGATGGCATCTTCCTTCAGTCCCGAGCCGATCACGCACAGACGGCCCGTTGTGGCCGCACTGCCCGTGCGGACATCCGGCTCGCCGGGAACATAATCATAATGGATCCAAGTGCCGTCCGCAGCCGGTACGATGCCCTTGGCACGCAGGACCACACCGTAGGTCTTTTCATCCTCGAGCTCCTCAAGTGCATGGGCGATCTCTTCGGACGTGAAGGTCCGGGCCGTCTCCATGCCCCAGCTCTGGAATACCTCGTCCGCATCATGATGGTGATGATGATGGTCGTGGTCATGGCAGCCGCAGGTGCAGCCCTCGCCGTGCTCGCCCTCATCATGGTCATGGTGATGATGATGCTCGTCCTCATCGTGGTCATGGTGATG
>JAFTZY010000077.1 GCA_017460955.1 Oscillospiraceae bacterium
ACTCCCTATCCCTGATCGCTTTGAAGCAGGTGCAGGGCGGCAGCCCTGCTGCCCGGGGAGTCCAGAGGGGCGGCGGCAAGGCCGCCCCTCTGGCGGGGGTGCGGGAGACTCCCGCATCAAGGGGCCTCTCCGGGGGCGGAGCCCCCACAACGGACCTATCAAGTCTAAGATTCTAACTTCTCACCTCTCACTTCTAAAAGGAGGATCCATGAAATACCAATGTCTGATGATCGACGACGACCGGACGATCGCGGAGACCACCGCGGAGTACTTCAACATCTTCGATATCCGCACCGCCTTCGTGACAAGCTATGAGGAGGCCGTCACGTTCCTCCATACCCACGAGGTCTCGCTCCTCCTGCTGGATGTGGGACTCGGGGAGCGTTCGGGCTTCGAGCTGTGCAAGCAGATCCGTGCAGAATTCGATATGCCCATCCTCTTTATCAGCGCACGCACAAGTGATGACGACATCCTCACCGCCCTCAACATCGGCGGGGATGACTACATCAAAAAGCCCTATACGCTGAACATTCTCCTCGCCAAGGTCAGGGCGATCCTGAAACGGTATGAAAGCATGAGCGCCAGACAGCATGAGCTGCATGGCGCTGATGCCGTTTCTGCCGAAGGCACGCCCCCCGAGATCCCCATCGCCCCGGGACTTACCCTCGATACCGCCGCACGCAAGCTCCTGCGTGACGGCACGCCTGTCCCCCTCAAGGCCATGGAGTACAAAATGCTCCTCTATCTGCTCGAGCACCGCGGCCGGGTCGTGACAAAGGACGAATTTCTGCAAAATGTCTGGGAGGATACGTTCATCGGGGAGGGAACACTGGCCGTGCATATCCGGCACCTGCGTGAGAAGATCGAGACCGACTGCAATGCCCCGACCCTCATCAAGACCGTCTGGGGCGTGGGGTATCTGATGGAGGCGGACGATGAAGGGGTACAGTAGAGCCATGTTCTGGCTGCTCGTGAGTATGCTCGTGTGCATCGCCGTGTTCGCAGGCGTCACACTCTCCTACCGCGGGGAAAAAACCGATGCCGTGCTCCTCAATGACATGGTCCGGACCGTCCGCGAGGAGTGGGACGACCTCGACAGCCTTGATGCATCCCGCTTCGGGACGCCGATGCAGATCTACGGCAAGGAGGATGCGCTTTTGTATGCGGCCGGGGGCACCGCACTTGCCGGGATCGACTCGCCCGTGAAGGCGATGCAGGAGGGCTGCCTGTGTCTGTCGGTACACGACGGGAGCCGCTTTCTCGGGACGATCGTCATCCCGGACCCGGCCCGCGACCGGTACGATACGGCAAGACGCAGGCTGATCGCGGCAGCGGCAGTGCTGCTTTTGGGGATGCTCGCGGCGGGGATCGGATACGGCATCTATGTGCAGGTGCGGATCATCCGGCCCTTCCGGCGCATGGAGCGCTTTGCGGTAAACGTCGCAGCCGGGGACCTTGACACGCCCCTGCAGCAGGAGCGCAGTGACCTGTTCGGCGCGTTCACACAGAGCTTTGACATCATGCGTGAGGCGCTCAAGGCCTCCCGGGAGCGCGAGCTGGAGCTCAAGATCAAGGAGAAGGAGCTCATCGCCTCTTTAAGCCACGATCTGAAAACGCCGATCACGGGCATCAAGCTTTTGTGCGAGCTCATGACGGTGAAGGTGCAGGATGAATATGTGCGCACAAAGATCGCGGGGATCCATCAGAAGGCCGAGCAGATCAGCGTGCTTGTGGCGGATCTCTTAGCGTCCGCGCTCGATGAGCTCGGGGAGATGCAGGTGGATTGCCGGGATCTAGACAGTGCGATGCTGCACGAGCTCATCGAGGAGCACGACACGCGCTGCCTTGCGCGGGAAGGAGAGGTACCGCAGTGCATGATCTGCACCGACCGCGCCCGGCTTTCACAGATCATCGGGAATCTCCTGAGCAATTCCTACAAGTACGCCGGCACGCCCATTGATGTGGGGTACCGGCTGCGTGAGGGGTATCTCGAGATGACCGTGCGCGACTACGGCGGGGGCGTGACGGAGGAGGAGATCGGACTTGTGACCACAAAATACTACCGCGGTGCGAATGCCGCCGGGAAGGACGGCAGCGGTCTGGGGCTCTACATCGCCAATGCGCTCATGGAGCGCATGAACGGGGAGCTTATCTGCTCGTGCAGGGAGCAGGGCTTTCTCGTGACGCTTCTGATCCCGCTTTCGTAAACAAGATCCAGGAGGTGCATTGGACCTCCTGCTTCTTTTTTTCTTGCCTCTTGCCTCTTGCCTCCTGCCTCTTGCAGCATATCACACGCGGGCCGTGCATAGGATGGGACAGGGAGGGATCCCGAAATTTTTGCAGAAACCGGGTGATATGATGCAGACAAGACCGTTTTTGCTCCGCATCGGTGTGGTGGCCTGTGCCGTCGTGCTGACACTGTGCGGGGCGTTCGTGACACGCACGCGCACATCGCGCAGCATCCCCGCTGCCTCCGATGCGCCCCCGCCCCGTGTGATCGTCCTGGATGCGGGACACGGTGGGATCGACGGCGGCTGCTCGTCGGCGGCGGGGGATGTGGAAAAGGACATCAACCTTGCCATTCTTCTGGACCTGCGGGAGCTGCTCCGGGCGTCGGGCTACACGGTGGTGGTGACGCGGGACACGGACCGCTCCATCCACGACGAGGGGGTGGAGGGCATTGCCAACCAGAAGGGCTCGGACATGGACAATCGTCTTGCCATCTTCAACAGTGCCGAGGGCGCACTGTGCGTTTCCATCCACCAGAACCAGTTCACGGACCCGCAGTACAGCGGGGCGCAGATGTTCTACTCCGATACGAACCGTGAGAGCGCCGTGCTGGCCGAAGCCTTGCAGCAGCAGTTCGTCGCCTTCCTCCAGCCGGACAATACCCGGCAGACCAAGCTGTGCGGCAAGGAGCTGTTCCTGTGCTACTACAGCAAGAATCCCACGGTGATGTGCGAGTGCGGTTTCCTCTCGAACCCCGACGAGGCAGCACGCCTTGTCACCCCCGAGTACCAGCGCCAGGTCGCCTTCACGATCTATGCCGCGCTCGTGCAGTATACGGCGCAGGGGCATTGAAACCCCAAAAGCCCCCGTCAGGGGGCTTGGCTTTTAGAGGTTAGAGGTGAGAGGTTAGATTCTCAGGCTTGATAGACCTCTTGGGGGGGCTCCGCCCCCGGATAGGTCCTGATGGAGGGGCGGACCCCTTCACCCCCGCCAGAGGTGCGCTCGTCCGCACCTCTGGACTCCGGACGGCAAAGGGCTGCGCCCTCTGCACTCCTGCAAAGCAAGGGGCTGCGCCCCCTGCACCCCCTGTGGAGACTTGCAGGGTGCCCTGTCTGGCGGCTAACCGCCGCCGGGTTGATGTGCGCGTTCGTGCGTGAGGTGCATTCTTGGAAAAGCACATTTCGGGTGTGAGTTTCCCTCTGCCTCTTTCCGGAACCTCCCGCGCATACGCACCTGGTGCGCCCGGCACTGCGCAAGCACGTTCAGTATGCATTTCACCGGAGAACGCGCCAAGGTCTTATTGAGGTACGAAATTTGGCCAAAAGAGTTCTTTCACCGAAGTGAGGTCTCTCCCTTACCGATTCAAAGCAGAGTGCAGAGGGCGCAGCCCTTTGCCGTCCGGAGTCCAGAGGGGCGGACGAGCGCCCCTCTGGTCGGGGGTGCAGGGGTCCGCCCCTCCATCAGGGTCTCACCGGGGGCGGAGCCCCCCGACAGGTCTCCCAAGTTTCAGCCCCCCCGCCCCCCACTCTTGACAAACGTCCCCTTTTGGTGTATGATAGTAACCGTGAATCCATCAACAGCAAGTGAGGACCCCCACCATGATCGACAACATTCTGCACACCCTGCGAAGGTATGCCCCCGCGATCCTGCTCATCGGCTTCTTTGCCCTGCTTGCAGCAGCGGGCTGCCTGCTCGCACCCACTGTCATTACCCCCGTGCCCGCAGAGGAGCTCCCCACCGAGCTCCCGACGCAGATCCCCGAGGAGACGCCCACGCAAATCCCCACGCAAAGCCCCACAGAGCCCCCCACGGAGGCACCCACGCAGGCACCCACCCAGCCGCCCCCGAAGGAGGCCAGACTCGAGGACGTGCCCTACTATTCCCAGAAGGGCCTGCTCCCCACCGGCTGTGAGCTCGTCAGTGCCAAAATGGTGCTCGACTATTACCGGGAGGAGCCGTGTACCGTGCAGGAGGTCGTGGACCATACCCTGTGCCAGTACCCCGAATCCGCGGACGGGCGGACCTATGCCCCCCACCCGGAAAATGCCTTCATCGGCAGTCCCTGGGATGACTCGAGCTTCGGATGCTTTGCACCGGCTGCGGTCAAAATGATGAACGAGCTCCTGCCCGAGGGCTATGAGGCGGTCGATACCTCCGGCACGCCCCTGATGACCCTCGCGCAGACCTATATCCCGCAGGGGACCCCCGTCCTCGTGTGGGTGACCATCTATATGGCCGAGAGCTTCCCGAGCATCGGCTGGTACCTCTATGATGCCGACGGGAACCCCACCGACATCTGGTACGAGTGGCCCGCCAATGAGCATTGTATGGTGCTTGTCGGGTATGACGAGAGCAAGTACTATTTCCATGACCCCTACAACAGCCGGGGACTCGTGTCCTATTCCTGCGAGACCGCCGAAAAACGCTTTGCCGAGATCGGCTGCTACAGTGCGGCTGTCCGGGAAATTTCATAAAAGGAGGACACCATGGCCAAGAACCGGATCCAGTATGTCTGCACCGAATGCGGCTTTGCATCCCCGAAATGGAACGGCTGCTGCCCCGGGTGCGGCAAGTGGAACACGCTGGAGGAGGAATTCCCGGAGCTCAGCCCGGCACCGCACAAAGCGGTCGATCTGTCCGGGCGCATCCGGCGCATCGGGGAGGTCGGCGGCGAGGAGGAGATCCGCTACAGCACCGGCTGCGGGGAGCTCGACCGCGTGCTCGGCGGCGGGCTCGTCAAGGGCTCCATCGTCCTGCTCGGCGGTGAGCCAGGCATCGGCAAGAGCACACTGCTCCTCCAGATCTGTGAGTATTTGGGGCAGGGACACGATGTATTGTATGTCTCGGGAGAGGAAAGCGCAAGGCAGCTCGGACTGCGGGCGCAGCGCCTGGGTGTCGCACCGGACAGACTTTTCATCCTCACGGAAACGGATGCGCAGGCTGTGTGCGATACGATCGCTGCCGCAAAGCCCGATATCGTCATCATCGACTCCATCCAGACCATGCAGATCGCACAGATCGCGTCCACGCCGGGCAGTCTTACACAGGTGCGCGAGTGTACGAACCTCTTTATGCACACGGCCAAGCGCCTGGAGATCCCCACGTTCATCGTCGGGCATGTGAACAAGGACGGTGCCATCGCAGGCCCGAAGGTCATGGAGCACATCGTGGACACGGTGCTTTTTTTTGAGGGCGAGCGCCACATGAGCTACCGGGTGCTGCGGGCAGTGAAGAACCGTTTCGGCTCGACCAATGAGATCGGCGTATTCGATATGCAGGACAAGGGGCTGCGGGAGGTGGAGAATCCCTCCCAGATGCTGCTGGCGGGCCGGCCGCTGGGCGTGTCCGGGACATGCATCGCGTGTGTGATGGAGGGGTCGCGGCCGATCTTAGCGGAGGTGCAGACGCTCATTTCCAAGAGCACCTATGCCACCCCGAAGCGCACGGCGACGGGCTTTGATTACAACCGGATGTCCCTGCTGCTGGCGGTGCTGGAAAAGCGGTTCGGGCTGTCGTATGCAGCGCTGGATGTGTATCTGAACATTGTCGGGGGCTTTCGGCTCGATGAACCGGCGGGGGATCTGCCGGTGGCACTGGCCTTGTATTCGAGCCTGACGGAGAAGCCCCTGCCGGATAAGCTCATCGCCATCGGGGAGGTGGGACTGGCCGGGGAGATCCGGAACGTATCCCACATTGTCGGGCGTGTGCAGGAGGCAAGACGCATGGGGTTCGAGGTATGCATCGTCCCCAAGCAGGCACTCGGTGCGCTCCCGAAAAGCTCACGGTCCCTGCGCATTTTCGGCGTGAGCACCCTGCGGCAGGCCTTCGGTGCGCTGGCAAAGCTGGAGGAGGAGAAACGTTTAGAGGTTAGAAGTGAGAAGTGAGAGGTTAGAAGGGACTCTTAAAATGGAGAGGCTCCTTTTCTGGGGAGGGGTTGCCCACCCCCCAGCCCC
>JAFTZY010000078.1 GCA_017460955.1 Oscillospiraceae bacterium
CCCCCCCCCACGCCCCCCGATTTCGGGGCTGCCGCCCCGGACCCTGCTATACTTTTTTGACAGCCCGAGCCGCCATAAGGGGACTTATGGCGGCTTGATTCCTCAGAAAAACGGCTGCCGCACTCACCGTCCGCCCTTCAGATACAGCAGCGCATTGCAGCACGCGGCGGCGACATTGCTGCCCCCCTTGCGGCCGCGGTTGACGATGCAGGGGACGCCGCTTTCGATGATCCCCTCCTTGGAGGCCACCACATTGACAAAGCCCACGGGCATCCCGATGACGAGCGCCGGCCGGAAGGTCCCTTCCTTCATGTGCTCGCACAGGCGCACGAGCGCAGTGGGGGCATTGCCGACCACATAGATCACATTTCCCGAAAGCGCTGCCGCCCTGTCCACGCAGGCACTCGCCCTTGTCGTGCCGCGCTCCCGGGCAAGGCGTGCGACCTCCTCATCCGCCATATAGCACACCGCCTTGCAGCCGCAGCGCTGCAGGGCGCTTTTGTTGATCCCGGAGAGCACCATGTTCGTGTCCGTCACGATCGTCGTCCCCGGCACGAGCAGGGAGAGTGCATAGGGGATGACCTCCGGGGGGCAGTGGAGCGTATCGGCATAGGAGAAATCCGCCGTGGTGTGGATGAGCCGGAAGAGCACCGAGCGCAGGGGCTCTGGGGCCTCGCGGCCAAGCTCCTCTTCGATGATCGCAAAGCTGCGCCGCTCGATGTCCTCCGGACGAACGTATTCAAGCTCCATGTACATCCTCCTCCATGATCCTGCGCACACGCGCCATGTCCAGGTGTGCCCGCACACCCTCGGCCAGTGCGGCAAACTGCGTCTCCCGGAAGGCATCCCGGTCAAGTCCGCCCCCCGCAAAGGGGAGCCCCCTTCGCTCACACAGCGCCCGGATGAGTGCCCCGGAGACCTGCGCCCTGTCAAAAAAGCCGTGGATATAACAGCCCGCAGCGTGGCCGCACACGCTCCCCCCCGCGGTGGTCAGGGGCGGCCCCGGATCGTCCGTGACGCCGTGGTGGATCTCATACCCCGAAAAATGCGCCCCGTGAAGGCACGAGAAGAAGCCCTCCTGCACAAGACAGGTCCCCTGCGTCCGGGAGCGGTGCTTCTCCCCGGCAAGCACTGTCTCCCCGGCAAGCAGGCCGAGTCCCCGGATGCTGCCGCCGCCCTCGACGCCCTCCGGGTCCGAGACCGTGCAGCCCATGAGCTGGTAGCCGCCGCAGATGCCGAATACGGGGACACCGAGCGCATGCAGACGCACGATGGCCGCCCCGAGCCCGCTCTCCTGCAAAAAACGCCCGTCCGCTATGGTGCTCTTGGTGCCGGGGAGCACGATGAGGTCGGGGATGCCAAGCCGGGACGGTGCGTCCACATACCGCACACGCACGCCGTCATACTGCGTGAGGGGATCGAGGTCCGTGAAATTCGAGAGGCGGGGCAGACGGATGACGGCAATGTCCACCCCCTC
The DNA here is from genome assembly GCA_017460955.1 of Oscillospiraceae bacterium. Lineage (GTDB taxonomy): Bacteria > Bacillota > Clostridia > Oscillospirales > Ruminococcaceae > UBA3855. The sequence continues at coordinate 1,478 of JAFTZY010000078.1, forward strand.
ACCCGTTGCGGCATGCAGCTTTGCAGAGAGGCTGTCCTCGTCCTCAAGCTCACAGGTCAGATGGGGGATGACCCCGAGCACGGGCAGGCCGCTGCGCTCCTCGAGAATGCGCACACCCTCGTCAAAGAGCGAGGCATCCCCGCGGAAATTGTTGACGATGAGTCCCCGGACCAGGGAGCGCTCCTCCGGCTCGAGCAGGGAAAGCGTTCCGAGGAGCTGCGCGAAGATGCCGCCCCGGTCGATGTCCCCGATAAGCAGCACCGGCGCTCCCACGGCGCGGGCAAGTCCCATGTTCACGATGTCGTCACGCCGCAGATTGAGCTCACAGGGACTGCCCGCCCCCTCGATGACAAGCACGTCGTACTGCGCCTGCAGGGAGCGGTAGCATTCGAGGATTACGGGCATGAGCCTGTGCCGGTACCGGAAATACGGCACGGCCCCCATATCCGAATGGACACGCCCGCGCACGATCACCTGGGAGCCGGTATCGGTCGTGGGCTTGAGGAGGACCGGGTTCATCCGCACATCCGGCTCGAGCCCCGCGGCCTGTGCCTGCATCGCCTGGGCGCGTCCGAGCTCGAGCCCGTCCGGGGTGATGTAGGAATTGAGTGCCATGTTCTGCGCCTTGAAGGGCGCACAGGGGATGCCGTCCACGTGCAGGATGCGGCACAGCGCGGCTGTCAGGAAGCTTTTGCCGACGTTCGACATCGTCCCCTGCAGCATGATCCGTCCCTTCATGTGATACACCTCCCAATTGCGTCAATGAGCCGGTCATTCTCCGGCGCCGTCCGGATGCAGACCCGGTAGAAATCCGCCCCGAGTCCCGGAAAGCTCTCGCAGCTTCGGATGAGGATCCCCTGCCGCAGGAGGGGGGCGTACAGCGGATGGGGACTTTTAAAAAGCAGGAATCCTGCATCCGACGGGAACACCTGCATCCCCATCTGTGTGAGCGCCGCGGCAAGGCGGGGGCGCTGCACATCAAAGAGCGCACGCGCCGCCCCTGCATGCGCCTTTTCTTCCACACAGGCAAGTCCCGCCGCCTGCGCCGGTGCCGATACGCTCCAGTACTGCCCCGTCTCCCGGATGCGCCGTGCCGTCTCCCCGTCCCCGCACAGGCAGTAGCCGATGCGCAGCCCCGGGATGCAGTGGGTCTTGGTGAAGGCATGGAGCGTGAGGACATGGGGCAGCAAGGGGGGCAGCACGGCATGCGTAAAGGGTAAGAAGCAGGTATCGAGGAGAAGGCGGCTGCCCGTTTTGGCGCAGCGCTCTGTGATGCGTGCAAGGAGCGCATCGCCGATGAGCTGACCCGTGGGATTGTTCGGGCTGCACAGGAGCACAAGGGAGATCTCCGGTGTGATGTCCTGCAAAATGCGCTCGGTCAGGGCGAAGCTTTCCACCATTTCCAGCATATGGTACTGCACTGCCGCACCGCACTGCACGGCGGCGCGCTCGTATTCCCCGAAGCCCGGAGCACACAGCAGCACACGCTTGGGGCGCAGCGCCGCAAGGGTCCTGAAGAGCAGATCGTCCGCGCCGTTCCCGCACACCACCTGTTGGGGGGATACGCCGTGGTCCTCCGCGACGGCACGGCACAGCACCGTGCAGTCCGGGTCCGGGTAATGCGCCCAGAGCGCGGCACTTTCCATGACTGCCCGCGTAACGCGCTCCGGGCAGCCCAGGGGATTGAGATTGGCCGAGACATCCAGCGTGACCGGATGGGTGAAGATATTGCCGCCGTGGCGCTGCATCAGAGCATCCCTCCAAACAAAAGGCACCGCAGGCCCATGCAGAGCACAAGGACCGCGGACGAGGTCAGGTACATCAGGACATTGGCGCGGGCGATGTCCTGCGGCTCGATGGGCCTCAGATCATCCCCGATAAAGGGCTTGCGGCAGAGCTGCCCGAAATACCACGCATCCCCCGCAAGCCGGACACCGAGCGCCCCGGCACAGGCGGACTCCGTCTGCGCGGAGTTGGGGCTTGCATGCTTTCGGGCATCGCGCCGCCAGATGCGCCAGGCCCTCTTCGCGCTCAGTCCCGCCAGCGGGGACACGGCGATCATCACAAGGGCGGTGAGCCGGGAGGGGAGGTACCCGAGCACATCATCGAGCTTTGCGGCAAAGCGGCCCAGGTCCGCATAGCGCTCGTTGCGGTAGCCGATCATGGAGTCCATCGTATTGCACGCCTTGTAGAAAAAGCCCGTGATCGCACCGCCCAGCGCCATGGAAAGGAGGGGCGCTGTCACGCCGTCGGTCGTGTTCTCCGCCACGGTCTCCACCGCCGCACGGGTGATCCCCGCGCCATCGAGCACGGCCGTGTCCCGTCCCACGATCATGGATACCGCACTGCGGGCAGCGGGGATATCCCCGGCGGCAAGGGCACGCTGCACCTTGGTGCTCTCCTTTTGCAGGCAGCGGGCGGCTAAAAGATAGTAGCACAGCACGCTCTCGACGCACAGCCCCAGCACGGTATGGATCCGGTAGCACAGCAGCAGAAGGAGGAGGGGAGCGGCGGTCCAGGTAAGGAGCACGCACAGGGCCAGCAGCACGCCGCCGCGCCGCAGATCCCGCATCCGGGCGCGCACCGCCCCTTCAAGTGCGGTGATCTGCCGCCCGATAAGGCGTACCGGATGGGGCAGGGTGTACGGATCTCCGAGCAGGGCATCGAGCAGGAATCCCGCAAGCAGCGGAACAGCAGGGAGCAGTGATCTCATAAGGCCTCCAGTCCGGTGACGGTACCGGAGGCATACTCCCCGGCAAAGCCGCCGCCGTTTCCGATGGTGTGTGCGTAGTAATCCCGCTGCGGCAGGGCACGCCGGTGCAGGATGGACAGGATCGTGCCGCCGTGGACGATGAGCGTCACCGACCGGGCGCCGGCATGTGCCTGCATGAGCGCATCGAAGGCGGCCACACAGCGCTGCGCCGCCGCATCCAGGGATTCCTCCGCTCCCGGACAGGGCAGGCTGCCGCCGCTTTGCAGCCACGCTTCATAGGCGGGGGTGCCGCTCAGCTCAGCATGGGTGTGCCCTTCAAATTCCCCGAAATCGCACTCGCGCAGCCCCTCGCACAGCACCGGGTCCATGCCGGGGTAGAGGATGCGGGCCGTTTCAAGACACCGGCGCATCGGCGAGCAGATGAGGACCTCGCACGGCGGCGCACTGATCCCGCGCAGTGCCGCACGCCCCTCCTCGCACAGCCCCTCGTCCGTGCGCCCGATGAAGGCGCGGTGCAGGTTCCCGGCCGTCGCCCCGTGGCGCAGAAGATAGAGCTTCATGCGGATCCTCCCTTCAGATGCACGGGGATGCCGCAGTGCAGGCGCACCACCTCATCGGCCGCAGCTGCAAGCAGACATCCGCAGCGTCCGGCCTGCTCCCGCCATGTCCTGTCGTCGGGATCGAGGGGGACGATGCCGCAGCCGATCTCGGTCTGCACGACAATGAGCCGGGGGGCGGTGCGGATGAGGGAGCGCGTGAATGCCTCCGGAGAGGCCCCCTCTATGAGTAGGCGCCGGACAAGGCTTTCGTACCGGATGACGCAGCGGGCCCCCGCGACCTGTGCCGGCTCACAGTGCGCACCGTCGAGGATGTCCGCCGGGGCAAGGCCGAAGCGGCGGGAGACGTAATCCCGCTTGCCCTGTGCGGCACCGCCGGTGATGAAGATCATACCATCCCTCCTGTCAGCTTGTGTGCGAGCACCAGTGCCGTCAGGCACCATACCTCGCACAGGGAAAGAAACCATCCCGCCGTATCCCCCGTTACGCCGCCGAACTGCGAGAGCGCGGCCGCCCGGTAGCGGCACAGCACGAGCGCGGCAGTACACAGCGTAAGGCAGCCGCCCCGCGGATCGAGGAACAGCAGCAGGCCGGCAGCGGCAAGTCCCGTCACGGTGAGCACGCCAAGGGAGACGGCCCTGTCCGCGGGTGCCACGAAGCTTTGCAGGGAGCCGTCCTTGCGTGCGCCGGGCAGGCAGATGGCGCTCATGGCGCTGAGCACACGCGAGAGCACGGGGATGCATGCCGCACACAGGGTCTGCCGGAGCGTTGTGAGCTCCGTATACAGCGCCGTCTGCCAGAGCAGGAGCGCACACAGGCCGATGACGGCAAAGGCGCCGACATGGGGATCCTTGAGGATGGCAAGGCGGCGTTCCCGGTCGCCGTAGGAATTGCGGGCATCCGTGACATCGCAGAAGCCGTCGAGGTGGATGCCGCCGGTGATGAGCACGCCAAGGAGCGTGCAGCCCGCGGCAAAGAGCACCTGCCCGATGAGGAGGCGGCTGCACACAAGACGCCACACAACGACGGATGCGCCGAGCACCGCGCCGACTGCCGGGAAGGAGCACAGCGCATACCGGCGGTTCTCCTCCTTCCAGGGGAGCTGCGGCACGGGTAGCCGCGAATACATCAGAAATGCTGTCAGAAGTGACCGGAGCACGGCGCTTCCCCCTTTCTTACGATGGGAATGCCAAAGACGCATTCCGTCACAAGGTCGGATACGGACGCAGCATAGGCATTGACAGCCCCGAGTGCGCACAGATACCGTCCCGTTTCCGGCGGATAGTCCCCAAGGTCATATCCGACGTCGTTCGAGACCATCACCAGATGGCGGCACTGCCTGCGCAGCGCATCGATCCCCCGGCGGATGCAGGGCAGGGGGTCATGCACCCCGTCCGCCCGGAACATCTCATTGGCGCACAGATTCCCAAGGTCCTCCAGCAGCACCGAGCATCCCGGCGGGAGTGTGAGCCCTCCAAGATCCCGGGGACACTCGAGCGTGACAAAGCCCTTGCCGGCCCGGGCAAGGCGGTGCCTTGTGATGATGTGCTGCGCCTCCTCCCCGAACGGCTCCATGGTGGCAAGGTAGCAGCGCTGTCCGGGAACGCCCTCCAGAAGGGACTCGGCATAGCCGGATTTGCCGCATTTCGAGCCGCCGATGACAAGCGCCGTCATGAGAGCACCTCATAGGGCGCAAGACCGAGCGTCTCAAAGCTGTGCGCACTGCGGTACACGGCCAGCGCTCCCTCGAGCAGCGGCACGAGCAGCACGCCCCCCGTGCCCTCCCCAAGGCGCAGTCCGGCGCGGATGGGGGCATTGAGGCCGATGAGGGCGAGCAGTCCCTCCCCGGCGGGCTCCCCGGAGCAGTGGCTTGCCAGCATGTAGTCCCGGCTGACCGGTGCGATGGCAGCGGCAACGGCAGCGGCAGCGGCGCTGATGACGCCGTCGATGATAACGGTGATGCCGTACACCGCACCGCCCAGGAAGAGCCCGGTCATCCCGGCGATCTCAAAGCCGCCGAGTGCCGAGAGCACCCCGATCGGGTCCGCCGGGTCCGGGGCATTCACGGCGATGCCCCGCTCGATGACGGCGCATTTGCGGGAGAGTCCCGCATCCGAGAGCCCCGCGCCCCGTCCCGTGACCTCGCGGGGGGGCCGGTGCAGCAGGACGCTTGCGATGGCGGAGGCACTTGTCGTGTTCCCGATGCCCATCTCTCCTGCGATGACAAGACGCAGCCCCTTGTTTGCCAGCTCCTGCGCAAGGTCCATCCCATGGCAGATGGCCTGCACGGCCTGCCCCCGAGTCATGGCAGGTCCCTGCGTGAAGCTGCGCGTTCCCGCACCGACACGCAGATCGCGCACGCCGGGGCAGGGTGCCTTCATCCCAAGATCCGCCGCGATCACCTCGATGCCGAAGGGCGCGGCGATCGCATTGATATTCGAGGTGCCGCCGGCAATGGCACGGGCGCACATGGCCGTGACCTCACTGCCCGACTGGGAGACACCCTCCTCCACGATGCCGTGGTCCGCACAGAGCACGGCAGCACAGCACGGCGAGAGCGTCACCTCCGGGGTGCGCTGCACGGCGGCAAGGCGGCAGATCTGCTCCTCGAGGTGCCCGAGGCTCCCGAGCGGCTTTGCCACAGTGTTCCAGTGCTTTTGCGCGGCAGCGTAGGCGGCGCTGTCGGGGGGCGTGAGATGTTCAAGTCGTTCCATGGCATCCTCCATAGGCAAGGCAGGCATCGGCAAAGCGCCGTGCAATGGCCGGATCCTGCCGGAAATACAGATGCGGGAAGCCCGCATAGAGCCGCTCTCCCGCATAGCCCGTGTACCACTGTCTGCCGTCGGACTTGCGGCACAGGAAGTCCTCCCCGCAGCCGGTGCTGTCCCAGTAGTGGAATTCATGCGCCTTCAGAGGGGCATTGCCCAGGAGCGAGGGGACATCCGTCTGCATCGTGACATACCCGAAGCGGCCAAGGCGGTCCCTGGGAAAGCCCTCCTCCGGGAACACGTCCGCCATGGCATAGCGCTCCCCCTCCCGCGTCACGAGCGTGCGGTGCAGGTAGAGAAAGCCACCGCATTCGGCAATGACGGGCATTCCGTCCAGGATGCGCGCCCGGATACCCGTTCGCATGGACACGTTCTCCGAGAGGGCCTTCGCATACAGCTCCGGATACCCGCCGCACAGGATGAGCCCGTCCGCTTTTGGCACTGCTGCATCGTGCAGGGGGGAGAAGAACACGAGATCGCATCCGAGCTCGCACAGGAGCGAGAGGTTCTCCTCATAGAGGAAGCAGAACGCCTCATCCCTTGCACAGGCGATCACGGAATGGCCGTCCACGGGCCCGATCCGGGGCGGGGTGTATGCGGGCAGGGGCGTATCGGGCAGGGAGAGGAGGGCATCAAGGTCGATGTGTGCCGCAGCAAGAGCGCCGAGGGTATCGAGTGCGGTCCGGAGCCCGGAGAGCTCATCGGCGGTAACAAGCCCTAAATGCCGGCTCGGGAAGGCGGGCGCACCGGGCGGCAGAAAGCCGAAGTATCCCGTGTGCAGTGCCTCACAGAGCGCACGCATCCGCGGCGCCAAGCGCTCGGGCAGGCGGTTGAAGAGAAAGCCCGCGATGCGGTTCGGGGTGCGGTAGGAGAGAAAGCCCTGCATGACGGCCCCCACCGATTCCTGCATCCCCTTGCAGTCGATCACGAGGATGACGGGGGTGTTCGTGAGGAGCGAGAGCGCATGGGCCGAGGCCTCCCCGCCGTCATAGAAGCCCATCACGCCCTCGATGACGGACACCTCCCCGCCGTGCGTATCCAGCAGATGCAGCAGGGTATCCCGGCCGCAGAAGAAGCTGTCGAGGTTGCACGAGGGCATCCCCAGCACGCGCCGGTGGAACATCGGGTCGATGTAGTCAGGGCCGCATTTGAAGGCAGCGGGGGAACTGCCGCGCATTTGCAGCGCCCGCAGCACAGCGCAGGTCACCGTGGTCTTGCCGCAGCCGCTGGATGTTCCCGCCAGCAGCACGCGCCTCATGTGGCCCTCCCCGTGACAAGGTACACGGGATTGAGCGCACGCATGAGGGTGTGCGTCCCCACACGGCTCCCGCGGGCCGCACACAGCTGTGTGACTCGTGCCTCCGGGAGGAGCGCCTGTGCCTGGGCGAGCGTTTCGAGCGAGATCGCAGAGACCGTCACGAGCGCATGGGGACTGCGCCTGCGGACCTCTCCCAGAATGTCCGGGAGCCGGCCTGCGCTGCCGCCGATAAAGACCTTGTCGGGGGCGGGGAGGTCCTCCGGGAGGCATGCCGGGGCCGTCCCCTCGTACACATGGAGGTTGTCCGCGCCAAACTGCCTTGCATTCTCCTGCGTCAGGCGCACGGCCTCGGGCTCCCTGTCAAAGGCATACACCGCCCCGAACGGGCAGTGCAGCGCCATTTCCACGCTCACGGAGCCCGTGCCGCAGCCGATGTCCCAGCACCGGTCCTCCGGCGTGATGCAAAGCCCTGCCACCGCGAGCGCCCGGATCTCCCGCTTTGTCATGGGGATGCGCGAGCGCACGAAGGCATCGTCCGGGATGCCGCAGGGCGTGTACGGACAAAAGTCCTCGTTTTCCGTGACAAGCACGGCAAGGGGCGCATCGGGGAGCGCACACAGCTCCTGCGCCGTGCCGGTGAGCACGGACTCCTCCGGCCCGCCAAGGCACTGTCCCACCCGGACCGTCACATCGGACAGCCCGAATGCGCAGAGTCTTTCGCAGACAGCCGCTGCGGTGTATCTGTGATCGAGCAGGAAGAAGCAGTACCGGTGGCTGCGGACATGCACCGCGATGCTGCCCTCCCGGCCGTGCAGGCTCACACAATGCATCCGCTCCCAGGGCAGCTCCATGCGGGCGCAGGCATATTGCAGGGAGGAGATGCCGCAGAGAAGCCGCACCGTATGCGCTCCCCGCAGCGCCGGCAGGAGCGTCTGTGCTGCGCTGTAAAAGCCCGTGTCCCCGGACAGGAGCACACAGGCATGTGTCCCGCCGCAGCGCCCGAGGAACGCAGCGGTCCCGGACGGGGTGTAGCTCTCAAAGAGCACCTTGCCGCTGTCCCTGTAGGGCAGGAGCATCCGGGGCGCACCGATGAGCACATCGGCCCGTGCGACGGCGGATGCCGCCTCCTGCGTCAGGGTCGCACCGGACATCCCGGTGCCGATGAGATCGACCTTCATGGGGTACCTCCTTCCTCTTTGAGCAGCGCAAGGATCCGGGAAAACGTCAGTCCCGTATCCGGGGGACGCAAAAGCGTGAGCATGGAAATGCCGCAGCGTCTGGCAGCCTCGCATTTCTCCGGAAAGCCCCCCGCCCTGCCGCTCTCCTTGCTCACGAGGACCGCCGCACCGCTCTGCCGGATGTGGGCGATGTTCTCCTCCACGGAGAAGGGCCCCTGCGCAAGGAGCAGGTGGGACGGCGGGATCCCGAGGGCAAGGGCCGCCTCCCGCGCCGAGGGCAGGGCCCGGATCCACAGCCGCTCCCGGTGATCCGGGAGCACGGTGAGTGCGGGGAGGGCCTTGCTGCCAAGGGTGGACAGGATATTGCCCTCCCATCCGCGCAGCCGCGCAAGGAGCACCTCCATATCCTGCACGCTCTCCCCGTAGGGGATGTCCGAGCGCTCCCTGCAAAGCCGCTCACAGCGTATCCCCAAGGCGTTGGCGGCAGTGCGGATGTTCCCGCTTGCCTCCCGCGCAAACGGGTGCGTGGCATCGATCACAAGGGCGGGGGAGAGCGTTTGCATGAGTGCAGCCATCCCCGCCGCATCGAGCGCCCCCGTGCATACGCGCACCCCCTGCGGCAGGAGCTGTGCGCCAAGGGGGGTGGTCACGCTCACGCAGACGCTGATCCCGGCGTTTGCGCAGTATTCGGCAAGCGCACGCCCCTCCGTGGTGCCGCCGAAGAGCAGGAGCCTACACATCCGCATACCCCCGCGGTGTGACCATGCGTCCGGAGTGGATGCAGGTCTCGTGATTGCCGATGTAGACGGTGGTGAACATGTCCACCCGCGTCTGTGAAAGCTCGGACAGCGTGAGAAGGCGGCTCTCCTGTCCCTCCCGTCCGATGTTGCGCACGATGCCGCAGACCGTGTCCGGACTGCGGTGGGCAAGGAGGATCTCACATGCGTGCCTGAGGTGATCCGGGCGCTGCCGGGAGGAGGGGTTGTAGAGAACGATCACCAGATCCGCCATCGCCGCATACATCAGGCGCTTTTCGATGCGCTCCATGGGTGTGAGGAGATCCGAGAGACTGATGACGGCAAAGTCATGCGTCAGGGGCGCCCCGAGCACGGCCCCGCCGGAGAGCGCGGCCGTCACGCCCGGTACGATGCGCACCTCCACCTCCGGGAACCGCTCTGCAAGCTGGAGGGTGAGCCCCGCCATGCCGTACACGGCGGCATCCCCGCTGCATACGAGCGCGGCGGTGTGTCCGGCATCGGCGAAGGACAGCGCAGCCAGGACGCGCTCGCGCTCCCCGCGCATGCCGGTGTGCTCGGCACGCTTGTCCGGGAACACCGCCGACAAAAGCCGGATATACGTTGTGTAGCCGAAAAGACGCTCGCTCTCCTCGAGAGCCGCTCTTGCCTCAAGGGTCATCCCCCCGGCGCTTCCGCAGCCAAATCCCACTACATACAGCCGTTTCATGGCATCCTCCTGTCAAAGTCGATCGTAAGGTGGCACTGCGCTGCCGCTACGGTCACGCCCTGTGCCGCCTCCTTCGGGTATAAAAGCACGCCCTCGCTGCAAAGCACGGCGCTGCGCTCACAGACATTGTCCGCACCCACGGTCCGCTCCACAAATGGGGAGGCGGAAAATTCCCCCGGCACGGCCATGAGCGCTTTCGCGGAATAGGTATGCAGCGCCAGCGCATGCGCCCTGCAAAAGGCAAGGAGCCCGGGCTCCTGCGCCTTCACATCGATGGAGGCCGCTGCCCGCACGCGCTCCGGGGCGAGCGCATGACGGGTGAGGAAGTCCTGCACCCGCGCTTCGATGACCGCCTGCGGTATCCCCCTGCGGCAGCCGATCCCGAGCACGATGTCCTGCATGGTGAGGGTGAGGGTCACGGGAAAGGGCGCCTCCTGCGGATCGTCCGTGATGCAGATCCCCACGCGGCAGCTCGTATCTCCTTCACGGAGCCCCGCCGGGATGTGCTGCACGGGACAGCGGCTGACAAGGCCCACCGGTTCCCCGTCAAGGAGTGCTGACGCGACCGCCTTGCAGGCGTGCATCGAGCCGATGTGCAGATGATTGGCCGCGGCAAAGCAGTCGGGGGAGAGGAGCCCGCGGGTGTCGGTGGCGGTGGTGAGGCAGGCCTGTGCGCCCAGGGCATCGGCAAGGCGCAGGCTCAGGGCATTGGCCCCGCCGAGGTGACCGGACAGCACGGGGATGACAAAGCGCCCCGCCTCATCGAGGACGAGCACCGCAGGGTCCGTGCGCTTGTCCTGTAAAAACGGCGCACACATGCGCACGGCAATGCCGCAGGCGCACACGAACACGAGCGCGTCGTATTCCCGGAAGAGCCCCCCCACAAGTGCATGCAGGGACGTAAACGTCTGTGCCTGCACATCCGTATGGGGGGCATAGCAAAAGCGGTCGGATGCCTCTCCCAGGACATTTGCAATGCGCTGTGAAAGCCTGCGCCCCCCTTCCGTCAGGGAGATGACCGCCGCTTTCATATCCCCTCCCGGTAGAGGGTCGTAAAGTGCGCATCATAGAGCTTTGAGAGCTCATAGGAGGACCCGAGGAAATGTCCCACCGCGATGAGGGCGGTGCGGGTGATGCCGTTTTCCTGTGCCGTCTGCGGGAGGGTATCGACCGTGCAGCGCAGGACCTTCTCGTCCGGCCAGCTGGCCTTGTAGACGATCGCGCAGGGCGTGTCCGGGGCATAGCCGCCCGCAAGGAGCTGCGTGCGCAGTCCCTGCGTGAGCGAGGCACTCAGGAAGATCACCATGGTCGCACCGTGGGCGGCAAGGGCGGCGATGCGCTCACGCTCCGGGACCGCCGTGCGGCCCTCCATCCGTGTGAGGATGACGGTCTGGGACACGCCGGGGAGCGTGTATTCCGCACGCAGGGCCGCTGCCGCGCCGCAAAAGGCGCTCACGCCTGGACAGATCTCGTAGGGGATCCCCCGCGCATCGAGCGCATCCATCTGCTCGCGGATCGCCCCGTACAGGCAGGGGTCCCCCGTATGCAGGCGCACGGTCATGCGCTTTTGCGCCTCTGTGCGCTCCATGACGGCGATGACCTCCTGAAGCGTCATGCATGCGCTGTTGTGGATCTCACAGCCCTCCGGGGCAAGCTCCAGGAGCGCCGGATTGACCAGGGAGCCTGCGTAGATGATGCAGTCAGCGCGGGAAACAAGGCGCTGCCCGCGCACGGTGATGAGGTCCGGTGCGCCGCAGCCGGCGCCGACGAAATATACCATATCATGCCTCCGTCATGGCCCGCAGCAGTGCATCTGCACGGGCAGTTCTGAGAAGAGTGTCCCCGGTAAAGCCGATGGCCGCGACGGGGACGGCATCGCGCACGCGCCGTGTGAGCGCCTGGCCGATGCGTGCAGAGAGCACCTCGAGTACGGCGGGGAGATGCCCGTCCTGCGCGAGCACGGCAAGGGCGGCATCCACGGTCACGCAGTCCGGGAGCGCCTGCAGCACGGGCAGCGGCACCCCGGCGATGACGCCGCAGGTGATGAGCACCTCCATGCGCCCGTCCGCATAGGACGAGTGGGTGTTCATGATCCCCGCACCGAGCTTGACGAGCTTGCCCAGATGCCCGATGAGGAGGATCCCCGAAAAGCCGAGGGATACCCCGATGTCAAGCGCCTCCCCGATAAAATTGCTGCACTTGACCGCACGCTCTGGCGGCACGGGCAGGGACAGGCGCAGAAATTGCTCGCTGTAATTGCCGATCGTCAGGAGCAGGGAGGCTTCCCCCATGGCCCTGTGCATCCGGGCTTCGGTGCGGATGGTGTCGATGACGGCCCGGGAGCTCATGGGCTCGACGATGCCGCTTGTGCCGATGACGGACAGCCCCCCCTCGATGCCAAGGACCGGATTGTACGTTTTGCGGGCAAGCGCCTCCCCCCCGGGGATGCTGAGAATGACGGAAAAGCCCCCCGCATAGCCGCAGGCAGAAGCGACGGCCGCAAGTGCCTCCCCGATCATGCGCCTTGGCACGGAATTGATGGCCGATGCCCCCACGGGCTGGTCGAGCCCGGGCTTGGTCACCCTGCCGATGCCCTCACCGCCCGTGATCGTGATCCCGCTCTCACAGCGGGTGACCTCGGCCCGCACGAGCACGCCGTTTGTGATGTCCGGGTCATCCCCGCTGTCCTTGCGCACCGCACAGACCGCGCAGCCGTCCCGGAGCATCCCCTCCTCCACGGGGAGGGTCAGGGCGATGCCGGAGGGGGTGGTCAGTGCCGTCTGCAAGGGACGCTCCCCCGTGAGCAGGAGCCTTGCCGCCGCAGCAGCAGCAGCGGCAGCACAGGTGCCGGTCGTAAAGCCGCAGCGCAGCCCCTCCGGCGTGCGCAGCTGAGCATCGTTCATAGTACACCTCCCTGCATGAACTTTATACTACTCTATTATAGAACGGATCCCCGGAAATGTCAAGGTCCCAAGGAAGCGTGTAAAAATTTAAGCCGTTCATAAAATATACATTGCATCTGTCAAAATTTCGTGCTATAATGAAGGGAACAGATCATGCAGAACATGCAAATAATCTTCCAACGGAGGGTGAATATGAAAACTGCTCAGGAAGTGGACCCCGGGCGGGTCGGACGGCTCCGGCGCTACCTGATCCTCGGCTATGCCGGCGTGGTCGTTGTGGCGATCGTGTTTGTCTCGTTCCTGGCCATCCGCACGACCGACCGGGTGCTGAAAAACAAGGTCAGCACCATGGCGAGCGCACTCAATGTACAGATGAAGCTCAATCTGGACAGCTACCTGTCCCGGATGGAGACCATCGGCACGCTGGCCTTTGCGATCCCCGAATCCTATACCTACGATGCCACCGCCGAGGGGCTCGATGAATATGAAGCACTTGCGACAGAAAAGGAGATCTCCGACAAGCTCTACAGCCTGTGTATCATGGAGAACTTCGTCGATTACGGCATCGTTTACCGCAACAACCATACCGTCGGCAAGATCTCGAACGGCACCGTGACCCAGTTCGGGGACAGGCTCTTCGAGGACCTGCATTCCATGGTCTCCCGCCAGCGTACCCGCGACGGCTGGAGCGCGGGCTACGGGGACAATTTCAAGCGCATCTACTACGTCAAGGAGATCCACGACAATGCCATCCTGGTCATTTCCTTCTATACCACCGAGCTCGAGAGCGTGTTTGACAACCCGGAAATGCTCGGGGATATGCGCATCTGCCTGACCGATCAGGCGTACCGCACGCTCTATGCCTCCGACGGGGCAAGTGCGCTGGGCACACCGCTCAAGGATGCTCTCATGAGCCGCATCCAGGGTCATGAGCAGGCCACCGTGATCGATGACGAGTACCTGGTCACCGTCAACCGCTGCGGGGATGACTGGTACGTCATCTGCTCGATCCCGACGCGCATCATCCTCGAAGAGAAGAACGAGATGCGCCTGTACATCCTGGCAGCAGCCCTGATCGCTGCCGTCCTGGCCGTCCTGCTCGGCGCCGTCATCTCCATCAAGCTGTCCGATTCCGTGACGCATATGGTGACCGCCCTTGACAACAAGGCGCACATCGACCAGCTCACAGGCATCCTCAACAAGCGCTCCTTCGAGGAGTACACCCAGACCCGGCTGCAAAGCGCACTGGTCATCGAGCAGCATGCCCTGATCCTTCTGGACGTGGACAATTTCAAGGGCGTCAACGACACCCTCGGCCATGCCTACGGCGATGAGGTGCTCGCCCGGATCGGCTCGGCGCTGCGTGCCGTGTTCTCGAGCGACGATTTCCTCGGCAGGATCGGCGGCGACGAGTTCTGCATCTTTATGAATACCGCTGCCCCCGAGGGCACCGATTACAGGCGCTTTGTGGAGGAGAAGTGCCGCCGGCTGGCGGAGACCTTCCGCGGCATGTACACCGGTGACAACAAGGACTACAAGATCTCGGCCAGCATCGGCATTGCCCTGTTCCCGGAATGCGGGCAGGAGTTCGGGACGCTCTACACCTGTGCGGACAAGGCGCTCTACGGCTCGAAGGCCGCCGGCAAGGATACCTATACGTTCTATGACGCATCCATGGCGGATGCCGGTACGAGGGAGGCGGATGCCACATGAAAAGGCTGACAGCAGCAGTCACGGCCTGTGCGATGCTCCTGTGCAGCGGATGCACGAGCGCACAGGTGGTCCAGTCCCGGAAGGTCCGCAAGGAGATCACCCTGTCCTGGTGGGGGAACGATGCCCGCAATGAGTACACCCTCGCGGCCGTGCAGGAATTCGAGGCACTGTACCCGGAGATCAAGGTCAATTGCAGCTATTCGGAGTGGTCGGGCTATGAAGCCCGCAGCCGTGTGCGGATGATCTCGGATACGGAGGCGGACGTGATGCAGGTCAATTTCAGCTGGCTGTCCGAGTATTCCCCGGACGGCACGGGCTATTATGACCTCGAGCAGCTCGATCCGGACAAGCTCGATCTGACGGTCTTTACGGACAATGCGCTGTCCTACGGCCGGATGAACGGCACGCTCAATGCCGTGCCGATCGCCATGAACGCGCAGACGGTCTACATCAACAAGACGGTCTATGACAGCTACGGACTCGCGCTCCCGGAGACATGGGATGAGCTGTTTGCGGCAGCGAAGGTCATGCAGAAGGACGGGGTGTACCCGATCTCCTGCGGCTCGAAGTCGATGTGGCTGTACCTGATCGCCTATGCCGAGCAGAGCTCCGGGCGCAGATTCCTTGATGAGAACGGGAAGCTCGGGTTCACAAAGGATGATTTCCAGTGCATGATCGAGATGTATGTGCGTCTGATCGGGGAGAACGTGACCCCGCAGGTGGAATACTACGAACGGCTCAACCTCGGGGACGGCACCTATGCCGGGACCGTGGCATGGGTGAGCGATGCAGTCAACTACATGGGCGATGCGATCGCAAACGGCTATGAGATCATCCCCGTCAATTATACCGCACTGACGCCGGAGCGCAGCGGGGAGGGCTGGTATGCCAAGCCCGCGACGATGTATGCGGTCAGCAAGAACACGGAGCATCCGGAGGAATCGGCGCTGCTGCTGGATTTTCTGCTCAACAGCGAGGAAATGGCCATGCTCCAGGGCGTGGAGAAGGGCATCCCGCTGAGCAGTGCAGCGCGTGAGGTGCTCGAGGGGGAGAATATGCTCCAGGGCGTGCAGTACGATGCCTCGCAGAAGATGGAGTCCTATGAGGACCTTGGCGAGATGCAGCCGCTCCTTGAAAATTCCGCCCTCATCGATCTGTTCGTGGAGGACTGCAACAAGGCACTGTATGAAAAGGCCGATGCCGCCGCTGCCGCCGCCGAGGTGTACCACGCGTACAGAGAAGCAGGATAATACAAGAAACTCCCCCGGTCCGGGGGAGTTTTTTTGCAGCTTCTGAAAGCCTGGGGCCCGTCATTCCTCCTTCGGCTGATAGAACCAGCCGATGAGCTTCTGGGTCTTGACCTCGTTGATGAAGGCGTCGGGATCCGCCTCCCGCACAGCCTTGATGACGCGCTTGGACTGCGCAGCCGAGACGATCGAGTACACGACATTGCGCTCGCAGTGCTCGAAGGAGCCCTCCCCCTCGAGGATCGTTGCGCCGTGATGGCTCACGGCATAGATCGCATCGCTCACCTCCTGCGGCAGGGTCGTGACGATGAACAGCGTGCTCTGCTGGAACTTCTTGTACAGCATCCGCAGCACCGTCGTGGAGGTGTACTGGAAAATGATCGAATAGAGCGCCTTGTCCCAGCCGAAGAACAGCCCCGCCACGCCCAGGATCACGGCATTGCAGGCAAGGATGATGTTGAACGAGTCGATGCCGCTGCGCTCGGACAGGAAGATCGAGATGAAGTCCGTGCCGCCCGAGGTCGCCCCGGCATTGAGGCAGATGCTGATGGCAAGGCCGTTGATGATGCCGCCGAAAATGCTGATGAGCAGGACATCCTGCGTGATGAAGGTGTCCGGGATGAGGTCGGTGAACACACTGTTTAGGACGATCATCACGCACGAGTAGAGCGTGAATTTCCTGCCGATGAACCGAAAGCCGATGTACACCGGCACCGTGTTGAGCAGGATGTTCACCACACTGAACGGCACGGTGATCCCCGCGGCAAGCTGGACCACGCGCTGGATGAGGATGGTCAGTCCCGAGACGCCCCCCGGATACAGACCGCCCGTGTTGACAAAGGTCTTGGTGTTGAGCGCCATGAGCGCTGCGGCGGCAATCACCGCCGTGATCGTCACCAGATCCTTCTCCGGCCGGAATTTCATAGAATGCCTCCTTCACCGGATCCGCTATTGATCCAAAAACATCAGATACGTCAGCAAAATGCTGGGGATGAGAACGATGATGGCATTGCGCAGCATCGCCTTCTTGACCTTCCGCCACTGCTTGTCCGACAGCGCACGCACCTTCGGGATCTTCAGAAGATCGAGGATGAGCACGGCTGCCATGAAGATGAAGTAGCAGTTGACCATGAACAGGTACGCTGCGCCCGCGAGCATCTGCCACTCAAAATGCGCGATCGAGTACCCGCAGGTACACAGCGGCGGCATGAGTGCGGTCGCAATGGCCACGCCGGGGATGACGTTGTTGGCCTTGTCCGCACGGGTGTTGCCGATGATGCCGGCCACGCCGCCCGCGGTGGCGATCACGACATCGTAGATCGACGGCTGCGTGCGGGCAAGCAGCTCGGAGGAGGGTGCATTGATGGGGGAGAGCGTAAAATAGGTCACCGAGACGATCAGACTGATGATGACCTGTACGAAGAAGCCGAACAGACTGCGCCGGAAGCGATGCACATCCGCTGCCGCCGTCCCGTAGGCGGTGGCAAGGATGGTGCCCATGAGGGGCGAGATGAGCATGGCACCGATGATGACGGCGGTCGAGCCGGTATTGAGCCCCACCGAAGCGATCAGGATGGCACAGATGAGGATGCACATGTTCGTGCCGGTCACCTGTCCGCCGCTGATGATGCGCTGCTTGATCTCCTCGTGACTTGCGGTGTCCTCCGTGAGGGAGAAGGCCTTTCGCAGCGTGTGCCGGAGATCGTGAAGAATGGGCAGCCTCATCTGCGCAGCACCCGGCAGGAGAAGCCGTCCACTGTCAGCGTGCCCTCACACACCTCATGACGGAGCAGATCCTCATAGCTGCACTCAAGTGCAAGGCTCAGGGGCGTATCCAGGAAATTCTGTACAAAGACGATGCGCCGCCCCTCGGCATCCTCCCGCCAGGTCAGGCTCATCCCCTCGGGGACGCTCGTCTCCATGGCACGCTCGAGGTTGAGCTGGGGTACGAGCTCCGAGAAGAAATCCTCGTAGAAATCATCCTCCGCACCGGCTGCCACATGGAAGGCAAGCCCCCGCCCGAAGGCATTGAGCGTCACGGCAGGGGAGCCCTTGTAGTAATCCTCCCCGAAGGTGCCGAGCACGCGGCAGGTGGTCGGACGCACGATCTCACAAAGCTGCACGGCGCTGTATTCCCGGTCGCGCAGAACGATGGTGTTGTGCTCGCCGTCAAAGAGGGCATCGACCTCCTCGACCCAGAAGCCCATCACATCCGAGAGCTTCTCGGGCGTCGCCTCCCCGAGCAGGCACAGGTCGGTGTCGTTGACCACACCCGTGAAGGCGGTCGTGACCAGCGTGCCGCCCGCATCCACGAACTGCCGCAGCCGCTCCTGGACCCCGTCGCGGAACATATACAGCATGGGTGCGATGACAAGCTCATAGCCGCTCAGGTCCGCGGTCTGCCCGACCACGTCCACATTGATGCCGCTGCGCCAGAAGTAGCGGTAGCATTTCTGGAGCGTGCCGAAATAGTCCAGGCCCTCATTGCGCGGACCGCGGATCACATCGAGCAGCCAGCGCACCTGCGGATCGAACACGATGGCGGCCTTCGCAGGCGTAGAGGTGCCGTACACGGCGGCATCGAGTGACTCGAGCATCTCCCCCGTGCGCGTGACCTCCCGGAAGGTGCGGGTGTCGGACGTGCCCGTGTGCGAGATGACGGCGGAGTGGAATTTCTCACAGCTTCCCCGGCTCTGCCGGATCTGGAAGTACTGCCCGGAATCGGCGCCGTGTGCCACAGCATTGGCAATGGCAAGCGTCTGCATGCCGGGCTTTTTGAGCTTGCTGACATTGTGCCAGTTGGTGGTGGAGGGGGTGTTCTCCATCAGGAGGAAGGAGCGGTCCTTGAGCGAACGCATCATGTCATGGGACAGGCTCTCGCACATGGCCACATTCTGGTTCCCCCACGGGGCATGCCACTGCGGGTAGCTGTCCCAGGAGATCACATCGAGGGGCTCTGCAAGCTCATAATAATCGAGCCCGTAGGCATAGAGCCCCATGAAATTGGCCGTTACGGGGATGGACGGATCCACGGATTTAACGGCGTCGATCTCAAGCTTCATGAAGTCGCGGGTCTGCTTTGTGACAAAGCGCTTCCAGTCGAGGGTCAGGCCGTGGATGGAATCCTCGCCGCGGGGGGAGGGACTGCGCACCTGCGACCAGTCGGTGTAGGTGTGGGACCAGAAATGCGACCACCAGGCGATGTTGAGCGCCTCGAGCGTGCCGTATTTTTCCCGGAGATACCCCCGGAAGGCCTCCTGGCACAGCTCGCAGTGGCACTCGCCGCCGAATTCGTTCGAGATATGCCACAGGATCACCGCCGGATGGGACGCATAGCGCTCGGCAAGCTTTTTGTCGATGATCCCCACGCGCTCACGGTAGGCGGGGGAGGTGTAGCAGTGGTTATGGCGCTGTCCGAAGAAATTGCGGTGCCCGTCCTCACTGACACGCAGCACCTCCGGGTACTGCTGCGCAAGCCACTGCGGCCTTGCGCCGGAGGGGGTGGCCAGCACCGTATAGATGCCGTTTTTGTACAGGTCGTCGATGATCCCATCGAGCCATGCAAATGTAAAATGATCCTGCTGCGGCTCGAGGGCAGCCCAGGAAAAAATGCCGAGGCTGACGCAGTTGATGTGCGCCTTACGCATGAGACGGATGTCGTCCTCGAGGATCTTCGGGTCGTGCAGCCACTGTTCGGGATTGTAGTCGCCGCCGTGGAGCATGTGCGGAAATTTCGGTGTAGCAGGGTTGTGCAGCATAATGTTCCTCCGTTGGTAGTGTTCGGGCGATTCCATACATCTATATTGTACCATGTTTGCCCCGCACAGCACAATCGACAAATTCCATAAATTTGAAAGCACGCCATTGGGCAGTTTCACCAAAGCGCCGGTGCGTCCGGCAGGAATCCCAAATCCGGCCCCGCAGATTTGTTGAATTTGTTCAATAATTTGCACAGCTATTGACTTTTGTGTATCGAAATGTTATAATATCTGTGTATCGAAGCGTGCTCCGGCAGGCGGACATGCGGAGAGAAGCGGACTTTCAGGAAGGAGGTGCCGGCATGAAGGAGCGGATCGCGCACTGGCTGGGACTCGAGCAGAAGTCCCCCTATGTCAGGAATTATTTCTATGCCACCAATATGCGTGCGAGCATCTATATGGCACTGGTCGTCGTCGTATTGGAGGTGTGGATGATCGTGCGCACCACGGTCACCTATTTCAAGCCGACCAACACCTATCCATTGCAGTATTATCTGCGCAATTATTACCTGTACTACTTCATCCTCCTTGCCGCCGGCACGCTCATGCTGGTCTTTGCCGTGCGCTTTCTGCGGGGGAAGAAGGACCATCCGGCACTCGGCCGGTCGATCCAGTGGGTTTTTTCCTTCATCTGCCTGTATTTCGGCATCATGGTCTCCGTCAATGACTATGCCAAGGGGGAGCAGATCCTCACCTTCCTGACCATGGAGCTGTTCGTCATCTGCCTGCTGACCTGGCGGCCCATTGTCGCCTTCCTCATCCTGACGGTCTCCTACGGGATCTACGTCTGGCGCATCAGCGGCATCGTTCCGGTCAATGTCCGGCTTCGGGCGATCGAGGGCGGTACGGAAGCGGCGGCGGGCCTGACTGTTGCCACGAAGATCAATTTGTTCACCATGTGGCTGTCCACGCTGATGTTCAGCATCAGCAACTACAACAAGACGCTCTCCCAGGCCCGCAAGGACGAGGACCTCGAGGGCATGAATGCGCGTCTGAGCGAGATCTCCGTCAAGGATGAGCTCACGGGCATCCACAACATGTTCCACTTCCGCAGTGAGGCCGAAAAGCTTCTTGGCTACGTCACCACGGACAAGGGGAATATCGCGTTTTTGTTCTTTGACATCGAGAATTTCAAGTCCTACAACGAAAAGTACGGCTTCCACGAGGGCAATGACCTGCTCATGCGCGTCGCACAGATGATGGAGCGGGAGTTCGAGGGGTCGCTCGTATCCCGGTACTCCGATGACCATTTCGTGGTGCTCACGCGCTATGCAGCCTGTGAGGAGCATGTGCGGCATCTCTCCCACGCCGTCAAGACCCTGCAGCGGGAGGTCCATCTCGAGCTCAAATGCGGTGCCTACCGGCCGGCCGACGGGGAATCCGATCCGAGTCTCGCGCTCGACCGCGCCCGCTTTGCCTGCAACTGCATCAAGAAGCATTACGACTGCGCCTTCCGGCTCTACGACAAGGCGCTCGAGGACGATTTCCACCGCAAGCAGTACATCGTCAACAACATCGACAATGCCATTGAAAACGGCTATATCAAGGTATTCTACCAGCCCGTCGTCTCCACACAGGACGGCTGCATCTGCGGCCTTGAGGCACTTGCACGCTGGCTCGATCCCGCCTACGGGCTCCTGCCGCCCGGTGCCTTCATCGGTATCCTCGAGGAGTACCGGCAGATCCACAAGCTCGACCAGTGCATCATCCGGCAGGTGTGCCGGGATTATCGCCGTGCGGCCGACCAGGGGCTGCCCTTTGCGCCGGTGTCTCTCAATTTCTCCCGGCTCGATTTCGAGCTGTGCGACATCGTGGACTACGTCCAGACACAGGCACAGGCCTACGGCGTGCCACGGGATTTCCTGGACATCGAGATCACCGAGAGCGCACTGACCGAGCAGCATGACTATCTCCAGAACGCCGTCAGAAAGCTGCGCGATTCCGGCTATAGGGTATGGCTCGACGATTTCGGCAGCGGCTATTCCTCGCTCAATGTCCTCAAGGATTATCAGTTCGATGTCCTCAAGATCGACATGAAATTCCTCTCGGATTTCGGCAGCAACGAAAAGGCGCAGCCGATCCTGGAGAACATCGTCTCCCTGACTCGGCAGCTGAACATGGTCTCACTGACCGAGGGCGTGGAGACGCAGGAGCAGTTCGCATTCCTGCGTGATATCGGCTGTGAGCGGGCACAGGGCTATCTGTTCAGCAAGCCCGTCCCGATCGAGCAGCTCCGGGAGCGCATCCGCACCGGGGAGCTGCACATGGCCAAGGCCTCTTAACAGATCATTTCTTCCGGACAGGAGGGTCCGACATGCACTACCTGATGTATGTGCTCATCGCGCTCGGCGCAGCGATGATGGTCACAAATATATACCGGTACATCTATTTTCTCCATGAGATGCGGGATGTGCTCTCCGCCGGCAGGCGCCGGGACAGGATCTGGAAGTATGTGGCGCTCGTGCTGCTCTTCTTCTTCCTGATCGGCTATGTTGCCATCACCTTCACGCAGGAGCCCAGTATGATCCTGGCGCTCATCCTGTTCGGCGGCAGCCTGTTCGTATGCATCGTGCTCACGCTCATGCGCAATCTGCTGAATACCGCCAAGGAGCGAAGCATCGATGTGGCCGAGGTCCTCATCGGCGTGATCGACGCCCGGGACCCGAACCTCAACGGCCACAGCCGTCACGTCCAGCATCTGACGATGGCCCTCTACCGGCATCTGCCCGTTTCCATGCGCCGCGACATCAGCGCCGTGAGCCTGGAATATGCCGCCCTCATGCATGATGTGGGCAAGCTCGGTGTTCCCGAGCACATCCTCAACAAGCCCGCCCGCCTGACGAAGGAGGAGTGGGAGATCATGCAGCAGCATCCGAAGATCGGTGTGGAGATCCTCAAGCCCCTCGGGTCGTTCTCCCACATCGAGCCGTGGATCCTCTATCATCACGAGCGTGTGGACGGGAAGGGCTATTACAAGCTCAAGGGGACGGACATCCCGCTGGCCGCCCGGATCATCGCCGTGGCGGATACCTACTCGGCCATCACCATGCGGCGTTCCTACAAGGCGCCGCGCACCCATGAGGAGGCCATCGCCGTGATGCGGGAGGTGGCCGGCTCCCAGCTGGATGCCGTGCTGGTGGATTTTTTCTGCACCATCCCCGAGGCGGAGCTTGCCGCCTGTGCGCCGGAAATGATCGAGCTTGGAAATATGCATAGGACCTGAACGCAACAGGAAGACCGGACCGGCCTTCCTGTTTTTTTGTGCGCCCCCGCGCCGGGATCGGGGAGCGCAGCGGATGAATATCCCGCAAACAACCGCCAGGCTCCTGGCCAAGACCTGAAAACAGGGGGGCGCGGGGGGACTTACGTCCCCCCGTAAGAAAAAGAAAAAAGCCCCCTCCCCTCCCGCGAAGCGGGAGAAGGGAGGGGGTTGGGGGTGGGCAGCCCGTGCCGGGATCTTCACCCATCCGCGTGTGCATACATATAGTGTAATACACATGGTCCTCATGTGAATCTACGGAAAGGAGCGTCCGGGGGAGACTCCGGACGATCGGATAGGATGGAACTTCATGCATTTGAGAAAATGGCCGCCGCCGCACAGGAGCGCCCGGAGGAGCGCCCGATGATGCGGCCGCAGCCGATGGGGGTGTTCCCGGATGTCACACCGCCGGGCATGGCATACGTCCCCTTCCAGCAGTGGGGGGATGTGTATGAAGCGGAGCAGGGGATGCAGCAGGGGACAATGTTCCCGGTGCTGGATATGCCCTTCTGCATGGGAGGTGAGCGCGGATGATGAACCGGTGCCAGCTCATGCAGCGCATCCAGCGCTATGATTTTGCGCTCTATGACCTCCAGCTCTACCTGGATACGCATACGCAGTGCCGGGAGGCCATGGCGCTGTTCGAGCGCTACCGCCAGGCACGCGCGGGGGCAATGGAGGAGTATGTCAGACGCTTCGGGCCCGTCAAGGCACTCCAGACGGATACCGGCGCCGAGCAGTGGACCTGGGGACAGGGCCCGTATCCGTGGGAAAGGGAGGCGAACTGAGTATGTGGACGTATGAGAAAAAGCTGCAATACCCCGTGAAGATCAAAAACCCGAACCCCCAGATGGCACAGGTCATCATGAGCCAGCTTGGCGGGCCGGACGGGGAGCTCGGGGCGTCGCTGCGGTACCTGAACCAGCGCTATGCCATGCCGAACGACGAGGCCAAGGGCCTGCTCACCGACATCGGCACCGAGGAGCTCGCGCATATGGAGATGGTCTCGGCCATCATCTACCAGCTCACGAGGAATCTGTCCGAGGCGGATATCAAGAAGTACGGCTTTGACAAGTACTTCGTCGATCACACGGGCGGCATCTACCCGGTGTCGGCTGCCGGCGTGCCGTTCACAGCGGCCTACTTCCAGTCGAAGGGCGATGCCTTCGCGGACCTGACCGAGGATATGGCCGCCGAGCAGAAGGCAAGGGCCACCTATGACAACATCCTGCGCCTGGCGGACGATCCGGATGTCATCGATCCCATCCGCTACCTGCGCCAGCGCGAGGTCGTGCATTTCCAGCGCTTCGGCGAAGCCATGCGCATCGTGCAGGACAGCCTCGATGCCCGCAATTTCTACGCCTGCAATCCGTCCTTTGATAAAAAGTGCGGCAAGCGGCGGGGAAGATGAGAAAAAGAGCCCGGCGTTTCAAACCGCCGGGCTCTGCTCATGCTCTGTGCTTCTTCCAGTCCAGATATTCCTCATAGGTCCCCGCTCTGTCAATGCAGCCGTCGGGGGTGATCTCAATGATCCGGTTGGCCACCGTCTCGAGCATCTCATGGTCGTGCGAGGAGAACAGCACCACGCCCTTGAAGGCCGTCAGGCCGTTGTTGACCGCCGCGATGCTCTCCAGATCCAGGTGGTTGGTCGGCCGGTCGAGCAGGAGCACGTTCGAGCCGAACAGCATCATCCGCGAGAACATGCACCGTACCTTCTCACCGCCCGAGAGCACACTGACCGGCTTGTACACATCGTCCCCCGAGAACAGCATCCGTCCCAGGAAGCCGCGCAGGTATGTCTCCGTCTGGTCCTTGACAGCATACTGCTGCATCCATTCGATCAGATTGAGCTCGCCCGTGTCGAAATATTTCGCGTGATCCACCGGGAAATAGGAGACCGAGGTCGATACGCCCCATTTAAAGCTGCCCGCATCCGGCACTTCCTCCTCCATGAGGAGCTTCATGAGCATCGTGATCGCCTGCTCGCTCTCGCCCACAAAGGCGATCTTGTCCGTGCGGCCGACCGTGAAGGAAACATTGTTCAGAAGCTTGACGCCGTCCACGGTCTTGCACAGGCCGTCCACCTGGAGCACATCCTTGCCGATCTCCCGGTCGGCCTCAAAGCCGATGAACGGGTAGCGCCGGCTTGAGGCGGGCATCTCCTCCACCGTGAGCTTGTCAAGGAGCTTGCGGCGGGCGGTCGCCTGTCCGGATTTGGACTTGTTGGCCGAGAAGCGCTCGATGAAGGCCTTGAGCTCGCGGATCTTGTCCTCGGTCTTCTTGTTCTGCTGCTTTTGCAGACGCTGCATCATCTGGCTCGATTCGTACCAGAAGGCATAGTTGCCCACATACATTTTGATGCGCGTGTAGTCGATGTCCACGATGTGCGTGCAGACATTGTTCAGAAAGTGCCGGTCATGGGAGACCACGATCACCGTGCCGAAGTACTCGGCCAGGAAGTCCTCGAGCCAGCGGATGGCATCGATGTCCAGATGGTTGGTCGGCTCGTCGAGCAGGATGATGTCGGGATTGCCGAACAGCGCCTGTGCCAGCAGGATCTTGACCTTCTCATTGCCCGAGAGGGTGTCCATCTGCATGTACAGAAGCTCCTCGGGCAGTCCCAAGCCCTGCAGGAGCTTGGCGGCATCGGATTCGGCCTCCCAGCCGCCGAGCTCGGCAAATTCGCCCTCGAGCTCCGAGGCGAGGACACCGTCCTCCTCCGAAAAATCCTCCTTGGCATACAGCGCATCCTTCTGCTCGCGGATCTCATAGAGCCTTGCATTGCCCATGAGGATGGTGTCGAGCACCGTGTACGCATCGAAGGCGAAATGGTCCTGCCGCAAAATGCTCATGCGCAGGCCCTTGTCCACGGTGACCTCGCCGGTCGTCGGCTCGAGCTCTCCGCACAGGATCTTCAGAAAGGTGGATTTCCCGGCACCGTTGGCACCGATGACACCGTAGCAGTTGCCGCCGGTGAATTTGAGATTGACGTTCTTGAACAGCAAAGAGCCCCCGAAGGACAGGCTCACATCGCTCACTGTGATCATGGTATTCGCTCCTTCCAGCCGTATATGGCATACTCTAATAGTATACCATAGGAGGGAGGAGAAAAACAATTTCCGAAAATGTAGAAAAAGGCTTGCATTCTGCGCCGGAATATGTTATAATATAACAAATCCCATACAGAGAGGAGCGGCGAATGATGTTCAAGGTCACTGTGAAGGGCGGGACGCTGTCCCAAAGAGAGATCGACGAGTATATTTTCTACACCAAAAAGAAGTACGGGACCGTGCTGCCGGAGCATCTGGAGATCATCCTGGAGGTGGACGGGGACTATGTGAACATCACATACGATCCGCCCATGCGCTTTGGCGCCTTTCGTGCCACGGACTATCTGGTCAATGACACGGGAAAGCTCAATGCGTCAAAGTACGCCGAGCAGCAGGATAAGATCCCGAATACGGTATGATGCGCCGTGACGGGCACCTTGGACGGAGGGGAGACCTTCCGTCCTTATTTTATTTTGCGGAAAGCATCCGGCTCAGGCCGCCGCTCTGAACAAGACCGCCGCTCTTGCGCTGGAGGCGCAGCTTGTCCGTGATGAGGGCAATGAATTCCGAATTGGTGGGCTTGCCCTTGCAGGTGTTGACCGTGTAGCCGAAGAAATCATTGAGCATATCCAGATCCCCGCGGTCCCATGCGATCTCAATGGCGTGGCGGATGGCACGCTCGACACGGGAGGGCGTGGTGTTGAACTGGCTGGCGACCGCCGGATACAAAAGCTTCGTGACGCTCTCAAGAAGCTCTGCATTGTCGATGGAGGCCAGGATCGCCGCCCGCAGATAGTGATAGCCCTTGATGTGGGCGGGAACGCCGAGCTGATGGATCACATCGGTCACGATGAGCTCGAGATCACCGCCGCGCTCGCTCCGGGGTACTGTACCGGCCGTCAGGCTCGTGATCCGGTCGGCAAGCGCGGACAGATCAAAGGGACGCAGCATGAAATAGGCAGCGCCCTGCTCCATGATCTGGCGCTCCACAAAGGGGTTGTCATATCCGGAGGTCACGATGAAGGCCGGGAATTTCAGGGAGCGCTCCCGGACCGCCGCCTTGGTGCGCTTGATGAGCTCAATGGCGTCCATGTGCGGCATGACTGCCTCGATGAGCACCACGTCCGGCTGCTCCTCAAGGATCGTATTGTATAAAAGGTTCCCGTCCTTGCGCCGGGTAAAGGCATACATCCCGCAGTTGCGCAGCGCACTGGCCGTTGTGATGCCGTAATCCACAGTGTCGTCTCCGATGAGCACTTTGGTTTTGTTGTTCATTTGCTCCTGCTCCTCCTTTGCTCTACAAAGCATATTTTATCATAAAATGGGGGAAGTTGCAACGGGGAGAAAATAAGGGATCCCGTTGAAGTTGGACGATTTTGCGCGGATCGTGTCGAAGCCTGACTGTGAAGAAGCTGTGGAGACCTCCGCGCCTGTGCTTTAAGGGGGCGGGACGCTCCGGCCTTCCGGAGGGGTCTTGTACAGGATCCCTAAATCGGAGGAGAGAAAAAGTGATATTATGCAAAGATCGGACAGGAACTGCTAACTTGTCCAATATGGCTGCATGTGGAAAAACGCACCGGTCCGTCAGCACCGGGTATCCAAGGAGCATGAAGATTCACAATACACGGAATATGCAGAATAATATGCATAATATTCATTCAAAACGCAGCTTTTTCCGGATTTCAAAAAATTAAGCTGCATATCTATGCAAAAAGACTTGACAATACCACCCGGATGGTGTATAATGATAGTGTTTTAAAACACAGGACCTCTTCGGAAGGAGGGGTCCGCGGATTCAGGAGGGAACCATCATGGCAAATGAGATCAAAAAAGTCGTACTGGCATATTCCGGAGGTCTGGATACATCCATCATCATCCCGTGGCTGAAGGAAAACTACAACAACTGCGAGGTCATCGCCGTATCCGGCAATGTCGGCCAGGGCACGGAGCTCGACGGCCTCGAGGAGAAGGCACTCAAGACCGGCGCATCCAAGCTGTACATCGAGGACCTGACGGAGGAGTTCATCACGGATTATGTTTTCCCGACCGTACAGGCCGGCGCGATCTATGAGAACCGCTATATGCTGGGTACGTCCTTTGCACGTCCGATCATTGCCAAGCGCATCGCAGAGATCGCCCTGAAGGAGGGCGCGGATGCGATCTGCCACGGCTGCACCGGCAAGGGCAACGACCAGGTGCGCTTCGAGCTGGCCATCAAGGCCTTCGCACCGGATATGAAGATCATCGCTCCGTGGCGTATCTGGGATCTGAAGAGCCGCGACGAGGAGATCGACTATGCCGAGGCACACAACATCCCGCTGAAGATCAACCGCGAGACCAATTACTCCAAGGACAAGAACATCTGGCACCTGTCCCACGAGGGTCTGGACCTCGAGGATCCGGCCAACGAGCCGCAGTATGAGAAGCCGGGCTTCCTGGAAATGGGCGTCTCCCCGCTCCAGGCACCGGACAAGCCCACCTATGTGACCATCCACTTTGAGAAGGGCGTTCCGACCGCCATCGACGGCAAGGAGATGAACGGTACCGAGATCGTCACCACGCTCAACAAGCTCGGCGGCGAGAACGGCATCGGCCTTGCAGACCTTGTGGAGAACCGTCTGGTCGGCATGAAGTCCCGCGGTGTGTATGAGACCCCCGGCGGCGCCATCCTCTACCATGCGCATGAGGTGCTCGAGACGATCACCATCGACAAGGAGACCGCCCGCATCAAGCAGTACCTGGGCATCAAGTTCGCCGACATCGTCTACAACGGCCAGTGGTACACCCCGCTGCGTGAGGCCATGAGCGCCTTCGTGACCGAGACACAGAAGACCGTGACGGGCGATGTCCGCCTCAAGCTCTACAAGGGCAACATCATCAATGCCGGCGTGACCTCTCCGTATACGCTGTATGATGAGGAGGTCGCTACCTTCGATGCCGATGAGGTATACGATCAGAAGGACAGCGCAGGCTTTATCAATCTGTTCGGCCTGCCGATCAAGGTAAGAGCCAAGCTCGAGCAGAAGCGTGCCCGGGAAGAGAAGTAAGGAAATAAGGTGACCATCGTGAGCGATACGGATAAGGAACAGGCCGTGAAGGCCGACCGCACCAGGGTACTCAGTGACCTCGATGACCGGGACGTGGACTTTGACGAGGAGACGGAGCTGGCCGCTGCAAAGGGGCCGGTCGCCAAGAAGGTCGTCAAGGACGAGAACCTGCGCACTGCCGTCTTTGAGGAGGTCGATCTCGAATGCGCCGTGTTCAGCAATGCCAATATGCTCTGCTCGGCCGTGATGGGAACGAACCTGGACGAGGTGCGTATCGAGGAGTGCAGCATGCAGCATGCGCAGTTCCGCAACCTGGCCATGAAGTACGCTTCCTTCCAGGCCGTGGATATGCACAAGACCGTCTACCGGGATGTCAATCTGGTACACACGGATATGAAGCATACCGCCATTCAGGATTCGCATTTTACGCATGTGACGTTCAACGACAGCACATTCAGGGACTGCGCGTTCGAGGGCGCGGATTTTGAGAACTGCATCTGGGACGATGCGAAGATCGAGGGCGTTCCCGTGCGGGATCTGCTTGCAGCCTACAAGGAGCTGCACAATTCGTAATCATTTGATATTTCGCAAGCTCGGAGGCTTTCCGATAAAGCCTCCGGCGTTTGCATTTCTAACGGGGAGGAAGGATCATGGCACTTTGGGCCGGCAGATTTTCAAAAGAGGTGGACAGCACTGTCAATGCGTTCAACTCCTCCATCAGCTTTGATGCCAGAATGTTCGCACAGGACATCCGCGGCAGCATCGCACATGCGACCATGCTCGGGGAGTGCGGTATCATTGAAAGCTCGGAGAGCGAAGCCATTGTGAAGGGGCTCCAGGGGATCCTGGAGGACATTCAGAGCGGCGCACTCGTATTCGATCCGAATGCGGAGGACATCCACATGTTCGTGGAGGCGGAGCTGACCAAACGCCTTGGCAGCACCGGAAAACGGCTGCATACCGCAAGATCCAGAAACGACCAGGTCGCACTGGACATCCGGCTGTACCTGCGCGATGAGATCGCAGAGATCAAAGACCTTGTCCGCCGCCTGATGGAGACCATCTGCGATCTTGCAGCGGCGCATACCGAGACGATCATGCCCGGCTATACGCACCTGCAAAGAGCGCAGCCGATCACGTTCGCCCACCATCTTCTTTGCTATGCACAGATGCTGCGGCGGGATATGGGGAGACTCGAGGATACCGCAAAGCGCATGAACGAGAGCCCCCTGGGCTCGGGCGCACTGGCCGGTACGACCTACCCCATCGACCGCTTCCGGACAGCGCAGCTCCTGGGCTTTGATGCCCCCACCGCCAACAGCCTGGACGGCGTGTCCGACCGGGATTTCTGCGTGGAGCTCGGATGTGCGCTCTCGCTTCTGATGACGCACCTGTCGCGCTTTTCCGAGGAGATCATCCTGTGGTGCTCGTGGGAATTCAAGTTCGTCGAGCTCGATGATGCCTATGCCACGGGCTCGTCGATCATGCCGCAGAAGAAGAACCCCGATGTGACCGAGCTCATCCGCGGCAAGACCGGCAGAGTGACGGGTGATCTTGTGACGCTCCTGTCCATGCTCAAGGGCCTGCCGCTGGCATATAATAAGGATATGCAGGAGGATAAGGAGGCCATTTTCGACGCCATCGACAATGTCAAGCTCTGCGTGACCACCTTCATCCCCATGCTCTCGACCATGCGCGTGCTCCCGGACAACATGCGTGCTGCCGCTGCCCGCGGCTTCATCAACGCCACCGACTGCGCCGACTATCTCGTCAAGAAGGGCATGCCCTTCCGGGATGCGTACAAGATCACCGGGACGCTCGTGGCAAGGTGCATCGCCGAGGGACTGACCCTCGAGACGCTGCCGATCGAGGCCTACCGGGAAATGACGCCGCTCTTTGACGAGGACGTCTACACCGCCATCAGCCTGGATACCTGTGTGCGGGAGCGCTCGTCCTACGGCGGCCCCTCGCCGGAGGCCGTGCGTATGCAGCTCGATGCGCTGCGTGCATGGCTTGAGACGGACCGCGCATGAAACGCCGTGCGGTCAAATTCATCCTGGCGCTGACGGCGCTCTCGGCCATCGTCTGGTTTGCCGGGGAGCTCCTGATCGGCGCATTCATCAACAGCTATGCCATCTCCGTGATCTGGGGGATCGTGTGCCTGGTGGGCTGCTGTGCCTACAGTCTGTGGAAATGCCCCCGCGAACCGGAGCCGGATGATGAGGATGACGAAGAAGAATAAGGAGGACGGTGCCATGTCCGCATCAGTTTATATTGACGGTCAGGCCGGTACAACGGGCCTGAAGATCGTATCCCGCCTGGAAGCCCGGGACGATATCACGCTTCTGAAGATCGCCGATGAGGATCGGCATAACAATGACAAACGCGCCGAAATGATGGCGCGGGCGGATTTCACCTTCCTGTGCCTGCCCGACGACGCCGCACGCGAGGCCGTGGCGCTCGCCGGCGGCAGAACACGCTTCATCGACGCATCCACCGCACACCGGACAAATCCTGACTGGGCCTACGGCTTCCCGGAGCTCGGGGCGGCATTCCGTGAGAAGATCGCCTCCTCTGACAAGACCGCCGTGCCCGGCTGCTATGCAAGCGGCTTTGTGTCCCTCCTGCATCCCCTGGTGAAGGCGGGGATCGTACCGGCGGACTATCCGGTCTTTGCCTATGCGACCTCCGGCTACAGCGGTGCCGGCAAGAAGGCCATTGCGGTGTATGAGAGCGGGGACCGCCCGGCGGAGTTCGGCTCCCCCCGGCAGTATGCGCTCTCCCAGCACCACAAGCATCTCCCGGAGATGCAGAAATTCTCCGGGCTCACCCATACCCCCATGTTCAACCCGATCATCTGCGATTACTACAGCGGCATGGTCGTGTCCGTTCCGCTCCAGACAAGGACGCTTGGCAGCAAGGTCACACTTGCGGCCGTGAACGAGACGTACCGGGCACATTACGAGGGCGCAAGGCTCGTCACGGTCAATCCCGTGATGGCCGATGAGGAGCAGAAGAGCTTCTTCCTTGCCTCGAACACGCTGTCCGGGCAGAACAAGCTCGAGATCTTCACCTTCGGCAACGACGAGCAGATCCTGCTGTGTGCCCGCCTTGACAACCTCGGCAAGGGTGCGTCGGGTGCGGCGGTGCAGTGCCTGAACATCATGATGGGGATCGACGAGACCACGGGTCTGCTGTGAGGAGGGTCATTCCATGAAAATGAAGGAATTCAAGGGCTTTGCCTTTGTAGAGGGCGGCGTCTGTGCTGCCAAGGGATTTCGTGCCGGCGGCATCCACTGCGGTCTGGCGCACAAGGCGCTGACGGAGGATGCACCCGCAGCACCGGTACAGGGAAAGCAGAAAAATGACCTTGCGATCATCTGCGCCGACAAGCCCTGTACGGCAGCGGCCATGTATACGACCAACAAGGTCCAGGGCGCTCCCATTGCCGTGACCAGACGGCACCTGAGCGATGGCAGGGCGCAGGCCGTGATCGTCAATTCCGTCAATGCCAATACCTGCAATGCCGACGGCGCGCAGAAGGCCGAGCGGATGTGCAAGGCAGCCGCCGATGCACTCGGGCTTGCACCGGAGGACATCATCGTCGCCTCCACCGGCGTCATCGGGCAGCCCCTGCCCATTGAACCGATCGAACAGGCAGTTCCCGAATTGGCACAGAGTCTGAGCGAGCACGGCAATGCAGCGGCAGTCGAGGCCATCATGACCACCGATACCCGCCCCAAGGAGGCGGCCGTGGAATTTTCCCTGGGCGGCGTGACCTGCCGTATCGGCGGCATGCTCAAGGGCAGCGGCATGATCCATCCGAACATGGCCACCACCCTGACCTTCCTGACCACCGACTGTGAGATCGCTCCCGGGCTCCTGCAGCAGGCGCTGCGGGATGTGGTCGGACTCACGCTCAACCGCGTCAGCGTGGACGGCGATACCTCCACGAACGATATGGTCTGCATCTTGGCCGGGGACGGGGCCGGAAACGAGCCCGTCCATTCCGAGGGCGAGGCCTACGATACCTTCCGCGATGCGCTGTATGCTGTGCTGATGAATTTAGCCCGCATGATGGCAAGGGACGGCGAGGGCGCCACCAAGCTCATCGAGTGCCTGACGGACGGCGCAGCCGATGACCGGACGGCCGAGATCGTTGCAAAATCCGTCATCACCTCGAGCCTTTTCAAGGCCGCTGTTTTCGGCGAGGACGCCAACTGGGGCCGCATTCTCTGCGCGGTCGGCTATGCACCGGCGGAGTTTGACATCTCTCGGGTGGATGTGACGCTCGCGTCCGCCGGGGGGAGTATCCTCGTGTGCAAAAACGGCGCCGGCGTGGACTTCTCCGAGGCACTTGCCAAGCAGATCCTGTCCGAGGAGGAGATCCTTGTGCATGTCACGATCGGGGACGGCATCGGCACCGCCGTGTGCTGGGGCTGCGATCTGACGTATGATTATGTCCGCATCAACGGCGATTACAGAAGCTAAGGGGTTGACGAGCATGGAAGAGATGAAGGAAAGCATTTCCACAGCGGTCAGGGCAAGGGTCATCATCGATGCCCTGCCGCATATCCAGAAATACAACAACAAGGTCGTTGTCATCAAGTACGGCGGCAACGCCATGACCAATGAGGTGCTCAAGCAGGCGGTCATGAGCGACATCGTCCTGCTCACGCTCGTGGGCGTCAAGGTCGTGCTCGTCCACGGCGGCGGCCCGGAGATCAATGAGATGCTCGGGCGTCTGGGGATCGAGAGCCGCTTCATCGGCGGGCTGCGGTACACGGACGAAGCCACGGTCGATGTGGTCAAGATGGTGCTCTCGGGCAAGGTCAACAAGGAGCTGGTGACGCTCCTGTCCGGCACGGGCGGATGCGCCGTGGGACTGTGCGGCATCGATGAGAACATGCTCCTGGCCGAGCGTGCCTACGGGCCGAATGACGAGGACCTGGGCTTTGTCGGGAAGATCTGCAAGGTCAACACCAAGCCCATCACCGATGCGCTCACAAACGGCGTCATCCCGGTCATTGCCACGGTCGCATGCGACGAGCAGGGACAGGCATACAATATCAATGCCGACACCGCTGCCGCCCGCATCGCCGCCGAGCTCAAGGCGGAGAACCTCATCCTCCTGACCGACATCGTGGGACTTCTGCGGGACAAGGACGATCCGTCCACCCTGATCTCCCAGGTCAATGTCAGCGAGGTGCCCTTCATGAAAAAGCGCGGCATCATCTCCGGCGGCATGATCCCGAAGGTGGACTGCTGCGTGGAGGCCGTCAGACGGGGCGTGAAAAAGACCGCCATCATCGACGGGCGCGTGCCGCATTCCATCCTCATTGAAATGCTGTCAAACGAGGGCATCGGCACGCAGTTCCGATGAAGCTGATCCTTGCCTCTCCCGTGATCGTGTCCGTGCTGTGCATCGTGCTCGGCCTTGTGCCGGAGCTCCATCCGCAGATCCGGCACAGGCGCTATGTACGCGCCCGGGTCACCGGCAGTGCCGTGCAGCGCGTCCATCGGCGCGGCTCCGGCGAGATGCGCGCACTCGCGCCAAGGCTGCGGTTTGAAACGGATGAGGGGCCGGTCGATGCCGTCTCCCGGCGCTTTCTGCCGGAGTGGCAGTACAGCTACCGGACGGGCGAGGAGATCCGCATCTGCTACGATGCGAGGAACCCCTCCCTGTGCGAGCCGGTCCGGCACCGGCACAGCCTGCGCAGGCCCGTGTGCCTGTGCGTCGGGATCGGGACACTGATCGCGTATACCGCACTTGCAGTGCAATACTATGGAATCATCTGATGTTTTAATGTGTTAAGGAGTGGAGTTATGAGTACCATCGAACAGACCAACCAATATATCATGCCCACCTACGGGCGCAGCGACCTGGTCATCCATGACGGCAGCGGCGCTACCTGCCATGACGAAGCGGGTCGGACCTACATTGATTTCGGCAGCGGCATCGGTACCACCTCCCTCGGCTACTGCAATGCAGCCTGGGCGGATGCCGTGTGTGCGCAGGTGCGGACCGTGCAGCATACCTCCAACCTGTTCTACCATGCCCCCCAGGCACAGCTTGCCGAACGGCTTTGCAGCATGGCGGGCTATGCCAAGCTGTTCTTCGGCAACAGCGGCGCGGAGGCCAATGAATGCGCCATCAAGCTCGCCCGCAAATACAGCTTTGACAAGTACGGCAAGGGGCGTTCCACCATCCTGACGCTGGTCAATTCCTTCCACGGCCGCACGATCGCGACCCTCTCGGCCACGGGGCAGGATGTGTTCCACAACTACTTCTTCCCCTTCGTGGAGGACTTCCGCTTTGTCCGCGCCAACGACATCGCCGATCTGCACGAGAAGCTCGATGATACCGTGTGTGCCGTTATGATCGAGTATGTGCAGGGCGAGGGCGGCGTCATGGCGCTCGACAAGGACTTTGTGCAGGAGATCCGCAGGGTGTGCGATGAGCGTGACATCCTCATGATCGCGGACGAGGTGCAGACCGGCATCGGCCGCACGGGCTACCTCTTCGCCGGGGAGCACTTCGGCATCCGGGCGGATGTGACCACGGCAGCCAAGGGCCTTGGCGGGGGCCTGCCCATCGGTGTGTGCCTGGCCTCCGAGAAATGCGCCGACGTGCTCGGCAAGGGCGCCCACGGCTCCACCTTCGGCGGCAACCCCGTGGTCTGCGCCGGTGCGCTCGCCGTGCTCGATACGCTCGCAGCGCCGGGGATGCTCGAGAGCATCCGGGAGAAGAGCCGCACACTGCGCGAACGCCTCGCGGCAGTCGATGAGGTCGAAGCGGTCTCGGGCCTGGGCCTCATGGTCGGGATCTCCCTGAAAACGAAGAAGGCACCGGATGTGCTCAAGAGCTGCCTTGACAAGGGACTGCTCGTGCTCACGGCCAAGGATCGCGTCCGCCTGCTGCCGCCGCTGACCATCACGCCGGAGGAGCTGCAGCGCGGTGCGGATATTCTTTGCAATGTACTGGAGGGATGAAGATGGAGCTGAGGATCATACCCAAGGGCGGCGGAAAATACATCATCAATGACCCCAAGGAGCGCACGATCTATACGGTCACCAAGGCCAAGAAGCTGTTCGGGAATCCCATCACCACCCTGCACGATGCCAGCGGCTATGCGCTGTACACGATGCAGCGGACGGCATCGGGAAAGAAGCCGGCCTTCGATATTTTCTTCAATGACCAAACGGTCATCAAGGTCAGCTGCAAGTCCCTGTATGTGGACCCGAGTGTGCTCTTTGAGTCGGATAAGACGAAGATCGAGCTCAAGGGAACGGACGATTATAAGGATTATAAGATCCTGTCGGGCAGGCAGCAGATCGGTGAGATGCATACCGAGCGCCAGACCAACAACGAGCCGATGTACCAGCTCGTCATTGACGACCCCTATTTTGACGATTATATCCCGCTGCTGGCCGTAGCGGCGGATAAGTGCTTTTCCAAAATCAAGTAACCGATACAGGAGGTAACCCATGAAACATTTACTGAAAATGCTGGACCTGAGCCAGCAGGAGATCTTTGACATTCTCGACCTTGCCGACAAGCTCAAGTACCAGACCAAGCACGGCATCCCGCATCCCATCCTCGAGGGAAAGACCCTGGGCATGATCTTCCAGAAGGCCTCCACCCGCACCCGCGTCTCCTTCGAGACCGGCATGCACCAGCTCGGCGGCTATCCGCTCTTCCTGTCGGCAAACGACCTCCAGATCGGCCGCGGCGAGCCCGTGCAGGATACCGCCCGCGTCCTCTCCCGCTACCTCGACGGCATTATGATCCGCACCTTCGCTCAGCAGGAGGTCGAGGACCTGGCAAGCTACGGCTCCATCCCGGTCATCAACGGCCTGACGGATTTCTGTCACCCCTGCCAGGTGCTGGCGGATCTGCTGACCATCCGTGAGTATAAGGATACCTTCGACGGCCTGAAGATGTGCTACATCGGTGACGGCAACAACATGGCCAATTCCCTCATCGTCGGCGGCCTCAAGGCCGGCATGGCCGTGTCCGTGGCCTGCCCGGACGATTACCGCCCCGATGCACAGGTGATGGATTTTGCCGCCGGATACGACTGCTTCTCCATCACAAGCAGCCCGCTCGAGGCAGCTGCCGATGCCGATGTGCTCATCACGGACGTCTGGTCGTCCATGGGCATGGAGGCCGAGATCGAAAAGCGCAAGATCGCCTTCAAGGGCTACCAGATCAACGACGAGATCATGGCTGCCGCCCATGCCGATGCCATGGTGATGCACTGCCTGCCCGCCCACCGCGAGGAGGAGATCACCGCGAAGGTGTTCGAGGCCCATGCCGCCGAGATCTTCGACGAGGCCGAGAACCGTCTCCATGCGCAGAAGGCCGTCATGGTCAAGCTCATGTCCGACGAGAATGCCGGCTGATCCCAAACATACCATTGAAACGATCAAGCAGCCGGCATCTGCCGGCTGCTTGATCGCTGTATTATGGGTACAGTGATTGGAGGATCAGGATGACTGTAAGGAGGTCGGGTCCGGAAAGAATATACAGCTCCAAGGCACGGGGGATCTTTTTGTCGCTTTTCGCAAACAGCAGATATGCAGCGGTTATGAGAAGGCTGCCGATCAGTACCGGAAGGGACGGGACCTGCCCCTGCTGCCTGGAAAAGAAGGCGATCCCGAAAAGTCCTGCAAAAATAAGATACAGTGCCGTATCGGAGCCCGCGGATGTCTTGTCGAACGTGTACAGGTCATTCTGATCGGTGATGAGGTACCCGTACCCGATCACGATCGTGCCCACGACCACAGGAGCACAGAAGGGGTACAGGCGCTCCCACAGTGCTATTGCACAAATGGCGGCATAAAAAATCGTTCTTGCCAGTTCCATCCAGAAGCGTCTCCCGGAAATATGCCGTTTCAGAAAATCAGCAAACGGGAAATGTTCCGGATACCGCATAAACAGCAGTTCCCGGAAGCCGCTGCGATCCGTCAGCACAGCGGCGATCAGAATGAGCACAGTATCATATCGGTACATCGCATGCTCATGCCCGGAGATACCCAGATACAGGCTGAATCCGATCACCAGCACACCGGCCAGGATACCGAGAAGTATTTTTACAGCAAGAAACCGTTTCTTCCTTCGCTTCGTTTCAGCCCGCTGCTCTCGCAGACGCTGTCTTCGCGCTGCTTCCTCGGAAGAGAGCCGCTTTCTGCGGCGATGCCGATGCTTGCTCCCCATGAGATCCCCTCCCGATACGTTTTCCTATATCATACCACGCTGCAGCGATCCTGTCAATGTGTCCGTGGCAGCAAGCGGGGATAAGACCTATCATAATTGTGCAAAATTATGAAATTCAACATGGATTTGAAGCATTTCTTCTGCTTGACAAACTGTGGAAGCTGTGGTATAATAATTAAGTCGTCAGGGGACAGGCTCCCCGCGAGGACATACCGCAAAAATTTCCGAGAAAAAGTTTGAAAAAGGGCTTGACAAGATCGGAGAAATGTGGTATAATAAATAAGCTGTCGCGAAGAGCGGCAAGCGCACTGCATCTTGAAAAGTGAACAATGCTAAGAAGGCAAGAAAAGACTGAAACTGGAACCCTTGTTGATTCTTAGGAATCAAGAGAGAAGTCAAGTACGAGACTAAAAAACGTACCA